>JBBQGJ010000020.1:0-36619 GCA_038322925.1 Mycobacteriales bacterium
GGCCATGTCCTGGTACTCGCCGAACCGCTCACCGGTGCCCGTCAGCTGCACCACGTCACCGATCTGGTAGTCGGTCCGCGGATCGGTGTCGTATCCCGGGACCAGCCTGAGCAGTCGGTCGTAGAACATCCAGGCAGCGCCACCGGGCTCCGTGCGCGGGTACATCGTGTAGTCGACGGGGTTCTGCTGGAACAGCCCCAGCCACGCCTCGTTCACCGCGTCGGGCCGCAGGCTGGATTGCTCAGTGGCGACCGCGATACCGATCTCGATGCCCCGGCGGGTGATCCCCATCTGCTTGCCGACCGCGGCGACCGTGGCCGCCATCTTCACCTGCTCCGCGTTCAGCGCCACCCCCGCGAAGGTGCCGCCGTCCACGACACCGGCCGGCACGTCCTGCACGTTGCCCAGCGGCGCCGGTGTCCCGCTGCCGGCCACGGTGGTGGCTTCCTGTCCGGGCGGGCACACCGGCAGGGCGGACGACGAAGCAGCGGACGGTGCAATGACCTGCGCCGAGGCGGAGAAAAGGCCCACCGAGCCGGTGAACGTCGCCGCGAGTGCGAAGCTGACCGCGATGGCGATGCGCGGAACGGAGCGCCTTGTGCGCAATCTGACGGCAGCCGTCTGGGGCTCGACAATCATTTCGTGGCCGGTCGTTTCGGCAACAGGGGTGCGGTCATCCCGGCGCTTCGTCGGGAAACAACGGGCAAGAGTGCTCACCACCCGTTGTGTCCACTCACCGCGCCCGCCCACGGGCAGTCCCCCACCGGTTGCCGAACCACATCCGAAAGATCACCTTGCCTAGGACGATACCTGGCGCACCCCCAGCGGAGTATCCCAAACCTAGTCACGCCCGGTGCGCTACCGCTGCACCTGATCGAGTGACAAAACCCGACCGACCAACTCCATTGGGTCATCAGGCCGCCCGCCGCATCGGGTCGGTCACGTATCTCCCCGTGCGGTGACCAGCCGTCCACCGCAAGGGGGTCGAATCAGGGATCCACCAGGTGTCGGAAAGCCGTGAGATTCCGCACCGACTGCCCCCGCGACGTGCGCCACGCCCATTCCCTCCTGATCGCGCCGGCGAATCCGCGTTCCAGGATGGGATTGAAGTCCCGGTCGGAGGTCGCAAGCAGCACGCCCAGCACGGTGTCCAGCTCCTCGGCGGTCAGCGCGGACCGGGACACTCGACCAACCAGGTGAATGTCCCCCGAACTGTCGAGGGCGTACGCCACTGTGCGCAAGGTGGTGTTGCGCTGTAGCAGGAACCGGTAGACCGCCTCGGCGTTCTCATCAGGGGCTCGGCAGACGAAGGATTCGATCAGCAGTTGATGATCGCCGAGCACGAGCCAGACCAGGGTCCGCTGCCGGCGCTCGCCTGGCAGGGTGACCAGAAACGCGTCCGCCCCGTCCCGCCGGTAGTCGACACCCAGCAGGGTCAGGGCGCCGTCGAGCTCGTCGGGCGTCACCGGCCGACCGGATGCAGTGCAAATTCTTCAGCAACTCCATGCGCGTCACGGACTGCCCGGATCGCCCGGGCGTAGGTAGCGAGCAACCCATCCACCGTGACATCCCAGGAGAACCCCGCCGCGTGCAGCGGTGCCGCCGCAGCCAGCCGGGCGTGGAGCGCCGGATCGAGCACCACCCTGGCCAGGTGATCGGCCCACAACGCCGGGTCGTGGCCGGGAACGAGCAGCCCGCTCACGCCGTCGGCCACCGCGACGGTCAACCCGCCGACCGCGGCCGCGACCACCGGCGTGCCCGACGCCTGCGCCTCGAGGGCGACCAGCCCGAACGACTCGTTGTAGCTGGGCACCGCGACAACGTCCGCAGCCCGGTAGATCTGCGCGAGTTCGGCCGCCGGAACCGGTGGCCGGAAGTCGACCAGGGCGTCGATGCCCAACTGCTCGGCCAGGTCGGCGAGCCGGTGCTCGTCCTGCCGCCCGGTACCCGAGACGCCGCCGACGATGATCACCCGCCAGCGCCGGTCCGGATGGGCCGTTGCCAGCCGCCGGACGGCCGAGATCAGCACGTCCGGGCCCTTCAGCGGTTGGATCCGGCCGGCGAAAACGATCACCAGCTCATCGGGGTGCAGACCGAGGGCCTGCCGCGCGGCCAGGGCTGCGCCGACCGGCCCGGGGGAGAACACGTCCGTGTCAACGCCGGGCGGGACGACGTCGATCTTGTCGGGGTCCGCGCCGTACAGCTCGATCAGCTGCTCGGCCTCGGTGGCCGTGTTCGCCACCAGCCGGTCGGCCTCGGCGACCACCTGTTCCTCGCCGATCAGCCGGCCGCGCGGCTCCGGCCGGTCGTCCTGCGCCAAGGCGGCGTTCTTGACCTTCGCCAGGGTGTGCGCGGAGTGCACCATCGGCACCCCCCACCGATCCTTCGCCAGGTAGCCGACCTGCCCCGAGAGCCAGTAGTGGGAGTGCACGATGTCGTAGTGCCCGGGATCGCGGCGTGCCTCGGCCCGCATCACCCCCGCCGCGAACGAGCACAGCTGGCCGGGGAGTTCTTCCTTGTCGAGTCCCTCGAAGGGCCCGGCGACGATGTGCCGGACCAGCACCCCAGGCACCACCTCGGTCACCGGCGGCTGATCGGAGGAGGTAGCCCTGGTGAAGATCTCCACCTTGACCCCGCGGGCGGCCAGCCGCCGGGAGGTCTGGTCGACGTAGACGTTCATCCCACCCGCGTCGCCGGTGCCCGGCTGGGCCAGCGGCGACGTGTGCAGCGAGATGGCCGCCACCCGGGAGATACCGCCAGTCGAACCACCGGGTCCCGACGCGTAGGCACGGCGTCCCACCGACGAGTACCCGTTCCCGACGTTCGTATCCATGATCGGAGCAACGCTACCTGCGGTTCAGGTGTTACCCATTCTCACCAGTCCCGCGCTCACAGAGCGCTGAGCTTCTGCCAGTCGGCGAACGAGTAGATCCAGTCGTAGATGGCGTCCTTCTCCGTCATCGGCACGCCGGTATTGGTGACATCGACGGGATCGCCGTAGATCGCGGAGTTGTAGTACTCCTCGGCATCGCCGACGCCCATGTTGACGCAGCCGTGCGAGACGTTCGCCTTCCCCAGGAATGGCGTGGTCAGCGGATTCTCGTGGATGAACTCGCCGTTGTTGTTGATCCGGACGGCGAACTTCTCCTCGACGTTGCAGTAGTCGAACTGCGGGTTGCACATCGAATAGGTCGGGAACTTCTCGGTCACCACATGCACGCCGCTGACTGTGGCCTTGCCGGGCTCCGACTCCTTACCGAACGAGACCGGGTAGTTCTTGACGATCTTGCCGTCGAGAAGAACAACCAGGTGGAAGGTCGTCACGTCGGCTTGCACCCGCTGGTCGCGACCGACAGTGAAGTCGGTGGTGATGTCCTCCTTTCCCCACTTGTCGTCGCCGTACTTCACCCCCATCAGGTTCGCCTCGACGTGCACGTTCGTATAACCGGGCCAGTAAACGGCCGGCCGGAAGTGCACGATCGACTGCTTGACGCCGGTGCCCTGGATGTCCTCGTCCTGCAGCCAGCCCCAAGAACCCTGGATGTCGCCCTTGTCGGTGGTCAGCTTGAAGGTCTTCTGTGCGGCGGCCTTGTCCTCGATGGACTCGGCGAAGGTGATGATGATCGGAGCCGCCACCCCGACCGTGGTGCCGCTGGGGATCTGGAACGAGGCTCGGACGGTGGCCGCCGGCTTGATCGTGGCCATGGTGCCGGAGATCGGGTTCTCCGAGCCGTCGTCGTTGGCGATCGCTGTGCCGGCGAACGTGTAGGTGGTGTTGTAGGCCAAACGCTGGGCGAGCGTCCAGGTCGCCTGGTCCGGCGAAATGGTCCCGGTGACCACGGAGCCGTCGTCGCCGGTGACCGTCAGGTCCTTGATCTTGGCCGAAAACACGGTGAGCGTGATCTGGTCCGTCGGCGCGACATCGGTGCTGCCGAACTTCGGTTTGACGCTCACCCGCACCTTGGAAGCCAGGTTCTCGGTGCTCGCGGTGGCGGCGCTCGTCGCGCCGGACAGCCCGGGGGCGGTGACGGTCGGGCCGACGACGGAGGTCACCGTGACGACCACGTCGTCGGAACTCGCGCACGCGGAAGCGGCCAGCGCCACCGAGATGATCATGGCCAGCACAGCGCCGATTCTGCGGTGACCTAGCCGGGTCGCCTGGTATCGCATCTGGCTGGTCCCTTCTGCCGCGAGCTGAACTGATCGATGCACTGGCATTTCCACCGTAGGCCGCCGCCGTGAGGTTCACGTGACCCCAACACCATTCGCGACCAACCTGAGACCTCGTCGAAAGGTCTGTCAGTCGTCCAGGCTGACCCCGATCAGCATCGGCTCGGGCTGCAGCGAGATGGTGAACGCGTCCCGGACGCCGTCCCTGATCTGCCGCGCGAGCGCGATCAGGTCGGCCGTGCTGCCGCCGCGATTGGTCAAGGCGAGGGTGTGCTTGGTGGACAGCGAAACACGTCCGCCCGGGCCGGCGAAGCCCTTGCTGAAGCCCGCCCGCTCGATGAGCCACGCAGCGGACAGCTTCACCCGACCGGCAGGATCGTCCCGACCGTCCGGACCCGTGACCGGGTACGCCGGATAGCTGGTGGCCGGACCGAACCTGGCCTTGATCGCCTCGTCGACGTCCCGGGCCTGATCCTTCCCGACGATCGGATTGGTGAAGAACGATCCCACGCTGTAGGTGTCCGGGTCGTCCGGGTCCAGCACCATGCCCTTCTGCCGACGCAGGTCCAGCACCGCGGCCCTGACCTGGGCGGGCGGCGCCGTGGCGCCGATCCGGACGCCGAGCGTGCGGGCGAGTTCGGCGTACCTGACTGTGACCTCGCCGCGGCGCAGCCGAACGGTGATCGCGCAGACCACCGCCCGGTCGGTGCCGCGAAGGACGGAATGCCGGTAGCTCAGGCCGAGTTCGACGGCCGGCACGTCCCGGACGAGACCCGCGGTCCGGTCGTACACGGTGACCCCGGTCAGCACCTCGGCGATCTCGGTGCCGTACGCACCGACGTTCTGGATCGGGGTGGCACCGGCGGAGCCGGGGATGCCGGAGAGCGGCGCGAACTCGGCGAAGCCCTTCCCGGTCAGTTCCGCGACGACGTCGTCCCAGTTCTCGCCGGCGCCGATGGTGACGGTGGTACGTCCATCGGCGCGTTTGTCGTCGCCCGCGTCGACCTGGATGCCGCGCACCCCGATCCGGATCACGGGTGTGTCGATGCCGCGGTCGGCGACCACCAGGTTCGACCCGCCGCCCAGCACCAGCACACCGGCGCCGGCGCGATCCGCGGCGCCCACCACATCGGCAATCTCGTCAACGGTCCGCACCGTGACCAGGTCCGGCGCCGGACCGCCCAGTCGCAGCGTGGTGAGCTCGGACAGACGGACAGGGTGTGGCACCGGCACAGGCTAGTTACTCCGGAATGATCAGCGACGGGGTGCCCCGGTTCAGGGTCTCGCCACGGAAGAACGCGGGCTGCCGCGCCCGCATGATCAACATGACCACCACGCCCAGCAGGATCAACCCGAGGCCGAGCACCAACACGGTGCCCACTCCGAAGATGGACGATCCGGAGTACTCGGGGTCGGCGCTGTCCTTGATCGTCACGAAGAAGACGAACCACAACCCCAGCCCGCCGAGCAGTGGGAAAAGGAACTTGAAGATGATGTTGGGGAAGCTGGTGAACAGCTCCTTCCGGAAGTACCACACGCAGCCGATCGCGGTCAGCCCGTAGTAGAAGCAAATCATCAGGCCCAGCGACAGAATGGTGTCGAAGAGGACCGCCTCGGAGACGAACGTGAGCACGGCATAGAACGTGCCGGCGATGATGCCGGCAACGACCGTGCCGTAGGCCGGCGTCAGGTACTTGGGGTGAATGCTGGCGAAGCGCTTGGGCAGCGCACCGTAGGACGCCATCCCGAGCATGGTGCGGGTGGTCGGCAGGAAGGTCGTCATCAGGCTTGCCGCACTGGACGCGAGTACCGCCAGGAAGAGCAGGTTGTTCAACGGCGTCCCCATCACCGGCTCCGCCAGCGCACCGAACACATTGTCCGAGATGTCCTCGTTGCCGAGGCCGAGATCCTCGGTGCCGTCACCGGCATACATCAGCGTCGACACCGACACCAGCAAATAGGTCAGCAGAATCGACACCACCGCGAGCAGCGCCGCGCGGCCCGGCGTCTTCTCGGCGTCCTTGGATTCCTCGTTGACCGTGAGCGCGCTGTCCCAACCCCAGAACGAGAAGATCGACGCTGAGAGCCCGGCGACGAGGGCGCTCACGGTGAGCCCGGTGAACGGGTTGAACCAGTCCCAGGAGAAGGCCAGACCGCCGGGATCGTCCGGCCCGCCCGCCTTGGCAAACGCCATCACCGAGAACAGCACCAAAACGCCCAACTGGAAGAAAACCAGGACGAATTGGACCTTTTCGGTGGTCGTGATACCCCGAAAGGCGATGGCAGTTGCCATCAAGAGGAAGAGCAAACAGGTGCCGACGTTCACGAATCTGTTGGTCCACAGATCGCCGAGATCTGGATTGTTGAACACACTGCCCAGGAGTTGATAGAAGAACTGCACGCCGATTCCGGCCAGGTTGGCCAGCACGATGATGGTGGCCAGGATCGCCGCCCACCCGCCGAGCCATCCGATATAGGGACCGAACGCGCGGGTGGTCCAGGTGAAGGATGTGCCGCAGTCCGGGTCGACCTTGTTGAACTCGCGATAGGCGTAGGCCGCGAACAGCATCGGGATGAAGCCGGCGATGAAGATGATCGGCATCTTGACGCCGGCCACCGCCGCGACCAGACCGATGGTGGCGGTCAGGGTGTATGCCGGAGCGACACACGAAATGCCCAAAACGGTACCGCCGAGCAACCCTACGGAGTTGGCCGACAGCCCCTTTTCCACTTGTGGGTGATGGTGGCCATCGGAGTGTGATTCTCCACCCTCGCCGGCCGGTCTGGCCGAGCCTTCGATCGTCATGGGACACCTCGTTTTGGCTCGAAGAAGTGAGCTAAATCATCGCTGGTCACAGTAAACTAGCCATCCCCACTTGGATAGCTCAGCTGTTCTTGTCGTCATAGATGCCGCCGCTGATCAACTACCTTCGACGGCCATCCCGCGACGTGCTCACTGAGCCGACGGATTCGGATGGCCACTTATGACCGACGCCCCGCAAGATTCCGTCAGCGGCTCAGTGAGCGCCGCCGCGAGCGACTCCGTCCCGGACGCGAGCCCGCCGGCCGCGGTCGGCATCGTCGTCGGTGTCGACCTTTCCCCCTCAAGCCAGGGCGCGCTCAACTGGGCCGCGGACACCGCCGCGGTGTACGGCGTGCCGTTGACCGTGCTGATCGCGCATCCCGACGCGGAGGGCGATATCGAGGTCGAGGAGTACGCCGAGGACCTCGAGGGCGGTGTGCAGACCGCCGTCGCCGGGGTGCGGGAGCGGCACCCCGACCTGGTGGTGCACGGCGTCCGCTACCCGACGCCGCCCGTGCAGTCCCTGCTGAGCGCGTCGGAGACCGCGCAACTGCTGGTGATCGGCGCCCGCGGCTGGGAGGGCTTCACCGGACTGTTGGTGGGCTCGACAGCCCTGAACGTCGTGCCCTATGCGAAGTGCCCGGTCGTCGTGGTGCACCCGACGCCGACCGTCGGCGCTGCTGGCTCTGCTGGCGATGCTGCGGCCGCTGAGGGTCCGCACGCCGGCCAGGTGGTGCTCGGCTACGACGGCTCGGTCTCGGCGAATGCGGCCGCGGCGGTGGCCATCCGGCATGCCTCGGCGCTGGGCACCGGGCTGGTGGCGATCACCGTCCGACACCGCCGCGGGTCGATCTCGGTCAAGCAGGTCGACCCGGTCGCCGACGGGCCTGGCTCGCCGACGGCCAGCTTCTGGGCTCCGGTCATCTTGGACGGCAACGCATTTCCTTCCGTGCCGATCACCTACTGGGAGGCCGAGGGCAGGCCCGGAGCAGTGCTGGTCGAGCAGTCCCGCGGCGCCCAACTGCTGGCCCTCGGGTCACGCGGCCGTGGCGGGTTCCGCGGCCTCGTCATGGGTTCGGTGAGCCAGCAACTGCTGGCCCACGCGCCGTGCCCGGTTGGCGTGCTGCACTCCACCGCCGCTCAGGTGAGCTGACTCCAGCGGGGTTATCGTCGTTCTGTCCAGCCAACGAAAGGGCACCGAAAAGATCATGAGCTCAGCGACGAGCGGGACCGGCGGCACCGAGAAGACCGTGCTGCAGAACATCATCAACGGGGAGTCGGCGCCGGCCGCTGACGGTGCGTCGATGGACATCATCGATCCGAGCACCGGTGCGGTGTACGCGACATCGCCGTTGTCCGGTGCCCAGGACGTCGACCGCGCCTACGCCGCCGCCACGGAGGCCTACAAGACCTGGCGCTGGTCGACCCCCGGCGAGCGCCAGCTCGCGCTGCTGAAATTCGCCGACCACGTCGAGGAGCACGCCGACGAACTGGTCGCGATCGAGGTCCAGGACACCGGCAAGCCGACGGCCCTGACCAAGTCCGAAGAGGTCGGCCCGATGGTCGACCAGATCCGGTTCTTCGCCGGCGCCGCCCGGGTGCTCGAGGGGCGTTCGCAGGGCGAGTACATGCGCGGGCATACGTCATCGGTCCGCCGGGAACCGGTAGGAGTCGTCGGCCAGGTGGCACCGTGGAACTATCCGATGATGATGGCGATCTGGAAGATCGCTCCCGCGCTGGCGGCCGGCTGCACAGTGGTGCTCAAGCCGTCGGACACCACCCCGGCCAGCTCGGTGTGGATGGGCACGGCGCTGCAGGAGTTCTACCCGCCTGGCGTGGTGAACGTGATCTGCGGTGACCGCGACACCGGCGCGGCGCTGACCTCGCACAGTGCGCCTGCCCTGGTGTCGATCACCGGATCGACCGGCGCCGGGATCGCCGTGGCCACCGCGGCCGCCAAGAACCTGACCAGGGCACATTTGGAATTGGGCGGCAAGGCGCCGGTGGTGGTGTTCGACGACGCGTCGCTGGAGGCGGCCGTCGAAGGCATCGCGACCGCGGGTTACTTCAACGGCGGCCAGGACTGCACGGCGGCCACCCGGGTGATCGCGCAGGCCGGCATTTACGACGACTTCGTCGCGGCGCTCTCGGCGAAGGCGCGGGAGACGCAGACCGGGTCATCCGACGACGAGGACGTGCTGTACGGGTCGATCAACAACGCCGACCAACTCGCGCACATCGCCGGGCTGGTCGAGCGGGCTGCCGATCACGCCGACGTCACCGCCGGCGGCCACCGACTGGACCGCCCCGGCTACTACTACGAACCGACCGTGGTCGCAGATGTACACCAGAGCGACGAGATCGTGCAGACCGAGGTTTTCGGCCCGTTGATCACCGTGCAGAAGTTCTCCGACGAGGCGGACGCCCTCGGCTTCGCCAACGGCACCGAATACGGGCTGGCGTCGTCGGTGTGGACGTCGAATGTCGATACGGCGGCGCGGATGTCGGCGCAGATGGACTTCGGGTGCGTGTGGATCAACACCCATATCCCGCTGATCGCGGAGATGCCGCACGGCGGTTTCAAGAAGTCCGGGTACGGCAAGGACCTGTCGATGTACGGGCTCGAGGACTACACCCGGATCAAGCACGTCATGCACTACCACGGGTTCGGGGCCTGATCCTGCCTCGGTCGCTCTCGGGCCATTATTTCTTGGCGGCCGCCCGCGCGAACGCGCCGGCGATCAGCTCGAAGGACCGCAGCCTGGTCGCCGCGCCGTGCACCCGGGTGGTGATCAGCATCTCCGCAACGCCAAACCGGTCGACCAATTCACCCAGCCCGGCAGCGACCTGCTCGGCGTCGCCGACCACCTCCGTCGTGCGCATGGCACGGACCAGGTCGAGTTCGGCGTCGCTGTAAGGGTATTCGGCGGCCTGCTCGGGGGTAGGGATCTCCTGCAACCGCCCGGTGCGCAGGAGCACCATGGACAGCGCGCCGGCTCCGGCTTGGAACCGCGCCTCTTCCTCGCTGTCCGCGGCCAGCGCGGTGACGCCGATCATCGGGTACGGCTCGGTGAGCGCCTGGGAAGGCTGGAACTGCGAGCGGTAGATGTGCAGCGCCGCCTCGGTGTTGCCGCCGGCGCCGGCGAAATGGTGGGCGAACGCGAAGGGCAGCCCCAACCGCGCGGCCAGCCGGGCGCCGTAGTCCGACGATCCGAGGATGTAGAGCGGCACCGGCGAGACCGGCGTCGTCCGAATCCGCGAGAACGGGTGGTCCGCCGGGAAATCGTGACGGAGAAAATGCTCGAGCTCGGCAACCTGGTCGCCGAAATCCTCGGATCCGGCTCCGTCCATCCGGCGTCGCAAGGCGTAGGCAGTGAGCTGGTCGCTGCCGGGGGCGCGGCCCAGCCCGAGGTCGATCCGGCCGGGGTGAAGTGCCGCCAATGTGCCGAATTGTTCGGCGATCGCCATCGGCGCGTGGTTGGGCAGCATCACGCCGCCGGAGCCCAGCCGGATCGAGTGTGTGTTCGCCGCCAGGTGGGCCAGCAGCACGGCGGGCGCCGACGACGCGACGGCCGGCATGCCGTGGTGCTCGGCAACCCAGAAGCGATGGTAACCAAGCTGTTCAGCCTGAACCGCGAGTTCGGTGGTGGCGGCCAGGGCGTCGCCCACCGAGGCGCCGACGCCGACTCCGGCAAGGTCCAGCACGGACAGCCGCACGCCCCGGGCATCGCCGTCGGGGGACAGTCCGTCCCCGCCGGGCGATGTCGTCGAGAGCTGGTCCGTCGTCGTTGTCGTTGCCGGTGGTGCATGGTGAATGGCGTTGGTCATCGATGTCCCTCTCGTCCTTCTTCCTGGTCAGGTGCAACCGCCATCGGGAGTGGGCTGTTCCCAGCGGTGTGCGGTGCCGCTGGTGACGAACGTCCCTGCTGCGCCCCGTCGCCGATGTCCGCCGCACATGGCCGGCGGGGCCGACTCTCGCTCAGCCAGTGCGCAGTCCCGCGGCAACCCGAACCGCATGTGCACACCCGCGGCGAAACACACGTGATCGGGCGGCCTCGTCGCCAGGTCACCGAATCCGGCGGCGACCAGCAACCCGTCGTCGAGCAGCAGCACCTCCGCCGAGCGCAGGATCCAGGTCTGGTGCACCGACGACCGATCCGGCTGATCGACATCCGACCGACGCGCACTTTAAACCGGCCTCGCATCGAGGCCGATCGCCGGGCAATCGCCGCGCCTGCCGACTGGAGGATCACCTGCGAATGTCGCCGGCAGGATCGTCGCCGCCATCATCAACGACGAGAAAGACGTTCCTGCAGCAGCTTTCGTTCGGTGACGACCAGCAGACACCCCTGAGGCAGTCGACTTCACATTACGCATCGACTTCACATTCCGCAGAACTGAGCCCCGAGGCGGTGGCAGTCGGTGCAGCTCGAGCGAGGTCTGGGTTCGTCATTGCTGTTACCTCCCGGTCGCACGTTCGGGCACCCCGAGGGCGGCCTCGGTTCCTGAGGAGTCGTGGAACGGCGCGGCTCGGCACCGCGCCGGGCCTCCTCCACGATTTACTGCTCGGATCGTACCCCGCCAAAGACTTACTGTACAGTTCTTGACATATAATTCGAACGCCTGTAGTGTGGAGGAAGTCAGTCAGATTGGCGGGTCGTGAGGGTTCAGACGGTGGAATCGGCGGGTCTTGACGGTGCAGTTGGCCGTCCGTTCGACGCCTGGCCGGACGACCCCCATAGCGCCTTGCCGCCGGATCCGGTGGCCGGAGACGACCGCGCACGCGCCTGGGCGGAATGCAACAGCGATCTGGCGCGTCATCTGGCCAGCATCACTGAGCACCCCGACAGTGCCGAGCCGGTGACGGCGCTCGAATTCGCCGAGGACGCGTTCACCGATGGCCCGGACGCCGCCGCCGCGATCCTGGCAGGGGCGGATCCGGGGGCAGGTTCGGCGGTGGTGCTGGGAATGCTGGACCCGGCACGGGTGACGCCTGCCTCGATGGTCGGGGTGATCGCAGCAACGGAGAAGCTTGCGTCCTGGGTGCAGGCACTGCAGCACCGGTGGCTGGCCGCGTTCACGGCGCCGGGGGTAGCGGCAACCCGCGACGGGCTGTTGGCCTACGCGAGCGCACCGGGTCAACCGTTGCATCGATCGCCGCAGTCCGCGTCCCGTTCCACCATGAGTGCTGGCGCCGGCGTCGGCAGCCCGGATTCGGGTCGTGTGGGAATGGGTGGCGGAGACGACACCGATCTGTCATTTTCCGGTTCAACGGTGCATGGCGACGAGGCCTTGGACCGCGTGATCGACGAGGCGGCATTCAAGGTCGCAGCAGCCGAGGTGTCTGCGGCGTTGCATTTCTCACCTGTGACGGCCCAGCGCCGGGTACGCCAGGCATTGGACTTCACCATGGACCTGCCCGGCACTTTGCAGGCACTCTCGCTGGGCCGGATCGATCGCGGCCGCGCATTGACGATCCTGGACCGAACCGAGAACCTGCCTGCCGATCTGCGGCGCAGGGTCGAGACGGCGGTATTGCCGAAGGCGACTTGCCGAACGCCGGGCCAATTGCGCGGCATCGTGGACCGCGCAGTGATCTCGGTCGATCCCACTGCGGCGAAGAAACGGCAGATCAAAGCCCGCGAGGAACGCCACGTAACCGTCCGGCCCAATCGCGACGGGATGTCCACCTTCATCGCCGAGATCGCCGCCGAGCATGCCGCGGTCGCCTTCAGCGTTCTGGACCGGGTGGCGACCACGCTGCACCGCCGCGCGGACGAGAGTCGCGGGATCGGGGCGTTGCGCGCCGACGTGTTCAGCGACATCTTTGACCAACTGGCCACCCAGGGAACGGTTGATCTGCGTGCCACCTTCGGCGGACGCGCGGTGATCACACACGCCCCGCTGAAGTACTCGTGGATCAGCGACACTGCCACCATCGCAGGCCGTTTCGACCCCGACACGTCATTGATCGACCCGCGTGACGGCAACCCGGAGCGCTCCGCAACACACCCCGACACGGACACCGACGTCTCACCGATCCACCGGAAGGCCGAGAATCCCGACACCTCAGACGCTCATGCACACCCCGCCGCCGGTTGCCCAGACAGCGAGGCTGCTGGCGTCGCGACACCGGGGAGCGAACCGCTCGCCGAACGGAACCCCGCGCCGGACGGGGGCGATCCCGATCAGCGAGGCGGGCCGGCCACCACCGGTCCCGGCGATTCCGGCGATTCCGGCGATTCCGCAGTCGAGTCTGACAGCAGCGCCTGCTGCGTCCCGGTTTCGATGTCGCCGGTCTCTGCTGACATCGAAGCTGTCGGCGTCGATGACATCCGCGACAGCACGGGCACTCTCGGTCCGGACGAGTCCTCGGACGAGCCGGATTCGGCCGACTGCGCGCCTGCCACCGCCGATGAACTGCGCTGCGGCACAGTCGCCGTCGGTCCGGAGAGGGCCGCACTCGGGGCGGATCCGGCCCACGCTGCACATTCCCCCATCGACGTCGTGGACACCGGCACAGCCGCTCCCGCTCCCGACGGCCCACCATGCGACCACCGACCCATCATGCGGCCGTTCGTGTTCCCCACCCAGCAGGGTCGGCTGACCCACCTGAATGTGACGATCGCGGCGACCACCCTGGCGGGACTGGACGACCTCCCCGGCGAACTCGATGGATACGGCCCCGTCTCCGCCGACCTGTGCCGCGCCTTGGCCGTCAGCGCCTCGAGCATCACTGCCATCGGCGTCGACCCCTCCTACGGCACGGCGCTCGAAGTTGGCCGAACCATCTACCGGCCACGGCTCTCCCAACGAGACCACGTCACCCAACGCGACCGCACCTGCCGATTCCCCGGCTGTCGACAACCCGCGCGACGATGCCAGATCGACCACTCCGAAGAATTCTGTGCCGGCGGCCCCACCTGTCCCTGCAACCTGGCCTGCTTGTGCAAGTTTCACCACGACCTCAAGACCACCGGACTGTGGGACGCCCTGCAGCATCCCGATGCCGGCATCACCTGGACCAGCCCGACCGGCCGCACGTACCGCACCCAAACTCCCGAGTGGCCCCTCGCCCCACTGGAAGACCACCCAGGAAAAGACCTCTCGAGGCTGGCGGATGCCAATGGACGCGACACCGGCGCCGCGCCCGCGCCCGCGCGAGAGGCGACGGCGCAGGCGGCGACCGATGAACCACCGTTCTGAAGCGCCGACGGCCAGTCAGACGATCAGCACAGCAACGCCGCTGGTGACAAGCTTCCACCGAGCTGCGATGCTGTCGGGCACCCCGGCGGCGAGGGGAGACCGATGGCACCCGTGAACCGATCGCAGTTCCGCGGCACTCCCGTGAGTGAGGTGCCGGTCGATTCGGCAGCGCGCACGCCGAGCACACCGTCGCTGACGGTGTCGAGGCCGGCGCGCACCATCTCAATCGCCGAGCGACGAGCACGGCTGGGCATCCGCCACCACCTGGCGGCGAGAGCAAGCGGCATCGCCCCAGCCGCACTCGTCGACGACCTCGTGGCCCTGCATGCCACCGACCCTGCCTCGGTCTACCTCTCCGCCGACGCCAGGATGGAATCGCTCCACCCGAACGATCTGGCAGAAGCGCTGTATACCGAACGGACTCTGATCCGCATGCTCGGAATGCGGAGAACAATGTTCGTCGTGCCGATAGGTTCGGCGTCAGTCGTGCAGCACTCGTCGAGCGACACGGTCGCCGCACGCCTGCGCCGAGCGTTGATCAAGGACTTGGCGACGGTCACCGACCAGCCGACCATCACCTGTGATCCCGCGAACTGGTTGACCCAGCTCGACGATGCCATCCTTCGCCTGCTGCGCGAATCCGGTGAGGCGACAGCCCTGGAACTGTCACGCGCCGAGCCGCGACTGCGCACGCAACTCAGCTACGCCGAGGGCAAGGCGTACGGCGGCCCGGCGAACATCACCAGCCGGGTCCTGAATCTCCTGTCCGCCGAGGGCAGGATCGTCCGAGGCCGACCCGGCGGTGGTTGGTTCGGCAGCCAATACAAGTGGTCGCCGGTCGAAAAGTGGCTCCCGGACGGCTTTCCGACGCTGTCCGCCGACGACGCCAGGACCGAACTTGTCCGGCAGTGGCTGGCTCGCTTCGGGCCGGGCACCATGGCCGATATCGCCTGGTGGACCGGATGGAATCTCGGCGATACCCGCCGCGCGGTCGCGGCGAACGACACGGTTCAGGTCGATCTCGACGGCGAGGTCGGCGTGCTGCTGAGCAGCGACATCGAACCGGTGGTCGCACCGCAACAATGGGTGGCGCTGCTTCCCGCCCTCGACCCCACACCGATGGGTTGGTCGGGCCGAGACTGGTACATCAGTAAGGACTATCGTGCTGCACTGTTCGACAAGACCGGCAACATCGGCCCCACCGTCTGGTGCGACGGCAGGGTCGTCGGCGGCTGGGGCCAACATCCGGACGGCACGGTCGTCTGGCGGCTGCTCGAGAACATCGGCACGACAGCCACTTCCGCCGTCGAGGCGGAGAGCGCCCGGCTCACCGAGTGGCTCGGCGGTGTTCGGGTGATCCCGAGATTCCGCACCCCACTGGAGAAGGAGCTCTCGGCGATGGACGCACGATGATCGGCGGATGCGCGCCGAACTCAGTGATCCGTACTCCATCCACCTGACCTGACCTGACCTGACCTGCGACCCCTGAGCTGGCGACCCCGTCGCACCTGACACCCGCACCCGCCCGCACGGGGAACGCCGTGCGGGCAGGCGAGCGGGGCCGGCGGACCGGCGTGCTACAACATCAATTTCTCGGCGAGACCAGCCACGGTTGGTGCAGATCCAGGAAGGTGACGTCGTCCATCATTCCCCGGTCCGCCTGCATCGCCTGGGCCATTTCCGGTGGTGGCGACATGTTCTCGTGCGCCCGGGCCTCCTCCTCGGAGGTGAAGTACACCGTCTGGACGAAGGCGCCATCGCCGTGCAGGGCCACGGTCGCGCCGATGATTTCCGGGCGCATCCGGTGGATCTCGTCCGTGTACCGTTGCATCAATTCCTTCATCCGGTCGGCGTCGGACGTGTGACCCTCCATCACCTGCACGAACCCTGCCCGATCCGAGCCGCCCTGCATCCACAGCTCTACCTGCGGGCAGTCCATGAAGGTGACAGGTCCGTCGTAACACTTCTCGGCCTCGGCCCACCAGGCGCCCTGCTCCGGCCGATCGCTATTGCGGCGAGCAGCCTCTTGCGACTCGAAACGGACGGTGGAGACGAACATCCCGTCGTCGGTGAACCCGCCGGTGGACCCCAGCCAGCCCTGCGCCCCTGGCTGCAATTCCGCCACCCATCGGTCCATCGCCGCCTGCAGACCCTCGGCATCGGCGACCTTGCCCTGGATGACCTGGATGAACATGCTGCCTCCTCGGGGACGGCGTGAATGACGGGCGGGCCGTGCAGCCAAGCGCCGAGTCGGCCGTCGACCGCCTGAGATGTACGTCACCATTGTCCGGTACGGGGTTCTGGGCAAGCCTCCAGGCGACAAACA
The DNA here is from genome assembly GCA_038322925.1 of Mycobacteriales bacterium. GTDB lineage: Bacteria > Actinomycetota > Actinomycetes > Mycobacteriales > Nakamurellaceae > Nakamurella. Next base: position 16,506 of record JBBQGJ010000020.1, read on the forward strand.
CAGGCGCTCAATCTCTTGCGACACCACACAGGTCCGAGCGGCGACGTAACGACAGGCGCCGTCAGTGACACAACCACCCAAAGCGGACGTAACAGCCTGATTCAGGATCACCCGATGTCACACAGGCTGCCGAATTGACAGACTTCCGGGGTAGCGTCGAGTCCGAACGGGAAATGCTGCGTTGGATACTGACGCAACGTGGCGTTACGCTTTCCTAGAGCAACGACCACGACTGCGGGGAGCCAGTTTGTGACTGACGCGGCGGCCTCTGCCTACGACTCTCTCGGCGCGGAGACCGGGCTCCGGTCAGCCGTCGACGAGTTCTACGACCGCGTTCACGCTGACCCCTCGCTGGCTCCGTACTTCGCCGGCGTGGACATGCCCACCCTCAGGCGTCACCAGGTCGACATGTTGTCGGCGGCCACCGGTGGACCGCAGAAATACTCCGGCCGCGACATGGCGAAGTCCCACGCCGGCCTGGACATCACCGATGAGGCGTTCGATCGAGTGGTTGGTCACCTGAACGCCACCCTGGTCGAGACGGGTGCCGACGACGGCACCATCCGCGCCGTGCTGGGTGCGTTGGTGCCGCTGCGACCCTCCATCGTGACGGCCTGAGGTCGGGTCATGGCGGACATCGATACGGCCGCTCTGAAGGACAACTTCGCCGCCGTCGCGGCGCACGGAGGCGACGAGGTCGCACTGTACTTCTACAGCTACCTCTTCCTGCGCTACCCGGAAACGCGGGACATGTTCCCGCCCGGGATGACCAGGCAGCGCGACCGGCTGGTGGGCGCATTGGTTCGGATTGTCACCGACGTGGACAACGCGGACAAACTCGTGCCGTACCTCGAGGATCTGGGCCGCGATCACCGCAAGTTCGGGACGCTGTCGGCGCACTACCCCGCCGTCGGGGAGGCGCTCGTCACCACCCTTCGTCATTTCAGCGGCCCGGATTGGACGGACAAGCTCGCTGCCGACTGGGCGGCCGCATACGGCATCATCGCCGGCGCGATGTCCGGCGCCGCCGAGAAGGTAGCCGCCACGGCACCCGCCTTCTGGGACGCGGAAATCCTCGAGGTGGATCACCGCACGTTCGACATCGCGGTGCTGACGGCGCGCACCGAGACGCCGGTGCCCTATCTGGCCGGGCAATCGTTGGCCGTCGAGCCGTCGGACTCCCGCCCGAGGGAATGGCGGTTCTTCACCCCGGCCAATCCCCCCGGTGGCGTGAACATCGAGCTGCACGCCCGGTTGATTCCGGGCGGGCCGGTGTCCACCGCGCTGGTGCGGGTGGCCAAACGCGGGGACAAGCTCCGACTCGGACCGCCGTTCGGCCGGATGACACTCGACCCGGCGTCGGACCGGCCGGTCCTGATGGTGGCCGGCAGTACCGGGGTTGCACCGATGAAGGCGATGATCGGCCAGCTTGCGGCGACGGGCGACCGGCGCGCCCACCTGTACTTCGGCGCCCGCAGCGTCCGGGAAGCCTACGACCAGGACGCGCTCATCGCGCTCGACAATCGGTACAGCTGGTTGTCGGTGGTGACCGCGATCTCCGACGACACGCGCTGGAAGGGGCGTCAGGGCCTGATCGGGGAGGTGGCCGCGGATGACGGCGATTGGTCCGAGCACGACGTCTACGTTTGCGGGTCGCCGGCGATGGTCGAGGCCACTGTCAAGCGGTTGCTGGCTGTCGGCGTCCTGGAAGAGCGGGTCAAGTTCGAAGAATTCGGCGAGGCGTGAGTAGTGATGCGGTCGGCCGCCAGGCCGGCGATGTGGTCCCGAATGTTGTCACAGTGACAGGGAGATGGCGATGACCGACGCGACTTCTGGGGTTCCCGGCGGAATCACCGGCGGGGAGCTGGCCACGGCCACCTTCGCGACCTCGAAGGGCTTTGGCAAGAGCGGCTACGAGCCTGCCGACGTGGACTCGTTCCTCTCACGATCGGGTGCCGCCGTCGACCAGCTCAACGCCCGGCTGGCCGAGGCCGAGCAATCGCTGGCCGGAGCCCTCGCCGAGATCTCGCAGCTCCGCGATCGGATCGACAGGGACAGCCGGTCCAGCGAGGTCGAGCAGGCTGTCAGTGTGCTCACCACCGCACAGCTCACCGCGGACAGCACCATCGCGCACGCCGACGAGTACAGCGCGAAGGTCATGGCCGAGGCAAAGGAACTCTACGAGACCACTCGGCGCAACGCCGCCGTGCTGGAACAGGAGACCGAGAGCAAGTCCCGCGCCGTGTACGAGGACGCCCTGCGCCGGGCCGAGGCCGTTGAACGGGAGAACGAGCAGCGGGTGGCCGAGCTGACCTTGACGGCCGAGATCGCCCAGGAGGACCTCGACAGCCAGACGGCCTACCTGCGGACGTTGCGGGACGCCACCCGCACCCAGATGGAGAAGTTCCTCGAAGGAATGCTGGATCACCTCTCCGACCAGTACGGTCGGGCGCATCCGGTTGCCGCGCAGGCGGCGAACGGCGCGGTGGCCGGGGCGGTCTCGGCCGGCACCGCATCCGGCGGGAGCGTGCGCCGCCCACGCCGCACCCAACGGGTGAGTGCTCGGCCGGCGGCGGTCGCCGGTCGACCGACGGCGGCCACTCCGGACCGTCGCCGCCAAGCAGGCGGCGAGCCATCAGCCCAGGGACCGGTTCACGGATCAACCGGCGAATCGCCGACGATCCCTCCCCCGCGCCTGCCCCGGCCATCGGCGCCGGATCCGGCCGCCCGACCGGTCGGCAGTTCGATCACCGACTGAACTCGAGGGATCGCCCGCTCAGAATTCGCCCAGCGCCGGCAAGGATCTCACCGGTCGCCGCCGTGAATGACCTCAGAAGCAGACCGCGCCCTTCGCCGCCGTGCCGACCAGCCTGGCGTACTTGCCGGCGACGCCGAAGTTCAGGTTCTGCTCCTTCGGCTTCCACTGCTCGCGACGTTTCGCGAGCTCGGTCTCGTCGACGATCAGGTCAAGCTTGCGGGACGCCATGTCCAGCCGGATCAGGTCACCGTCCTGCACGAACGCGATCGGCCCGGCGTTCGCCGCTTCCGGCGCGACGTGCCCGATGCACAGGCCGGTGGTCCCGCCGGAGAACCGGCCGTCGGTCAGCAGCAGCACGTCCTTGCCAAGGCCGGCGCCCTTGATCGCGCCCGTCACGGCCAGCATCTCCCGCATGCCCGGACCACCCTTGGGGCCTTCCCAGCGGATCACGATGACGTCCTTCGGCCGCAAGGTCGCGTCGGCGACCGCGTCCATGGCGCCCTGCTCGCCGTCGAACACCCGCGCCGGACCCTCCCAGACCTCGGCGTCGAACCCGGCGCTCTTCACCACCGCACCCTCGGGCGCGAGAGACCCCTGCAGAACGGCGATACCGCCGGTGCGGTGGATCGGGTCGGTCATTGCGTGCAGCACCTCGCCGTCCGGCGCGGGCGGGTTCAGCTCCGCGAGATTCTCGGCCATCGTCTTGCCGGTGACGGTCAGTGCGTCGCCGTGCAGCAGACCCGCATCCAGCAGCGCCTTCATCACCACCGGCACACCGCCGATCCGGTCGATGTCGGTCATCACGTACTTCCCGAACGGCTTGACGTCCGCCAGGTGCGGGGTCCGGTCGCCGATCCTGTTGAAATCGTCCAGGGTGAGCGCGACGCCGGCCTCGTGGGCGATCGCGAGCAGGTGCAGCACCGCGTTCGTCGATCCGCCCAACGCCATGACGACGGTGATCGCGTTCTCGAAGGCCTTCTTGGTCAGGATGTCCCTGGCGGTGATCCCGGCGTCGACCAGCTTGACGACGGCCTCGCCCGAACGCACCGCAAACGAGTCGCGCCGGGCATCAGGCGCCGGCGGGGCGGCGCTGCCGGGCAGCGACATACCGAGCGCCTCGGCCGCGCTGGCCATCGTGTTGGCGGTGTACATGCCGCCGCAGGCGCCCTCGCCGGGACAGATGGCCTTCTCCACGTCGTCCAGCCGCTGACGGGTGATCTTCCCGGCCAGGCAGGCGCCGACCGCCTCGAAAGCGTCGATGATGGTGACCGTCTCGCCGTCCAGCTGGCCCGGCAGGGTCGATCCCGCGTAGAGGAACACCGCGGCGATGTCCAGCCGAGCAGCCGCCATCAGCATGCCGGGCTCGGACTTGTCGCACCCGGCCAGCAGTACGCCACCGTCGAGCTGCTCGGCGCGGAACACCGTCTCCACCGAGTCGGCGATGACCTCCCGGCTGACCAGCGAGTAGTGCATCCCGCCGTGACCCATCGAGATGCCGTCGGAGACCGAGATGGTGCCGAACTCCAGGGGGTAGCCGTCCGCGTCGAACACGCCCTGCTTGGCGGCCTTGGCGAGGCGGGACAGCGACAGGTTGCACGGGGTGATCTCGTTCCAGGAGCTTGCCACCCCGATCTGCGGCTTGCGCCAGTCGTCGTCGCCCATGCCGACCGCGCGAAGCATCCCGCGCGCCGCCGCGCGCTCGATCCCGTCGGTGACGATGTAGCTGTGCGGCTTGCGGTGCGCGGGTCGATCCGCGGGTGCGGCGGCTGTACTGGATTCGTCGGGCGAGTCGGCGGTGTCGGTCATGACGCGAACTTTACGACGGGGCGCGAGGCGAGGGTGTCCAGGTCCGGAGCAGCGCTCATACCCATGTTCTCGGCCATGATCACGACGCCGGGCCATCCGAGGTTGTGACGCGACACGAAAGGGCCGCACACCGTGATCAGCCGGGTAACCACTCGGAGCTGCCCACGCCTGCGAACGCCCCCCGCAGCGGCTGGGCCGGGTAACGTCGCAACCCGATCAGACCGGGGTACCGCCCGGCCCGTACCTGCTGGAGCAGCCCCGCCATGACCATGATCGGCTTCCCGCCGGCCGTCGAACACCGCTGGTCGCTCGCCAACTGGCAGAACGCCCCGGTCAATCGCTGGTCGTTCCAGCACCTGCGCGAGGTGGTGCCGACCGCACGGGTGAGCCGCGGGGCGTCTGCCCGGCTGCTTCCCGAAGGTTCGGGGTTCCAGGAGCACCAGGTCGTCTGGCGCCTGGACGGCAGCGCCGGGACGGTGGCCGGGGTGATCGCCGACACCTTCACCGACGGGTTCCTGGTGATCCACGACGGCAAGATCGTCGCCGAGCAGTACCCCACCGGCATGCCCGCCGACCGGACGCACATGCTGATGTCGGTGAGCAAATCGCTGGTCGGCTGCGTGGTCGGGGTGCTCGCCGACCGGGGCGCGATCGACGTCAGCGCGGCAGTCGACTACTACCTCCCCGAGCTGGCCGCGTCCGGCTACCGGGGGGCGACTGTCCGCGACGTGCTCGACATGCGATCCGGCGTGCGGTTCTCCGAGGAGTACCTCGATCCGGGCGCCGAGGTGCGGCTGCTGGAGCAGGTGATCGGCTGGGCCCCGCGGATGCGGCCCGACCTGCCGTTCTCGATGTACGAATACCTGCCGACACTGCAGGCCAAGCGTGACCACGGCGCCGCGTTCGAATACCGCTCGTGCGAAACCGATGTCCTCGGCTGGCTGTGCGAACGGGCCAGCGGGGTGCGGATGCCGGAGTTGCTCTCCACCCTGTTGTGGTCACGCATCGGCGCCGAGCAGGACATGGACGCCTCGGTCGATGCGGCCGGCGCGGTCTTCCACGACGGCGGGCTGGCCGCGACGCTGCGCGACCTGGGGCGGTTCGGCCAGATGCTGTTGGAACGGGGCAGCGTCGACGGCCGGCAGGTGGTGCCGGAGTGGTGGATCGCCGACAGCTACGCCGGCGCCAGCCACTCCCGGCAGGTGTTCGCCGCGTCGGGGAACGACAGCTGGATGCCCGGCGGGATGTACCGCAACCAGTTCTGGCTGCCCTCGGCGACCCGAGAGGTGTTGCTGTGCCTAGGGATTCACGGCCAGATGATCTGGGTGGAGCCCGCGCGGAAGCTGGTGGTGGTCAAGCTGTCGTCCTGGCCGTTGCCGCAGGATGTCAGCAAGCTGCTGGACACCTTCGCCGCCATCGACATGATCGGCTTCCAGCTGCACCTACGGTGAGCCGGTCGGGAGCCGCCCGGAGTTGGTGCGCGGACGAAAAGCACCTCCCCCCAATGATGGACGCCGACGAGATCACCCGCCGGACTTGACCCCGACCGGGTTGATCGGCGGCGTGAAGTCCTCGCCCACCGGAACCCCGGCGAACTGGCCACGGATCGCGGCGATCAACCGCATCGCTCGTGAGGTCAGCCGCGACTTCTGCACCGCCGGTCCGCCGGGCGCCGGTTCGCCGGATGCGTTCTGCGGCGCCGCATCGGACTCGTGCTCGGACACCAGGTCCAACCCCGACGGCGGCGTTGCGTCGTCGGCACCGTCGTCAACACCGTGTACAGCGGCGGGATCGAGCGCAGCGACCGGTCCTGGATCGCCCAGGTTGGCCTCCGGAGCCTCGGGTTCCTCGGTCTGCAACCGGCCCTTCGTCACCAGTACACCCAGGTCGGCGCCCTTCCACCGGTAGTCGCCGGGCCCGTAGATCCGCAGGAAGAAGCACTCGTTCTCGTTCTGCAGTTGATGCCAGTCCAGCGCGGCCCTGCGGAAGTGCAGTTCGCCCGCGTCATCGAAGTACCACTGGCCGGTCCGCGCGGTTCTGGTCAGTTGCTCCACCGCGGGCGCGGTCTCTTTGATGATCATCTGGCTCCACAGGTCGACCGAGGCCAGATCCTCCCAGCGACGGTTGACCTCGTCGACGTCGAGTTCGTACTCGACGTCCATGAACTCCAGCAGGTGGAACAGGAACAGCGGGATGTCCGAGTACGCCCCCGCCGTGACGTTGGTGATCGCCGAGGCGCCGCTGATCCGCGGGTTCAGCTCACCCAGGTACACCTCGTCGGCGTCGGTGTCGATCAGCACGTCGACCTCGAAGAAGCCGCGGTAGCCCTCACCGGCCAGCCGGTCGCCAAGGCGTCGAACCAGGTGGTTCGCCTTGATCCTGGCCTCACCGGACAGCGCATCGGGGTACATCTCGTTGCCGCACCAGCCGCCCTTGTAGGGCGTCAGCTCGGGGTGGCCGATGAGCTCGGTCATGAACGGGCCGACGACGGTGCCGTGCCGGGTGAGCACCGCCTCGACCGCGATGCCGCGGTTGTTGATCCGCTTCATGATCTTCTGCTGCTGGCCGACGATGTCGGCGGCGAACTTGTCCCAGTCGGCCTCACTGGTCAGGAAGAAGGTGGTCTTGCCGCTGTCCCCGTACGGGGTCTGCAACACGACATCCGTCCCCAACCCGGCCGCGGTGGTCTGCTCGACCAACTCGGCCCAGGAGTCGACGGACGTCAGCACGTTCGGCACCGACGGCGCGCCGGCCTCGTCACCGAGCCTGGTCGTGACGATCTTGGAGTCCAGGTGTTCGCGCAGCGCCGCGGACGGCAGGATCAGGTCGTAGCCGAGTTCCGTGCAGATCTTCTCGGTCTCCTCGTCGAAGAAGACCATGGCCACCTTCGGCCGCCCGCCTGAGCGCTGCATGTAGGCCTTGACCTCGGGATGCTGCAGCAAATAGTTGTTGATCTCCTCGCCGCTCTCGAACTCGACGTACGGCTTGTCCTTCGGGGTGAACACCCGCGGATGGGCGCCGTCCCACGCGTCGTAATAGGTGATGTAGTCGAAGCCGCGGACCCACCGGTCCAGGCCGAGCAGGTTGAACGGAGTGGCGCCGACAAAGAAGATCGGGGTGGTGTTCGTGCGGAAGAAGTGCCTGATTTCCGCGACGCCCTTCAGCGGCCGAGCCTGAGTCACGATGAATCCTCCGTCGGTCGAGCGGCTGCGGACGCCCCGGGAGCCCGCTGCTGCGAGCATGGCGCACGCCCTGGACAGCAGCAACCGGGCGGGCAGCCGGGCAGTGCACGCACGATGGTGGGAGCCTGGCGGGAGAGGAGAACGATGACCGCAGCCCCACGCCGGCGTTCGGTGGACGCCTTTCCCCGCCGGATGACGCAGGTCGAGCCCGACCTGCCGAGCGAACCGATCCCGTTGACGGTCTACGGCATCCGCGAGCCGACGCCGGGGCCGCGGTGGCAGGCGCTGTTCGCCGCTACCTGGTCGGGGTACAGGCAGTGGTACCTCCAGCGTGACGTCCGCCCCCGGCCGGATGTTCAGCTCGCGCAGCGCATGCTCTCCACGCACATGCCGGAGTTGTTCCCGACGTACCAGCAGATGGTCGGGCTGGCCGAACAGATCGGCGCGGATGAGGTCGCTGCCCGGTTGCTGACGCTGTGGGATCCACCGCGGTTTCTGCCCGGCTGCTCGCAGGCAGTGCTGGCCGGGCCGCCGATCGCGCTGTGCCGCAACTACGACTACTCCCCCGACCTGTGGGAGCGGGTGGTCTATTCCAGCGCCTTCCGTGGTCGACCGGTGATCGGCAACAACGACTGCCTATGGGGCCTGCTGGACGGGATGAACGCCGACGGCCTGGTGGTGTCGCTGAGCTTCGGCGGCCGCCGCGGGTCCGGACCCGGCTTCGCCGTATCGCTGGTCGTCCGCTACCTGTTGGAGGTGGCGTCCACGGTCTTTGAGGCCATCGAGATCCTGAAGCGCCTGCCGGTCGCGATGACGTACAACCTGACGATGGTGGACGCCGCCGGAACGGTGGTCACCGCCTACGTCGGCCCAGGCCGGACTGCGGAGTTCAGCAACTCGCCGATCGCCACGAACCACCGGGGCGAGCTGCCTGACGATGACGATCACGCGCACCGCTACGCCAGTGTGCAGCGTCGCACCCACCTGCTCGCCGTGGTCGCCGACGACCCGACCCCAGAGCAGCTCGTCGAGCAGTTCCTGCAGCCGCCGCTGCATTCCCCGCACTACCGAAGGGCTTTCGGCACCGTCTACACCGCGCTCTACCGGCCGGCCGACGGCGTGCTCGAGCTGTGCTGGCCGGATCGACGCTGGGAGCGGCGGTTCAACGACCCCGACGACACCATCGATATCGTGCTCCGCCCGCGTTGACCCTATTCCGTCGGTGCTGCATCACCCGTCGCCGAACATGTGATTCCACCGCACATCGATCCCCCGCTCTCGGCAGCCGCCTGCTGGTCCTTGACGGCGGGAGCGGGCGGCGGCGCGGCCATCGGCGGCCAGTCGCTAGGAGTTTCGACGATCACCGATACCGGTTTCGGCCGTTCAGGCCTTGCTGGCAGCAGGGGCGATGATTTCCATGGCCAACCACAATTCGCTGCGGGTCCCCGGCGAGTCCAGGCTCCGGCCCAGGATGTCCGCCGCGGTGTTCATCCGGTTCCGCAGGGTGTGCCGGTGGATGCCCAGTTCGGCGGCCGCCGGATCCCACTGCCCGAGGTGGGCCAGCCACACCCGCAGCGAGACCAGCAGATCACCCCGGCCGGTGCGGTCGTGCTCGATCAGGCCGTCCAGCAGCGAATCGGCAAACGCGCGGCCGGCGATCGGGTCGATGAGACTGGTGACACCCTGCGCCGAGATGTCGGCGAACCTGGTGACGTGGCCGCCCGAGCGCCGACCGAACTCGGCTGCCAGCAGCGCCTGGCGGTGCGCAGCAGCCAATCCCGGATAGTCGCGTGATTGAGCGACCCCGACCGACGTGCCGCGCGACTGCGCGAGTTCGGCCAGCAGATCCGGCAGGCCGGGATCCGCTTCGCCGGCGATGACGGCGAGCGAGTCACCGACACCCCCGGCCAGCCATGCCCGAGACGGGTCGCCGACTCGCCGCTCCAGCCCAGCCGAGGTGGGTCGGTCGGGCCCGGCCAGAACTGCGAGAAGGGCCAGCGGTTCCTGTGGCAGCTGCTCACCGATCTCGGCGGCGATCGGCCGCACCAGGTCGACCTCTCCGGCCAGCAGCAGCCTGACCATCGCCGATCGCAGTCCGGCCATGCCCCTGTCGTCCCCGTTCGACTGCTCCAGCCTGATCGTCAGCAAGAGCACGGCCGCATTGACCAGGTGCCGGTCGGCGGCCGAGAGCACGCCCGGCCGGCCAACGGCCAGGAACGCCCGGCGCCGTTGGCCGGAGCCGACCGGCTGCACGCTGACGGTGTCCTCGCCGATCGGGAACGCCGAGCTCACCGCCCCGCGATGCCCCCGCAGCTTCGCAATCTCCGGTGCCAGCGCTTCCGGCGGCACGCCGGCGGCCTGCGGGTGACTCGCCAGCAACGCACCCGCCGCATCGATCAGAACGACCCAGCCACCCACCTGCTGCGCGAGCAGCCGCACCACCTGATCCGGCCCCGACGGCGAAAGAGCGGCCCTGGTCAACGCCTGCTGCGCGGCGAAAGTCCTTGTCACAGCTGCGTACTCGTCGGCCGCAATGGCATTGGAGACGGCCCGGCTGATCGCGATGAACGGCGTCTGGCGCGGCACCTCGACCACCGGCAGCCCACGTCGGCCCGCGGTCGCCAGCAGTTCGGCCGGCACGTCGTCGTGGCTCAGCCCGGTACCGAACCCGAGGCCGACGACCCCGGCCGTCCGCAGCCGTTCGACGTACCCGGGTGGCCCGTCGCCGGCGGCCCGGTTGGTGCCGGGGTGGAACGCCAGCCCGGTGGTCAACAGCAGCTCACCGCCGGTGAGGAACGGGGTCGGGTCAACCAGCTCGCTGACGTGCACCCAGGTGATCACGCGGTCGACATCGGGTCCGGAGGTGCGCAGCTTCAGCTTCAGCTCCGGCATTGCGACGAGATCACCCAGGGTCAGCGACATGGCTGGACGAACCCGCAGTTTGACAAACTGTACATACTGGCGAGTCTAGTTGGACACTTTGGCCACTGGGATGCTCGCACTCGATCAGGGAGGCTGGAGTCCTCGCTGGGGGCGAGCCGGGTGAACTTCCGTGCCCGAAACAGCGCCAACCAACTGATCAGACCATCCTGGACTTATCACGCTTTCTCCAATGACGGGAGTTGACGCCCATGACCATCGCCGCGACACAGGACCTGGTCCAGGAACGCCGCCTCGTCACCGAACTGCCCGGCCCCCGCTCCATGGAGCTGTTCGCGCGGCGGCAGGCCGCGGTCTCCGCCGGCGTCAGCGCGATGTTCCCGATTTTCATCGAGCGCGCCGGCGGCGGCGTGCTGGTGGACGTCGACGGCAACTCGCTCATCGACCTCGGATCCGGGATCGCGGTGACCAGCGTCGGCAACTCCGCGCCGCGGGTGGTGCAGGCCGTGCAGGATCAGGTGGCCGCCTTCACCCATACCTGTTTCATGATCACCGCCTACGAGGGCTACGTGCAGGTCTGCGAGGAACTGGCCGCCGTCACACCCGGCAGCCACGCCAAGAAGTCGGCGCTGTTCAACTCGGGCTCCGAGGCCGTGGAGAACGCGGTCAAGGTCGCCCGACACGCCATCGGCCGGACCGCGATCGTCGTCTTCGACCACGCCTACCACGGGCGCACCAACCTGACGATGGCGCTGACCGCCAAGAACATGCCCTACAAGGACGGCTTCGGCCCGTTCGCCGCCGAGGTCTACCGGGTGCCGATGTCGTACCCGTTCCGGGACGGCGGTATCACCGGCGAGCAGGCCGCGAAGCGCGCGATCGACGTCATCAGCACCCAGGTCGGCGCCAAGAACGTCGCCGCCGTGCTGATCGAGCCGGTGCAGGGTGAGGGTGGTTTCATCGTCCCTGCGCCCGGCTTCCTGCCGGCGATCGCTTCCTGGTGCACCGCGAACGGCGCGCTGCTCATCGCCGACGAGATCCAGACCGGCTTCTGCCGCACCGGCGCCTGGTTCGCCAGCGAGCACGAGAACGTCGTCCCCGATCTGGTCACCACGGCCAAGGGCATCGCCGGCGGACTGCCGCTGGCCGCCGTCACCGGCCGCGCCGAGCTGATGGACACCGTGCACACCGGCGGGCTCGGCGGCACGTACGGCGGCAACCCGGTCGCCTGTGCGGCCGCGCTGGCGTCCATCCAGACCATGCGTGAGCTCGATCTCGCGGGCGCCGCAAGGGATATCGAGACGATCATGGTCGACCGGCTGGGCGCCATGCAGTCCCGCCATGCCGCGATCGGTGACATCCGCGGCCGCGGCGCGATGATCGCGGTGGAGTTGGTCAAGCCAGGCACCACCGAGCCGGACGCCGCATTGACCGGTCAGATCGCCAAGACCTGCCATGCGGCCGGTGTGGTGGTGCTGACCGCGGGTACCTACGGGAACGTGCTGCGTTTCCTGCCGCCGCTGGTGATCGGACACGATCTGCTGTCCGAGGGGCTCGACGTCATCGAACGGGCCTTCGACTCGTTGGCATCCTGACCCAACCCTCCGGGGCCGCACGACAACTGCACCTTTCACCCGAGGAGAAACCAATGGCTGTGACGTCGGAGCAGGTGACGCGGGTACTGAAAGCGGTACCCAAGGGGCTGTTGATCGGTGGGAAGTGGATCTCCACCGAGAAAACCGTTCCGGTCGAGGATCCCTCGACGGGCGAGGTGATCGCCGAGGTCGCTGACGCCTCCCCGGCCCAGGGGATCGCCGCGCTGGACGCGGCCGTCGCGGCGCAGGCCGACTGGGCCGCCACCGACCCGCGCGAGCGCGGCGAGATCCTACGGCGCGCATTCGAGCTGCTGATCGAGCGTTCCGAGGACATCGCGCTGCTGATGACCCTGGAAATGGGCAAGCCGCTGGCCGAGGCGCGCGGCGAGGTGACGTACGGCGCCGAGTTCTTCCGCTGGTTCTCGGAGGAGGCCGTGCGGATCTCCGGCCGCTACTCCGTCGCGCCCTCCGGTGGCACCCGGCTGCTCACGATGAAGCAGCCCGTCGGTCCGGTGTACGCGATCACCCCGTGGAACTTCCCGCTGGCCATGGGCACCCGCAAGATCGGCCCGGCACTGGCGGCAGGGTGCACCGTGGTGATCAAGCCCGCCGCGCAGACCCCGTTGACCACCCTGGCTCTCGCGGCGGTCCTGATCGAGGCCGGGTTGCCGGACGGGGTGGTCAACGTCATCACCACGTCGACGTCCGGTCCGGTGTCTGAGCCGATCATCTCCGATCCCCGGCTGCGCAAACTCACCTTCACCGGCTCCACCGGCGTCGGCCAGCGGCTGATCGAGCAGTCCGCCAAGCAGGTGCTCAAGGTGTCGATGGAGCTCGGCGGGAACGCCCCGTTCGTGGTCTTCGCCGACGCGGACCTGGACAAGGCGGTCGACGGCGCGATGCTGGCCAAGATGCGCAACATCGGCGAGGCCTGCACCGCGGCGAACCGGTTCATCGTGCACGAATCCCTGGCGCCGGAGTTCTCCAGGCGGCTGGCCGAGCGGATGGGTGCGATGAGCATCGGCCGCGGCATCGAGGACGGCGTCCAGGTCGGCCCGTTGGTCGACAACGCCGCGGTGGAGAAGGTCACCGAGTTGGTCACCGACGCCATCGGCCACGGCGCGGAGGTGCTGACCGGCGGCGAGGCGATCGACGGCCCCGGCCACTTCTACCCGCCGACCGTGCTGACCGGGGTGCCGACCCACGCGAAGATGTTCCGCGAGGAGATCTTCGGGCCGGTCGCGCCGATCAGCACCTTCACCACCGACGACGAGGGCATCGCGATGGCCAACGACACCGAATACGGCCTGGTCGCGTACGCCTTCACCCAGGACCTGACCAGGGCGCTGACCGTGGCCGAGCGGCTGGAAACCGGCATGGTCGGCATCAACCAGGGCATCGTGTCCAACCCCGCCGCGCCGTTCGGCGGTGTGAAGGCCTCCGGACTCGGCCGCGAGGGCGGCTTCGAAGGCATCGAGGAGTACCTGGAGACCAAGTACGTCGGCATCAAGCTGTAGCGAGGAGCGCCCTCACGGTCTCCAGCGCGACCAGGCCGCCTGGCGAGTGGTTCCGGCGGCCTCGCCGACCTGGGCCCACGACCCGCTGACGGCCAGCGCCCTGGCGCTGATCCCCAAGCTTTCACCGACCACGGCGCTCAGCCGTAGCAGCGCGGCGAACGCCGCCGGATCGGGCCGTTCGGCCAGGCAGCTCACCGCGTTCCTGGCCAACTCCTCGAGTTCGGAGTTCGAGCGGCCGGTGAGGTCCTGGGCGGCCGTGTGCATGCCATCCGCTCCGGTGTTGTGGTCGGTCACGTCACCAAAGTGCACTGCCGCCCACCCGATCGTCAACGCGGGTCGCGGTATCCGTTCACTGGCCGACGAGGACGACCTGGCGCGTCCCGTCGGGGTCATCGAACCCGCGGCGCCAGCTCTGACCGGGCCAGAGGAACTCCGCGACTGCGTGAGCGGGGCGGTAGAGAGCCGTGTACAGAGTGCCGAACGACCGGGAATAGTCACGGTTGTACAGCGGGTCGGTCAGGAAGGCCGCGGCGAGGTCGGCCGGGCGCGGATCGCTCGCCAGCACCGCGGTCAGCCGCTTCCGCCGAGGCACGCTGCGCAGCAGCGCCGCGCGCTCGGGATACTCCGGGATATCGCCGCGATGATTGGTCGCGACGGGGGCTGCGGAGAACTCTGCCGGCCTGTCCGGGCCGACGAACGCGGTACCCGACTCACCGGCAGCGTCCACCATCGTCAGGTTGTAGGACATCGAAATCGGCATGGCCTGCAACACTTCTCCGGCCTGCGCCACCGTGGTGGCAACCTCGAGCAGGTAGCGCATCACGATCGGGATGGCGAAGCCGCGACCCGAGCCAGGGCGCCCGCCGAACGCCAGCGAGACCGCAAGGCCGGCATCGTTCATCCCGTCCAACAGGCCCCACAGGCAGTCGCCGGAGCCGATCACCCGGCGCCCGGTGAACGCGCTGGTGTAGATCGTCCGTTCCCAGAGGTCGACTCCGTAGTCGTAGTTGCGGCACAGCGCCGGCTCCGGTCCGGTGAGCACGGCCTGCGAGCATGCCGGGGCGAAAGCCGGTGTGTCCCACAGGGTCAGCATCCGGGCCGCGAGTTCGTCGCCGCCGGCGAGGTCGACGAGTCGATCGTAGGTGGGGACCAGTTCGGGCATGTGGCTGGCGAGCATCCGGGTCGCGGTCGGCAGATCCGGCCGGGCCGTGTCGCCGTGGCTGAGGTACCAGGCGCGGTAACCCGGCCAGGTGGCGTCGAAGAGCGCCTGCCAGCGTGGCCCGGGGGTGGGCTCGTTGATGCCGTACACCGTGATCGGGATCTCCCGGGAGGACGCGGGGGCCCAGGCACCTGGCGCGATGCCGGTCTTCGCGATCGCGGCGCGGACTTCGGGTGGTCGGACGGGGCACAAGTCGTATCGGTTCATACTGTCAAGGTTTGCTTGACAGAGGAGGCCTTGTCAAGGCTGCCTTGACACTCGATATGGAGATGAGCATCACGTCGAGGGGCGGTGTCGGTGCGAGCAGAAGGGGAACGCTCGCGCGACGCGGCGTCTCCTGCTATCGATCAACCCACGCCGGGACTCAGCCCGACCCAGCTGTCAGCCGGCCGCAGGTCGCTGCGCGGGCAACGACGTCCGCGGCACCGTCACCGGTTCGCGTGTTCCGTCGACCATCGCCCGCGCGGCTGCGGTCAGGGCGATTCCGCTGTGCCGAGCCATGTCCCGCAGCGCGAGGAACGCCTCGTCCATCTCCAGCCCGCAGGATTGCGCCAGCATGCCCTTGGCCTGTTCGATGACGTCGCGGCTGGCCAGTACGTGTTCCAGCTTCCGATTGAGTTCGGCCGTTTCGCCGGCCGCGAGTACCTGCAGGACGCCGACGGTGGCGACGTCGGCCAACGCCTGGGCGGAGCGACGATCCGCCTCCGTGAGCATTCCGGGCTGTCTGCGGAAAAGGTTCAGCGCACCGATCACCCGTTCACCCAGGCGCAGTGGCACCGCGTGAATGGACCGGAATCCCTGCTGCAGGGCCAGCGGCGCGAATTCCGGCCACCGGGCCTCCAGCCGGGTCACGTCCGCGACAGATTGCGGCTCACCGGTCGCACAGCACTCCACGCAAGGCCCGGCGCCGGTACGGATCTGCAGCGACTCCAGCAACTCGACATTCGCACTCGTCGAGGCCAGCACATTGAGGCCGCCGGTGCCGTCGGCCAGCACGAGACCCGCCGCCGTTGCATCGAGCAATTCAACACTGATCTCGACCAGGTAATGTACCAATTCCACCACGTCGTATCCGGCCACCAACTTATCGGTCAGCGTGACAAATGCTTCGGCCAGCCGCGTTTCCCGTCGTAGTACGGCCGAAACCCCGGCCGGGCTGGGGAACTCGCCGGCACTTCGCGCGGCCGACGAGTGCGCACGACGCACCCGAGCCGCCGGCGATCGAGTGCGCCAGCCTTCGACGGGCCCGGACAGCCGCGAGGTGGTCGGCCGAGGTTTGTCGGCACCGATATCGATGGCCATTTCCCGCAGGGCCGTGCGCCACTGCGGAACGTTGACGGGTTCCGCCCGAACATCCGCGATGGCAGCACGGAAACCCGTGATCAGCCCTTGCAACTGGTTGATGTGACCGCCCATCCTTGCGGCCTGCTGCGGAGCGACCTCGCGTTTGGTGATCTGCATCGCCAGGCCGATGCCGAACAATTCCTGGATGGCTTCATCCTGGACGTCCCGGTTGGCTCGCCGGTCGTGTGCGGCCTTGGTCTCCCACTCGTGCCGCAGCCGGCGCATCTGGATGCGGTGCAGGGCGGCCGCCGATGAATTCCGGACTCGGACCATCACATAACCCCTCGGCTTGGCCGCCAATTGCCACCCGGGGACGAGGGGTGTAATTCTCGCGCCAGGACACAGCGAGAGGGAAACAGAAGAAATCCGGCCCCAACGCCAGCGCAACTATGCACGATTCTACCAACAGCGGGCTGCCGCCCGCTCAGCCAACGAGCGGCGGATTCGAATCCCGTGGAATAACGCCCGCGCCGGACGGCAGGATTTCGGTGGGCGTCCGCTGCCGATCGACCAACTCCTGGGCTATACCGGTCAGCGCGAGCCGATGGTTGCGAGCGTAACGGCGGAGGTGATTGAAGGCCTCGTCCATCGTCAGTCCGCCGTAGTGGGCCAGAATTCCCTTGGCCTGTTCGATGACGACCCGACTGGTCAGCGCGAATTCGAGTTGCTCGTTCACTTCGGTGGTTTCCCTGGCAGCGCGTTGCTGCAGGATGCCGATGGTCGCCACGTCGGCGAGCGCCTGGGCGGCGCGGCGATCGGCCTCTGCCAGCTCACCGGGTTCGCTGCGGAACAGATTCAATGCGCCGATGGTGCGCTCACGGTGGCGCATCGGGACGGCGTGGACCGAACGGAAGCCCTGTTCGAGGGCCAGCGGCGCGAACTGCGGCCAGCGCACGGCCTCCGCCGCCACATCACGGATGGTCTGCGCTTCGCCGGTGGTGTAACAGTCGTGGCAGGGTCCCCGGCCGGTGCGGATCTGCAGCACTTCCAACAGTTCGGTGCGTTCACTGGTCGAGGCCAGCACATCCAACTGCCCGGTACCGTCCGCCAGCACGAGCCCGGCCGCCGCCGCGTCGAGGAGTTCCACACTCACATCGACCAGGTAATGCATGAGCTCGACCAGGTCGTAGCCGCCCACCAGGGTGTCCGCCAGGGTCACCAAGGCCTCGACGAGCCGCGTTTCCCTGGTCGGGCCAGACATGGCATCACCGTAGTCGTTCGGCCGACCGCTCATCAAGAATCACCATTCAGCATCAACGTGCGGGCCACCATAGCGGCCGCGACGTCGGCCACCGTCATCCCGGAAGCGAACGCGTGCCCGCGCAGGCGGGCGTACGCCGCACCCACCGGGAGATCGAGTTGGGCCATCAGCATTCCGGTTGCCTGATGAATCGCCCGGCGATCCTGCGGATGGTCCCGCCACGGACTGGGGCGACCGGCGTTTGCACCCCCCATCAGGTCCACGTCCTCCGCGGACAGCACCCTGTTCAGCAGTTCGGCAGCCACCGCACCCGCCAGCACGCCGGCTTCGTGTTCCGCCGGGTCGTTCAGTGCGCCGGGCGTGCTGCAATAGAGGTCCATCACCCCCACCGCTGTGGCACCCACGGACAGCGGGTACGCGAAGAATGCTCTCGCCCGCGTCTTGCGCACGGCCTCGGCGAACAGCGGCCACCGCGGCTGCTCGGGCAGCCACAGGTCGGGCACCGACACCGGCCGCCGGGAGGCGAACGCCTCCCAGCACGGTCCTTCGCCGAGGTCGAACTGCATCTCCTCGAGTCCGAACGCGGTGTCGTCGGTGGCGCAGACGGTGTCGGCGTGGATCGGGCCACTGAGGGTGGACACGGCGACACCGGTCACCGGCAACAGCCGCAGGCAGGGCTCGCACAGCGGACCGGTCCGGATTGCTTGCAGGGCTCGCTGTATTTCAGACCGCTGGGCCGTCGGCATCGCGCACCCCCGAGCCAAAACAGCGGGCGCGGCGACCGCATTGGACGTGGTATCTCATCGGCAGCCCACAAACGAGTTCACGGTGCTCTCGGCCAGTCGCGCGACGGGTGCCGGGTCGAACGCAGCCGACCATAGCGGCTTGCTGGTAACAGCGAGTCTAGTCCTCCGGAAAATCGTCGTCGTTCCGGTGTCGCCACTTTCGGTGTCGCCACTTTCGGTCCGACCGCCGGCTCGGCACGAAAATTGCCCCGATTCCCCGACAATTCCGCGGTCGAGAAAAGTGCCTTCGAATCAGCCGGCGACGAACCCCAATTCGAGGTTGACCGGGGAATTCTGGTCGACCTGGGTCTGGCCGGACGGGCGCTGCACGACGACCTTGTCCCTGTTCTTGGGGGCCGACTCGATCTTGGTGATCGTTCCCAGCGCGAGGTGGCCGGCTCGAAGTTGCGCACTGGCCTCGGACAGCGTCATCCCGGTGAGGTCCGGCACAGCGACCTTGGGCGCCGTCGGCGGGGCGGTGACCACCCGCAGCGTCAGCCAGAGCGCCAGAGCAAGCGCGAGCGCCAGGGCGCCCGCCCCCGCCAGCGCCCAACCCCGCGCCGGTGACTTGTCCGGCTCTGTCTGCCACATCCACTCCGGCGGGTCCAGCACCGGTGGGGCCAGCAACGGCGCCGACTCGCCGGCAGCCTCCCGCACGGATGGCCCACCGCCGTCCATGTCCGCGTGCTGGTCTCCCGCGCGGGCGTTCGCCATCGCCAGAGCCGGAGCAGGGCTCAGCACGCGTGCTGCGGACGCCCGCAACAGGTCCGACCGCATGTCGGCCGCCGTCTGGTAGCGATTCAGCGGATTCTTGTTCAACGCCTTGAGAACGATCGCATCCAATTCCGGACCAAGGCCCGACACCAGGGAACTCGGGGCCTGCGGGGCCTCCCGGACATGCCGGTCGGCGACCTTCACCGCAGAGCCGCCGGTGAACGGCGGAACGCCGGTCAGCATCTCGTACAGCACGCACCCCGTCGAATAGACGTCGGTCCGCGCATCCACCTGCTGGCCGCGGGTCTGTTCCGGCGACGCGTAGTGAGCGGTCCCGATCCGTGCCGACGGCGAGGTCATGGTGGATGACCCGTCGCGGTTCGCGCGGGCTCTCCCGAAATCCAACACCTTCACTGCGCCGGAACGGTCGAGCATGACGTTGGCGGGATTGATGTCACGGTGCACGACCCCGAGCCGGTGCGAGAAATCGAGTGCGGCGCAGATTTCGGCGGTGATGACGACCGCTCGGTCCGGCTGCAGCGGGCCCGTCCGGGCCAGCAACTGCGCCAGCGTCTCGCCGTCGACGTATTCCATGACGATGTAGGGCACCCGACCCGCGGATGCGGGTGTCTCGCCGGTGTCGTACACGGCCACGATGGCGGGATGGTTCAGGGTCCCGGCGTTCTGTGCCTCGCGCCGGAAACGCTTCTGCACAGAGGGATCACGCGCCAGATCGGACCGGAGCATCTTGATCGCGACGTCCCTGTCCATCCGGACGTCCCGGCCCCGAAGAACGACCGACACCTCGCCGCGGCCGACGACGTCCCCGAGTTGATACTGGTAGCGCTCGGCCAGCAGGCACGTCGTCATGCCCATCCCCCGGAGACGCTCGTCGCGCTCGCCGACGACCTCATGGCGCTGACCATAGCCGACCAGCATCTGTCGGCGTGGCAGGCGGAGATCGAGGGCTCGGCGCGTCGGATTTCGGGGCCTCCCGGCATGATTGTGGGTCGTTTTGGGGTCGTGATCGCGCCGCGTTTGCCTCGGCAGGCCCCGCCTGCCGCACTGCCGTCACGCACCCGGCCCGGAGGCTCGCGGTCAGGGCTGGGCCCC
>JBBQGJ010000021.1:0-35821 GCA_038322925.1 Mycobacteriales bacterium
TGCGCCGGTGCTCATCTCGCTGCTCGGCAAGCGGTTGACCCGCTCCGGGAGACACTCGGTGAAGGCTCAGCGCGAGAGCAGATGGGCCGGCTGGGCACGACACGTCATCCGCTACGCGCCGCTGTGGCTCAGTGGGGTCGCGGTGCTGGTGGTGTGCCTGGCGATCCCCACCCTCGGACTGCGGGACTCGGTGAGCGTCTCGGGTACGTCGACGCTGCCGGCAAGTTCGCCGGTGCGGCAGGCCTATGAATTGGCGGCGCAGCGGTATGGGCCGTCCGCGGTCAGCCCGGTCATGGTCGTCCTGCCCCCGGGGCAGGCACCGGGCTCGACACCCGCCGAGCAGGCAGCGACGGAGCGGGCATCGTTTGCCGCCGGGGTGATCTCCTCCGACAGCCGGGTGCTCGCGGTCGACTCGCACGTCCTCGCCGACGGCAGCGCCGTGCTCGCGGTCACCCCTCGGGACGGACCGTACGACGCCTCGACGCGCGCGCTCGTGGAGAGTCTGCGGCACGGGGACCTCGACGCCCAGATGGGCGGAATCGAGCATCTAGTCGGTGGTGAGACCGCCGCCGCTATCGATGCCACTGCGGCGATGTTCGACGGTCTGCCGAAGGTCGGCGTCGTCCTGCTGGTGGTGATCGCCGTCGTGCTGCTGCTCGCGCTGCGGTCGATCCTGCTGCCCGTCAAGGCCATTCTGATGGTCGCGCTGTCGCTCGGTGCCAGCCTCGGCGGCCTGCTCCTGCTGACCGGAACGGAACTCGGCGCAAAGATCATCGGCGCCGACGGGCCCGGCGACATCCATCCGATCGTTCCGGTGACGATCGTGGCCATCACCGTGGCGTTGAGCACGGACTACGAGGTCATGCTGGTATCCCGGATCGGCGAGGACTACCGGCGCACCGGCGACAACGCGGCCAGCGTGGTCAGCGGGGTCCGCCGGACCGGCGGTGTCATCACCAGCGCGGCGGTGATCATGATCGCCGTCTTTGTGGGGTTCGCGCTGGCCGACCTGCAGCCGCTCAAACAACTCGGGGTCGGCCTGGCGCTGGCCGTGCTGCTCGACGCCACCGTGGTGCGAGGGGTTCTCGTGCCCGCCGCGATGGCCGTGATGGGCAGGGCCAACTGGTGGTGGCCGGGCGGGAAGTCTGCCGCGCCGGTGTCGCGGAAGGCGGTGCGCCGCCATCGCGCGCAGGTGGTCCCACCGCCGCCGGCATCCGGGTCGCGGCACCGACTGGAACCGGTGGCGGAGTCGGTCAGCTGATCGCCGGGGCTGTGTTTCACATTCGGGACATCCAGAGAAGGGCACGAAACAATGGCACCAGGCCACGCCGTCGTCATCGGGGGAAGCATCGCCGGTCTCACGGTTGCCAGGGCGCTCTCCCGCCATTTCGCCGCGGTCACGGTGCTGGAGCGCGACCACTACCCGGACGGGCCCGCGCCCCGGAAAGGGCTGCCGCAGGCCAAGTTCCTGCACAACCTGCTGCCCGGCGGCGACGAGGCATTGGAATCCCTGTTCCCGGGTTTCCGGGCGAAGCATGTCGCCAACGGAGCGGTCGAATTCGGCAGCGAGGAGTTGCGTTGGCTGACCTCGCAGGGGTGGATCGCGCGTTTCTCCAACGAGCGCCGCACCACGGCGTCCAGTCGGGACCTGGTGGATTTCTCGGTGCGCCAGATGGTGGCGACCGACCCGCGGATCACCCTGCGGGGCGGCACCGAGGCGACCGGCTTGGCCGTCGACTACGAGGCCCGAGCGGTGATCGGGGTTCGGGTGCGGGGGCCCGTCGGCCCTGTTGGGACGATTGGCACTGGTGGCACTGGTGGCACCGTTGGCACTGGTGGTTCGGACGAGCAGATACTGCCCGCGGACTTGGTCGTCGACGCCGGTGGACGCGGGTCGAGGGCGCACGTCTGGCTGACCTCGCTCGGGTACCAGGTTCCGGCCGAGGCCCGCATCGACGCCGGTCTGGTCTACGCCAGCCGGGTGTACCGCCCTCGGCCCGGAGTACGGACCGATTGGAAGATCCTGGTGGTCTCGCCCGTGCCGGATTCTCCGCGGTACGGCGCGATCTTCGCCATCGAGGGCGGCAGGTGGATGGCTGCGCTCGGCGGTGTCGGCGGCGTCGTGCCCCCGACGGACGACAACGGGTACCTGGATTTTGCGGCCGGACTGCGGGCGCCCGACGTTCACGACGCGCTCCTGCAGGCGGACCCGCTCACCCCGGTGCGCCGCTACCGCGGCACCGAGAACCGCAGGCGGGCCTGGGAAACGATGACCCGCGGGCCGGAGAACTTCGTCGTCGTCGGCGACGCGGCGTGCGCGTTCAACCCCGAATTCGGTCAGGGCATGTCGATCGCGGCACGCACCGCGGTGGCCATCGAGCGCGACATCGCCACGTACCTGCGCCGGCACCGGGGCCCAGCGCTCACCGGGCTGGCCGCGCGGCTGCAGCGCTCCGTTGCCCGGACGGCGGCGCCGGCCTGGGACATGGCGGTCGGTGAGGACCTGAAGTTCGCCACGACGGTGGGCGGCGCCCGGAGCACTGTCGTCCGGCTGGGTCAGTGGTATGGCGATCGGGTGGGCCGCGCCGCTGCCGATGATCCGGCCGTTGCCGAGGCGTTCCTGCGGGTCGTCGGTCTGGTGGATCCGCCCACCGCCCTGCTCCGCCCGTCGATCATGGTGCGAGCGCTGAGCGCGGGTCGCGGATCGACGGCCGGCGCCAGTCCCGCGGCCGCCGACCTGGCGCCCGTGTCCGGCGGCCGGCTGCCGGTGCCGGAGGCGTAGCGCGCGGCTGCCGGTGCCCGAGGCGTAGCGCCGGCCGCCGGGCCAGCGGCGTGGCGCCGGCTACCGGCGCCGGCGGCGGAGTGCCCGTTCGGCGAACAGACCCGCGCGGTCGACGCCGTCCAGGCCCAGCACGTAGGCACCGAGCCCCAACGGCCGCAGCGGGCCGCCGGGCAGCCACGGCCCCCGGCCGCGTTGCCACGCGAACTCGGTGGTCCGCGCCGCTGTGGCTGACGCCGTCGGGTCGAGGGTGTCAGCGATGCGGGCCCCTGAGGCGGTCGACAGGGCCAGCCCGTGTCCGCACCAGGCCCCGCTGAACCAGACGTCGCGTTCGCCGCTCACCTGGCCAACCATCGGCATCCGGTCAAGGGTCGAACCCGTTGTCCCGTACCAGCGGTCGGTGATGGGCAGCCCCGCCAGCGCCGGGAAGACCTCGACCAGTTCGCGTTCCAGTCGCCGATAAACCCGCTGCGCGGATGCATCCCGATCGCGCCTGCCACCGCGGTAGGCGACCGGACCACCCCCGAAGACGATGCGGTCGTCGTGGGTGAGGCGGTAGTAGTGGAAGAAGGTGCGGCTGTCGATGACCGCGGCCCGGCTGCGCCAGCCCAGGGATTCGAGCAGGGCCGGCGGCAGCGGTGCGGTGCGCACCACGTGGGTGTCGATCGGCACCACGGACCGGTCCACCTGGCGCGCGCCCGTCGGCCAGCCGTCGTTGGCCAACACCACGTGGCGGGCGTGCACCCGACCGGCCGGAGACTGAAGGACAGTGCCGGGACCGTTCGCCACCCGATGCACGGGGGTGTGTTCGAAGAGCTGGACACCGGCAGCAACCGCGCGTTCGGCGACACCGACGCACAGCAGGTAGGGATCCACCGTCGCCACCTGCGAATAGCGGATCCCCGCGAGATAGCAATCGGCACCGACGATGTCGGCCAGCTCGTGGGCACCGAGATAGGGCACGTCGAAACCGAGGTCGGTGAACGCGGCGGCCTGCCGGCGGAGCTTGCGGGCATGCAGCTGGGTCCGCGCGGCCACCAGCTGGCTGGTGTGCTCCAGGTGGCACTCGATGCTCTCGTTCTGCACCAGCTTCAGGGTGAGGTCGACGGCGTCCATGGTGGCGGAGAACATCGCCGTGGCCCGGGCATCGCCCCACCTGCTGCGCAGTCCCAAAATCCCGCTACCGACCCCGGGCCCGATGACCCCCGTGCTCCGGCCGGTGGCTCCGTCGCCGACGGTTCGCGCCTCCAGCAACGCGATTCGCGCGCCGGGGTGCTCGCGCGCGAGGTGCAGCGCGGCCGACGATCCGGCCAGACCGGCACCCACCACGGCGACATCGACAAAGAGCCTGCCCTCCAGGGCCGGCGACGGCGCCCGACGGGGCGCCTCGCGCTGCCACGGTGACGGCGGGGCAACCTGTCTTCCCATCAGCGATTCCTCTCACGGGCCAGCCACAGCAGCGCGAGCGGAAGCAGCACGCCGATGGCCAGCAGGGACAACTCGGGAACCGCATCGACCCACTCGAGATCGGCGGCGTGGGTCAGGTGAAACAGCAGATGGGGGAACGCCGAGACGGTCCAGGCGATAAGCGCGGCGCGGACCAGGATCGGCCGGGGCTGCGCAGCGGCCAACCCCAACAGCACCCCGAATCCGATGAACAGCGCGCCGGCGTCGCGAACGAGGTGCTCGTTGTACGGCGGCAGTTCTGCCACCCATCCGCGACCCAGTGGGAATTCGGTGAAGAACCAGCTCGGCGCCAGTAGCGCCGGAATCCCGACCACCAGCGCGTACACGCTCAGCACCAGCAGACCGCCGCGGACCATCCGCATGCTGGACGGACGCTGTTGGGGCACGTCACCGATGGGGCGATCGTCGTGCGGTGACGGATGCACCCGTGCTCCCCCCGGGAGATAGATGTGCGTCCGATGTCAACCGGACATGAATGAGACCGATGAGCGAGTCGTGCTGATACGCCCGCGTGGAAACGGGTCGGCCAGATCCGCAGGTCAGACCTGTTGGCCCGGCTTCACCCTGCGGTCGCGCTTGGGCTGGCGCAGGCCGGCCTCGCCGATCCGTTCGAGCAGTTCCCGCGAGTCGACCGGCACCGCCCCCGGCGGCCACCAGCGCGTGGTAGCGCTCGACGGGCACGTCGTAGTGGTCGTGGTCGAATCCACGCGCGGGGAGGTTCTGCGCCGCGGCGAAGGCATGCAGCTCGTCGTAGGACTCGTCGCTGACCAGGTGGGACCACACCCGGCCGTGCGCGGGCCAGCGCGGCGGGTCGATCAGCACCGTCACCGGAACCTCAATCGCTGATCGGCCATCGGTCCAGGGTAGGGAGTCCGCTGCCGTCCTCGGTAGACTGCGGCCGTTCTCGATGATCGAAAGGCGGCCGGGCGTGCCAACAGAGACGTCCCACCCAGAGACGTCCCACTCAGAGACGTCACCGGCAGGGATATCACCGGCACCGATATCACCGGCGCCGACATCACCGGCCCGGACGTCCCCGGCAGTGACGCCCGACCTCGAGGCGCATCCCGTCCTGGTCATGGACTTCGGTGCCCAGTACGCCCAGCTGATCGCCCGCCGGGTCCGCGAGGCCAGCGTCTACTCCGAGATCGTGCCGTCGACGATCAGTGCCGCAGAAATTGTCGCGAAGTCCCCCGCCGCGGTGATCCTGTCCGGCGGCCCGTCCAGCGTCTACGCGGAGAATGCGCCGCAGGTGGATCCGGCGCTGTTCGACGCGGACATTCCGGTCTTCGGTATTTGCTACGGCTTCCAGGCCATGGCCCTCGCGCTGGGTGGGCGGGTGGACCGGACCGGCCGGCGGGAGTACGGCGCTACCCGGCTCAACATCACCGATCCCGACGGCACGTTGTTGGGCGGACTCCCCGAGTCCCTCGGTGTGTGGATGAGCCACGGTGATGCGGTGGCGGCGCCGCCGCCCGGGTTCGCCGTCACCGCCACCACGGCCGACACCCCGATCGCCGCGTTCGAGAACGTCGGCAGGCGGCTGGCCGGCGTGCAGTACCACCCGGAGGTGGCGCACACCCAGTTCGGGCAGGAGGTGCTGCGCCGCTTCCTGCACGAGATCGCCGGGATCAGCCCGGACTGGACGCCGGCGGAGATCCTGCAGGAGCAGGTCGAGGCGATCCGGTCCACGGTGGGGAAGGAGAAGGTGATCTGCGGGTTGTCCGGCGGGGTGGACTCCGCGGTGGCAGCTGCATTGGTGCACCGGGCCGTCGGGGATCAGTTGACCTGCGTGTTCGTCGATCACGGGCTGCTGCGGGCAGGGGAGCGGGAGCAGGTGGAACGGGACTACGTCGCGGCCACCGGGATCAACCTGGTCACCGTGAATGCCGCCGAGCGGTTCCTGTCCGCACTGGCCGGCGTCACCGACCCTGAGACCAAACGCAAGATCATCGGCCGGGAGTTCATCCGGGTCTTCGAGGATGCCGCCGCGTCGGTATCGGCCGAGGCCGGCGGAGTGAAGTTCCTGGTGCAGGGCACCTTGTACCCCGACGTGGTCGAGTCGGGGGGCGGCACCGGTACCGCGACCATCAAGTCCCACCACAACGTCGGCGGCCTGCCCGACGACCTGATGTTCGAGCTGGTGGAGCCACTGCGCACGCTGTTCAAGGACGAGGTACGGCTGCTGGGCGCCGAACTCGGACTGCCGCAGGCGATCGTTCAGCGTCACCCGTTCCCGGGTCCGGGCCTGGGGATCCGGATCATCGGCGAGGTGACGGCGGCCCGGCTGGACGTGCTGCGCGGGGCGGACGCCATCGTCCGCGAAGAGATGACGGCGGCGGGGGTCGACGCGCAGATCTGGCAGTGCCCGGTGGTGCTGCTGGCCGACGTCCGCTCGGTGGGCGTGCAGGGCGACGGCCGGACCTACGGGCACCCGATCGTGCTGCGCCCGGTGTCCAGCGAGGACGCGATGACCGCGGACTGGTCCCGCTTGGACTACGACCTGCTGGCGAGGATCTCGAACCGGATCACCGGCGAGGTTCCCGAGGTGAACCGCGTGGTCCTGGATGTGACTAGCAAGCCGCCCGGCACCATCGAATGGGAGTGAGCCCGGTCGCTCGACCGGGTGGGTCGTGGCTGGTCGTCACGCTCGGCGCGTTGTCCTCGTTCGGGCCGCTGTGCATTGACATGTACCTTCCCGCGCTGCCCCAGCTGCCCGGCGACCTGTCGTCGACGGCCAGTGCCGCCCAGCTGACCCTGTCGGCCTGCATCGTCGGTCTCGGGGTCGGCCAGCTGATCACCGGGCCTGCGTCGGATCGGTTCGGCCGCAGGGGACCGCTGCTGATCGGCGTCGCGGTGTTCGTGGCCGCGTCGGTGGTCTGCGCGGTGACGACCTCCATGACGGTGCTGATCGTGACGCGCCTGGTGCAGGGCGCAGCGGGCGCCGCCGGGATCGTCGTCGGCCGCGCGGTCGTCGCCGATCTGTTCGCCGGAAAGGTTGCGGCGGCCTACTTCTCGGCGATTGCCGCGATCAACGGGCTGTCCCCGATCCTGGCGCCGGTGATCGGCGGGCAGGTGCTGCGGGTCGGTACCTGGCGGACGGTGTTCTGGGTGCTGGCCGGCATCGGGGTCGCCATGCTGGTGCTGGCGTTCTTCGTGATCCGCGAGACACTGCCGCCGGAGCGGCGCTCGTCCGGCGGGATGACCGACGACCTGCGCGCCTTCGCCACCCTGCTGCGTGATCGCGGGTACACCTGCACGGTCGTGGCCGGCACCATGGTCTCGGCGGCGATGTTCGGCTACATCTCGGCGTCGCCGTTCCTGCTGCAGGACGCGTTCGGATTGTCACCGCAATGGTTCAGCGGGTGCTTTGCGCTGAACGCGCTGGGTATCGTCGCGGCCACTCAGCTCGGCCGGATGCTGCTGCATCGGACCACGTCGTTCGCGCTGCTGAGCTGGGGGGTCGGTCAGGCGCTGGTCGGGGCGGTGATGCTGCTGGTCACCGTGTTCGCCGGGTGGGGTCTGGCGATGGTGCTGGTCTCGTTGTTCGTCATGGTGTCGTCGGTGGGCCTGGCGTTGCCGCACTCGTCGGCGATCGCGATGGACCGGCATCGACGGATCGCGGGCGCCGCCTCGGCGCTGTTCGGGCTGGCGCAGTTCGCGCTCGGCGCGGTGGCCGCCCCGCTGGTCGGGCTGGGGGATCGCACGGCGGGACTGGCGTTGGCGGTGACCGCCGTGGTGGCCGTGCTGATCGGCGTGGTCGCCCTGCTGGTCGCCCGCCCGATCATCATGACGGTGGGCACGACGCTGCCGGAACACCTGGCGCCGTCGTGACGGTGGGCCGTGGCGAGGTGGTCGGGTGGCTGGGCGAGATGCTCGGCAGCAGCGGGCGATCGCCGAACCCGCCCAGGTGTCAACCGGGCGGTACGACGTACGAGGCGTTGCGCAGCGCACGGCGTCATCGCACGGTCGGCGTTGACGGTCGGTGCTGACGGTCGGCGCTGACTCTCGGCGCTGACGGCCGAGCCGTGCGTCAGCTGGTGGCCGGCTCGGTGCCGAGCTCGTCGATGTCCTTCTTCAACGAGTCGGTATCGGCCTGCAGTTCCTTCTTGACGGTCTTCTTGGCGCGCTTGATGGCGCGGTCCAGATGCGCCTGCACATCGGACGCGGCGACCAGCACGAAGCCGCTCTGACCCTCGTCGAGCAGTTCACCGAGGTCCTTCAGGTCCGACCGGCTCAGCCCAGCGGCGGCATGTCCGGCAAGTGCGCCGACGCCCGCGCCGGCCGCCCCACCCCACAGCAGCCCCGCGCCCAGCCCGACGGCCGGGAACAGCGCGACCAGGGCGCCGACCGCGAGGCCGAGGCCGAGCCCGCCCTTGGCGGCGTCACGGGTCGGCTGTTCGTGCCGCTTGACGATCTTGACCTTGCCGTCGGCGTCCTTGCTGACCACGGCCGCGTCATAGGTGTCGATGATGTCGAGTTCCTTGTACACGGCCTTGACCGCGGCGTAGTCCGCGAGTGCGTCCTCCTCGTTGTCGTACTGGGCCGCGACGAGGACGAAGGTGTCCAGTGCCATTGAAAATTCCCTCCCAGGAATGTTCCTTGCCGGCATCGGCGGTGATGCCGCAGGTCGGGTCGTGCCCCCTCAAACACCCTTGCCTCATCCCGAACGGCCCGCAACACGAAGAAGGCCCCGCCGCCGGTGCGAACCGGCGGCGGGGCCTCGGGCCCGGCGGCAGGGAGTTTCGCCGGGAGTCATTGCGCTGTCGGTCAGCTCACGTTCTTTCGATTCCGGCCGGGTAGCGCGGTGGCCAGCAGGCTGATGCCGACGACTGCCACCGCTCCGGCGATCACCCATTTCGTTGCCGAGTTGAGCAGCCACCACGGGTCGCCACTGAAACCCACGGACGCCACCGCCAGGAAAGCGAGTGCGAGGAGCAGCCCGATCGGATTCACCCGCCGACGCCCGGCACGCGCGGTGTCAGCCACGACTGGTCACCTCCGCCTCTCCGGCTCCGACGTGCACGGTCAGGTTGATCGTTCCGTTGTCCGACGATCCCGGATGGGACGGGCTGATCTCCTTGTGCAGACCGCTCGCCGTCTCGTCCAGGCAGTTCACCTGGCCCGCGTTCGTGGTGCAGATCGCGTTGACGGTGGTGTCCGCCGGAACGATCACCTGTGCCTGGCCGGCGTGCACCTCGAGGTTGACGTCGGCCCTCTGCCCGGCCGGCACGGTGAGCTGGGTCAGGTCGAGCGTGCCCTGCCCGCCGTTCAGCACGTAGTCGGACGACTCGGCCGCCGCGACGGTGGTCGGCGTCCAGGTGTGCTGGCCGTAACCGGACACTCCGGATATCCCCGTGATGGTGAGCGCGATCGTCACCAGCGACAGGAAGATCCCGGGGCCGATCAACGCCATCCCGCGTCCCCGCAGCGAGCCGATCAACAATCCGATGGCCACCACGGCCAGCGCGGATGCCGCCACCGCGGCCCAACTCAGGTTCCACCAGCCGGCGAACACCCCGGCCGTCGCCAGGCCACCGACCAGCAGGGCGACACCCAGCGTCACCCGGCCGACAACGCCGCGGTCGGTCTGACGTGCCGGTGGCGCCGTCGGCAACGGGGTCGGCTCAGGCAGATCCCAGGCGAAGGGTGCGACGCCGAGTGGATCCCAGGCCGGCGGAGTCGGTTCGCTCGGCGCGTCGGCCGCTGCCGGACCGTCGGCTGCGGACCTGCGGCCGTCCTGCTCCCAGAAAGGAGGCTTCTCGAACGGCGACTTCGGCCCGCCTGGCCGACCGCCGGTATCGCCGTCGCCGGTGACGGTGCTGCTCGAACCGCTGCCCGACCAGGACTGGCGGCCGACCCATTGCTCGGCCTGCTCGCCCCAGGACTGGGCGCGCTGCCCGACGCGGGCGGACCAGTCGTCCGTAGCGGTGCGCGGACCGCCGTGCCCGGTGCAGTTCTCGCGTCGATTGCGGGCGACCATCACCGCGATGATGCCCACGACCAGCAGCGGCCAGAACGGCGAACCCCAGGAGAACATCCAGCCCACCGAGATCATCAGCAGGATGGCCAAACCGACCGCCAGCACCGGCGGCACCGACGAGCGACCCCGACCGATCAGCGATTCAGCGGCCGACGTCTGATCGCCGTCCGCCGGCAACAGCAGCCAACCGAGCAAGTAGAGCGGAACGCCGACGCCGAAGATCATCAGGACGACGAAGCCGACACGCATCAGGACGGGGTCGACACCGAGTGCGCGACCGAGCCCGCCTGCCACGCCGGCGATCTTGCGATCTGTTGCGGATCTCCGTGGGCGCCGTGACCACCAGTCCCCGCCCGGGGCGCCCCGCCCAGCGGTCGAATCGTGCTGCGACTGACTCATGACATCAGCGTGGCTCCGACCCCGCTCCGACACCATCGGGGATCACCCTGGTTTGCCGATCCAGGGTCAACCCCGATACCGCTCCGGCCGCTGTCGTGTGACTCTGGAGTCGTGAGGTCGTTCCGCGCTGCCCATCGGGACCCACAGTCCCCGACCCGCTCGGCTGCGGCCGACGCGGGGGCCACGGAGACGTCAACTCCACCACCGCGGACAGGTTCAGAGCCTCCAGTTCCCGAGCCCGCCGAGGCGTCAGTGTCCGGATCCCCGACGTCCGGATCCCCGACGTCCGAATCCCCGACCTCCGAGTCCCCAAGTCCGGGCCTCCCGATAGCCGGGCCGCCAATGGCCGAGCCGTCGGTGCCAACCGCTCCGTCGCCCCCCGTTGCCGGGCCGGGCGATGCCTCGGTGCCGCCAACTGCGGCTCAGACCGACGGCGCTGATGGCGCGCGGACCGGTCCGGAGACCGGCGCGGGGCAGATCCCGGCGGCGGTACCCGGCCATGTGACGCCCGACGGTCTGCCCAAGCTCACCCGGCGGCGGGACGATGCCATCCTCGGCGGTGTGGCCGGCGGCGTCGCCGACCATCTGCATGTTCCGGTGCTGTGGGTGCGAACGACGTTCGTCCTGCTGGCGCTGACCGGCGCCGGCGTCCTCGCGTACGCGCTGCTGTGGATCTTCGTGCCGCAACGCGCCCGGTCGGCGCAGGAGCCCCCGGCCCCGGCCAGCTCGCTGGAACGGCAGCAGGCCATCGGGATCGCGGCGGTAGGCGTGGCTCTGCTCATTGCGGCCACGGCATTGGGGCTCGGGCCCGGCCTGAGCTGGGTCCTGGTGCCGCTGGGCCTCGCTGCCGTTGGCGGCGCCTTCATCTGGCGCGAGGCCGACGACGCCCGACGCGCCCGGTGGCGTCGCACCGCGGCGGGCATCGTCGGGCCGAGCAAGTCATCGCTCTGGCGGCTGATCGGCGGGTGTGTCCTGGTGATCGGTGGGCTCGCGGTGTTCGCCCTTGGGCAGCTCGACTTCAACGCGGTGCGGTCGGCGCTGATCGCAGTCCTGCTGACCCTGGTCGGCGTCGCGATCATCACCATTCCGTGGTGGCTGCGGCTCGTCCGCGATCTGGGCGACGAGCGGCGGGGACGTGTCCAGGAGCGCGAACGCGCCGAGATTGCGGCCCACCTGCACGACTCGGTGTTGCAGACGCTCGCCCTGATCCAACGGCAACCAGGTGACGCTCGCGAGGTCCAGCGACTCGCCCGCAGCCAGGAGCGCCAGTTGCGGACCTGGCTGTACGGGCCGGCCGGCTACGCGTCCGCCGGCGAGGCGCAGGCGCGGCCGGTGAGCACCCTGGCAGTCGCGCTGTCGGAGGCGGCCGGTGAGGTCGAGGACACCTATGCGATCGCCGTCACCCCGGTGATCGTCGGTGACGTGCCGATGGACCAGCACCTCGCGGCGCTCGTGGCGGCGGCCAGGGAGGCTATGGTCAACGCCGCGAAACACGCTGGCGTGCAAGAGGTCAGCGTGTACGCGGAGGTCGAGGACGGCACCGCCAGCGTGTTCGTGCGGGACCGGGGCAGCGGGTTCGACCCTGCCGCGGTCGGCGTGGACCGACGCGGCCTCGCGGATTCGATTCGGGGCCGGATGGAGCGGCACGGCGGCACCGCGACCGTGCGTTCCACACCAGGTGAGGGCACCGAGATCGAGCTCAGCGTGTCTGTCAGTTCGGGCGCGGACAGTGCCGCCGACAGTGCCGCCGACAGTGCCCAGTGGTCGGCCGACCAGGCCCGGCAATCCGCGGAAGGGGCTCCCGGTCAACCCTCCGGTCAACGCTTCGGTCAACCCTCCGGTCAGTATCCCGGTCGGTTGGACGATCCGTCGCGGGAGCCCGCGGATGCCGATGCGGGCCCGGTAGGCGGTACCGTGCAGGCGCACGCCGAGACGAAGGGGGCGAGCAGGTGAGTCACCCCGTGAACCACCCGGTGAGGGTCTTCCTGGTCGACGACCATGCGCTGTTCCGCGCCGGCGTCAAGGCCGAATTGGCCGGGTTGGAGGACGACCGGATCGAGGTCGCCGGCGAGGCCGGATCGGTCGGCGAGGCCGTCGTCCGGATCACCTCGAACCCCCCCGATGTGGTGTTGCTGGATGTGCACATGCCCGACGGCGGAGGCCGGGCTGTGCTCGAGCAAGTGCATGCCGCGCTGCCGGACGTGGTGTTCCTGGCGTTGAGCGTGTCCGACGCGGCCGAGGACGTCATCGCCGTCATCAGGGCCGGCGCCCGCGGGTATGTCACCAAGACGATCTCCGGGCGGGAACTGGCCGACGCGGTGGTGCGGGTGTCCGCCGGGGACGCGGTGTTCTCGCCGCGGCTCGCAGGATTCGTGCTGGACGCGTTCTCCGACCGCAACGGGCCGGTCGCCGTCACCGACCCGGAACTGGACATGTTGTCCCCGCGCGAACGCGAGGTGCTCAAGCTGCTGGCCCGCGGGTACGCCTACAAGGAAATCGCCGCCCAGCTGTTCATCTCGATCAAGACGGTCGAGACGCACGTTTCCAGCGTGCTGCGCAAGACCCAGAAGTCGAACCGCTACGAGTTGTCCCGGTGGGCCACCGACCGTCGGCTGGTCTGACGCCGGACCTCCGGCCGCACCGATCTGCAGGGGCTCGGCCGTGGTGATCCCGGCTGATTCTGGCGGTTACTTCCGGCCGAGCTTGCCCCGGCCCATGGCCAGCAGCAGCATGCCAAGGTCGGTACCCGCCGGACCCAGGTCGCGGAACCGTTGCAGCACGGCCATCTCTCGGCTGTAGACGATCTTCGGGCCACCCAGGCTGCGGCGTGCGGCGCCGATCGCGTGCGAGACGGCGGTGCGGCGAAGGATCAGCCGCACCAGTTCGGCGTCGATCTCGTCGATCTCGGTCCGCAGCACGTCGATGCCCGCCTGGTCGACCGGAACCGGAATCTCTGGCGCCTGGTCGGTCGGGGGCTCGTTCGGCGTCGATGTCGCTGCGATGGCCGGCTCCGGGGTTGTTCGGATCGGGTGCTCGACCCGAGCGGCTTCCGGGACGGGCGGATTCAGGGCGGTGGTCATTTCCGGTCCTCATTCTGCCCTGGCCCACTGGACCCGGGCACGAAAAACGCCCCGGGTCTGTGTGGACCTCGGGGCGTCGTCGTTGCGGGGAGCTCAGCCGCAGACGGGCACCGGGATCCGGTACCCGTAGAAAAACTCTCGCTGTGCGTGTGCACGGCGGGAGCGCGCAAGCTGAGACATGCAGGTAGTAGACCACATCGATCGGCGGTCGCGCACTCCATGTGTGCCGTTGCACCCGATCGGGTCCGTCCCGCGGGCGGCGCGCGCTCGAACATGTGACCGCCGTGTCGGTGCCGCCGGGTAGCGTGGTTCCCGTCATGACGAGCCTGTTCGACCTACCGCCCACCGCCACGGTCCCCGACCGGCCGCGCGCCGGGTCGTCGGCGTCCGCCCGGATCAGCGGTGCCTTGTCGGCGGCGCACCAGCAGGCCGCGGACGACCGGGCGCAGCACCGGCGCGAGCAGATTGCGGCCCTGCTGGAGGGCCTCAATCCGCCGCAGCGGGCGGCGGTGGAACACCGCGGTGCGCCTCTGCTGGTGGTGGCCGGAGCCGGATCGGGTAAGACCCGCGTGCTCACCAGACGCATCGCTTACCTGCTCGCGGCCGGCGGCGCGCAGCCGGGTGAGATCCTGGCCATCACCTTCACCAACAAGGCCGCCCGGGAGATGAAGGAACGCGTCGTCGACCTCGTCGGCCGGCGGGCCTTCGCGATGTGGGTGTCGACGTTCCACTCGATGTGCGTACGGATCCTCCGGGCCGAGGCCGCCCACCTGGGAATGAAGTCCACCTTCACGATCTACGACGCGGCCGACTCGCAGCGACTGGTGCAGCTGGTGGCGTCCGGGCTGAACCTGGACACCAAACGCCACCCGGCTCGTTCCCTCGCGGCAGCGATCTCGAACCTGAAGAACGAGTTGATCGACGCGCAGGCCGCGGCCGAACGCGCCGAATCGGAGCAGGAAAAGATCGTCGCGCAGGTCTACAACGGTTACCAGGCTCGATTGAAGGCAGCGTCGGCCTTCGATTTCGACGACCTGATCATGCAAACCGTGGCGCTGCTCCAGGCTTTTCCGGCGGTCGCCGAACATTACCGGCGTCGTTTCCGGCACGTCCTGGTGGACGAATACCAGGACACCAATCACGCGCAGTACATGCTGGTCCGCGAGCTGGTCGGCGGATCCCACGATACCCGGGAGATCCGCACCGTCGACGGTGATCTCGTGCGCGAGGCGGCCTCCGACGTGCCTCCGGCGGAGCTCGTCGTGGTGGGCGACGCCGACCAGTCGATCTACGCCTTCCGTGGTGCCACCATCCGGAACATCACCGAATTCGAGCGCGATTATCCCAATGCCCGCACCATCATGTTGGAGCAGAATTACCGGTCAACCCAGACGATCCTGTCCGCGGCGAATGCGGTCATCTCCCGGGATCGGCACCGGCGCGCCAAGAATCTGTGGACCGCGGAGGGCAACGGCACCCAGATCGTCGGTTACGTCGGCGACAACGAGCACGACGAGGCCCAATTCGTCGGCAAAGAAATCGATGCTCTGGTCGACGCCGGCGAGGCGAAATTCGGTGACGTCGCCGTTTTCTACCGGACGAACGCCGCGTCGCGGGCACTGGAGGACGTGTTCGTCCGCACCGGCATGCCGTATCGGATCGTCGGCGGCGTCCGGTTCTACGAACGCAAGGAAGTCAAGGACGCGCTCGCGTACCTCCGAGCGATTGCCAACCCCGACGACGAGGTCAATCTCCGGCGGATCCTGAACACACCGCGACGGGGAATCGGCGACCGCGCCGAGGCCGCTGTGGCGGTGTTCACCGAGCGGGAACGGATCACCTTCGGCGATGCGCTGCAACGGATCCGCGAGATCCCCGGCCTTGCCGTGCGGTCGGCCAACTCGCTGACATCCTTCGGTGAACTGCTCTCCGGGCTGCGGGCCGAGGTGGGCTTCGGCATGGAGCCCGCGGATCTGCTGACGGCCGTGCTGGACCGCACCGGCTACCGCGCCGAACTGGAGGCCTCAGACGATCCGCAGGACGGGTCCCGGTTGGAGAACCTCGACCAGCTGGTCAGCGTGCTCCGCGAGAACACCGAGAACCTCATGGCCGGAAGGGCTCTCGCGGTTGCTGTGGACCAGAGCATACGCGCTGACGGGCCGGACGGCGACGGCGATGCCGCACCCCCTGAGCCCCCCGACGACGACGTCCCGCAGGACGCCGGTGATCTGCTCGTTGCTGTGCTGGAACAACTCTCGTTGGTCGCCGACGCCGACGCGGTGCCGGATTCCGACGACGGTGTGGTCACCTTGATGACGCTGCACACCGCGAAGGGCCTGGAGTTCCCCGTGGTGTTCCTCACCGGCTGGGAGGACGGCATCTTCCCGCACATGCGCTCCCTCGGTAACGACAAGGAACTGGCGGAGGAACGTCGGTTGGCCTACGTCGGCATCACCAGGGCGAAGCAGCGGCTGTACCTGTCCAGGGCGGTGTTGCGGTCGGCGTGGGGGCAGCCAGGGGCAAATCCGGCGTCCCGGTTCATCGACGACATCCCCGCCGACCTGGTCGACTGGCGCCGGACCGACGAAGAGGCCAAGCGCGGCGGGTTCATCGGCGACAGCTCCTTCGAGAACGACTTCACCTACGGTGGAACGACTTTCGGCTCCGGGCGGTTCGGATCGCGGTCCTACGGCTCGACCACGTTCGGCGGCGAATTCTCCGGCAGGTCCGCGCCGGTCGCCGCGAGCCGGTTCGGCGCGGCATCGTCGTCACGGGCGACGGGTCGACGCGGAGCGGCTCTCGGGTCCAGGCCCACCCTGGAACTCGCCGTGGGGGATCGGGTTTCGCACGACAAGTACGGTCTCGGCTCGGTGGTCGCGGTCGACGGGGTGGGCCAGCGGGCCACCGCCACCATCGACTTCGGCACCGCGGGCAAAGTGAGGCTGATGCTCATCGGCGGTGTCCCGATGACAAAGCTCTGAGTCGTTTCTCGGTCGGGCCCGGTTGTCAGGAATCGACCAGGGTGGACGGGATCACCGTCACCGCAAAGGGTCTGCTCAGCGTGACCGCGGCGTCGCCGGTTGCTTCGCCCGCGAGCACATAGTGTCCGGCAACCAGCTCGAACGCGCTGATCGCTGGCGTCTCGGGGTCGACAAGCCAGAAGCTGGCGACACCGGAGTCCTCGTACTTCGAGCGTTTGAACACCGCGTCCTTGCGGCGGGTGGACGGGGACAGCACCTCGACCGCGGCAACAACGAATCCGCGACAATTCCCCGGCTGTCGCGATCGGCGAGAACGACGATGTCCGGCTGCAGGGAAGTACGGCCGTCGGGGCGCCAGTCCAGCGGCGCGAACAGCACCTCGAACTCGGGCGGGCACGCCGCCGTCAGGATGGTGAACACCCGGGCGACGGCTCGCTGATGAAGCCGGGTGGGTGCCGGGCTCACCAGCAACGCCCCGTCGAGCAGTTCGTACTGCAGGCCGTCCTCGGGGATGAGGTCGAGGTCGTGCACCGTCCAATCGTGGGATTCACGGGGCATCACGGTCATGTCTGTCATGATCCACCTCCAGGGAAGCGCTGCCATCGGCGATCACCGCGGCATCGTGACAGAGTGCGGCCGATCCGCTGGTGAGTTATCTACATCCCCTGGTCGGGGCGGTCTCAGCGAGCGGTCGGGTGCTGCTCGGTGGTGCCGCGGGTCTGCCACAACCACATCAGCCCCAGCACCGGCAGGATCACTGGGACATAGCCGTACCCCGCCCCGAACCTGGACCACACGGTGTCGTGCGGGAACACGTCGGCATCGATGATCGACGCGATCCCGATGGTCACCACACCGACCATCTCGGTGCCTACGGCGGCCCAGGCCAACGGTCGGGACCAGCGCCGATTGGTGAGCAGGCCGATCGTGGCGCAGATGTAGACGACCCCGGAGAACAGCGACAGCGCGTACGCGACCGGCGCCTCGTCGAATTTCGTGGCGATCTGGACGATCCCGCGGGCGGTGGCCGCCAGCGCGAAGATCGCATAGAGCGAGATGAGCAGGCGGCGGGGGCCGGTCGGCGGGGAATCGTCCTCGGTCGGGTCGGCGGTGTCCCGGCCGGTCTCCGACAGGTCAGCCACTGCCGGCCTGCCACAGCTGCATCAGACGCAACGTCATCACGGCCACCACCACCGCAGTGAAGCACAACGACAGCGATCCCCATCTGGTCCGTTCGATCCTGGCCAGGTAGAAACCCAACGGCAGCGGCAGCAGGATGCCGATCGAATAGGCGACGAACGTCACCGATTCGTCCAGTTCGGCGCCGCCGACCAACTTGCCGATTGCGATTGCCGTCTGCACCAGCAGCGCGGCCTCCAGCACGATGGCGCCGACCATCTGCGCGTCCGTGGTCGGGCGCCGGCGGTACGCATGGATGCCGGTCCACGCGCCCAGCAGCAATCCGGCCGCGAGGACGCCGATGGCCAGGCCCTGAATCATGCTTCGATCATCGCTGATGTTCCGGCGGCGCCAGACCCGTGACCGGCGGGAGCGGCCCACCTGTTGGGATGGCCGCTCGGCTGTTGCTGGCTCCTGCGACCTCGCGTCATTGCTACGGTCGATCTCGTGAATCCCGCCGCCTGCCACGCGCGCCCCGCGGTAGGGACCCGTTGACCAGCGCGTCGAACCGGTCAGACGCCGGCGAGCGCGCACCGGCTCGGCTGCTCGCCGGGTTGCTGCTGCTCGCCGGGGTGCTCATCGGGGTGTGCCCGTTGATCGGCGTGGTCACCACCGCTGACGGGTCACCGACAGGAGCGGTGACGATCGCCGCGTTCACGGCAGTGCTCCCTGGTCTGCTTGCGGTCGCCCTCGCGGTCATCCGGCCGACGCTTGGTCTGGCGGCGACGGCGGGCGCGGGGCTGATCGGTCTCGCCCGGCTGTTCGGCGACCTCGCGATCCTCACCGAGACCGACGGCGTCACCCGCCCGGAGCTGTTCTACGAGACGACCGACCGGGCGCGGCCGTTCGCCACCACCGCCGGCGGGTGGCTGCTGCTGGCCGCGGATGTGCTGATGGTGGTCGTCGGGGTGCTGGCCGCCGGACGGCTGGCCCGCGCCGGCGCCGAGGATTCCGGGACCGGCCCTGAGCCGATGTTCGGGTCCGCGCCCGACCCGGCGTTCGCCGCGGAGAGCCCGGCGGAGGCGATCACCGGAGCCGGCGAGGGCACACGGGCGGACGACTCGGTGCTCGCGCTGACCCGGCCACCGGAAGGGCGCCTCGGACGGAACCTGCCGATGATCGGCGTCGGCTTCCTCGGCGCGATCCTCCTGATGGTCGGTGCGCTCGAAACACCTTACAGCGGGGGTTATCTCGCGCTGCGGGTGCTGCCGCTCGGGGCCAGCCTGACCGGCGTGTCGGCCGCCGCGCTGCTCTCGCTGCTCGCCGCGGTCAGCGTTGTCATCGCCGCAGCCCTCCCTCGACCGGTCGCGGCCGCGCTGCTGGCCGGCACCGCGCTGGCCGCCGCCGTCCCGCCGCTGACGGCGGTCGTCGCAGTGGTGGCCGGCGCGCCGACCAGCGTGTCGTCGTCGGCCTGGTGGGGGCTGGCCGGCGCCGTGGTGCTGGCCTCGGCGGGGCTGCTGGCCCGTCACCGGGGCTCGACCGTCGATCGTTCCGACGGCGACGGCGACGGCGACGGCGACGGCGACGGCGACGCGCCGTCGCCGATGCTGACCCTGGCCGCGGGTGGGCTCACCCTGCTCGCAGCGGTGGCCGCGCTCGCTGCCTCCCGAACGGCGTTGCTGCAGGTCAACGGGGCTGTGCCGGATGCTGCAGCGGCCGCGGTGCTGGCCCCGGCCGGTCCCAGATTTCTGGTGGCGGCGGTTCCGCTCGGGGTAGCCGGTGTGCTGCTGCTGACCCCGCCCACCGCTCGGATCGGTCGCGCATTCGCCTGCATTGTCTGGGCCGCCCCGGTCTACGCGCTGGCGCAGGCCCTTGCGTTGCGGTCGCTGGTGGTCGCCAGCGCCGACAACCCGCTGAACGCCGACCTGCCCGCCGAGGTGCGGCGCACCTGGACGGCCGGTCCGGGGTTGTGGTGGGGCGTCGTCGCCGTCGCGCTGGCCGTTGCCGCTGCGGTGCTGGCCGCGATCACCGCGCGGCAGGTCGAGGAGGCCTCACTGCAGCTGGTCGTCGACGACTCGGTGGAGCAGTCCCGCCCGATCCGGGGCTGGACCGCCGCCGGCCTGACCATTCTCACAGTCGTCAGCTGCACCCTGCCCGTGTACAGCGTGGGACTGACCCCCTCGTCCACCCTGTTCGTCGGCTATGACCTGGACGCCTGGGGTATCTGGGCCGTCGCGCTGGCGGTGGCGACCGCATCCTGGGCGGCGACCCTGACCAGGCGACCGGCCGTCGCCGCCGGCTACTTGCTGGCCGCGGCTGCGATCGCCGCTGTCCCGTTGATCGTCCCCGGTACGATCCGCGACGCTCCGGGATTCGCCTGGGGGCCGGGGCTGTGGGCGGGCGGCGCGCTGGTCGTCGGGCTGTTGGCCTGTGTGCCGGTGTTCGCGGCGGATGCCCGGCGGGTCCGCACGCTGGACGTTGCGACCTGGTCGACCGGGATGCCCGAAGGTCTCGGGTCGGTGCGGGGTGTGACGGCCGGCGGGCCGCCGGTAGGGGTGGACACAGCGAGAACAGCGAAAGGTCGATGACATGACGGTTCCGACGCCTCCGGCTGATGCTGCGCCGTCCGGATCTGCGCCGTCCGGATCTGCGCCGTCCGGATCCGCGCCTCCCGGATCTGGGGCGACCCGGCCGATCCGGGTGGTGGTGGGCAAGCCGGGGCTGGACGGGCACGACCGTGGGATCAAGGTGGTCGCCCGCGCGCTGCGCGACGCCGGCATGGAGGTGATCTACACCGGTCTGCACCAGACGCCGGAGCAGATCGTGGCGGCCGCACTGGCCGAGGACGCCGACGCGGTGGGACTGTCGGTGCTGTCCGGCTCCCACATGACGCAGTTCCGCCGGGTGGTTCAGCTGCTCGCAGAGGCGGACGCCTCCGACATCATCGTGTTCGGTGGCGGCATCATCCCGCCCGCGGATATCGCCGAGTTGGCCGAGATCGGTGTGCACGGAATCTTCACCCCCGGCGCATCCACCACCGCCATCATCGACTGGCTGCGAGCGGAAGTTGCCCCGCGGCTCGCAGCCGAGTGAACCTGCTCACCGGGAGCCGGTCCGGTCGGGCCGGGTCGCTAGGGTTGCCACAGACGGTCCACGGCGCCCGGTCACGGCTGCGCCAGGCCTGATGTCAGTGATTCCCAGGCTGCGCGAGGAGAACACGTGGATCTGTACGAGTACCAGGCGAAGGAACTCTTCGCCGCGCACGGAGTACCGGCTCAGGTCGGCACCGTCGCGGTCACCGTGGAAGAGGCCATCGAGGCCGCCGAGGAAATCGGTGTTCCGGTGATGGTGAAGTCACAGGTCAAGGTGGGCGGCCGCGGCAAGGCCGGCGGGGTGAAGTTCGCCGCCACCCTCGACGATGTGCGCAAGCATGCGGGCAACATCCTCGGGTTGGACATCAAGGGCCACGTGACTCGTCAGCTGTTGATCGCGCAGGCCAGCGACATCGCCGAGGAGTACTACGTCTCCTACCTGCTGGACCGGGCGAACCGGACGTTCCTGGCGATGGCCACCCACGAGGGTGGGATGGAGATCGAGCAGCTGGCCGTCGAACGGCCCGATGCGCTGGCGAAGATCCCGGTGAACGCGCTGACCGGGGTGGACGCCGCCAAGGCCGCCGAGATCGCCGATGCCGGGAAGTTCCCCGCAGAGGTGCGCGACCAGGTGATCGACATCCTGCAGCACCTGTGGGAGGTCTTCGTCGAGGAGGACGCCACGCTGGTCGAGGTCAACCCACTGGTGAAGACCCCGCAGGGCAAGGTCCTCGCGGTCGACGGGAAGGTGTCGCTCGACGACAACGCCGACTTCCGGCATCCCGATCACGCGGCGCTGGCCGACATCGCCTCGGAGAACGCGCTGGAGGTCAAGGCCAAGAAAAAGGGCCTCAACTACGTCAAGCTCGACGGGCAGGTCGGGGTGATTGGCAACGGCGCCGGCCTGGTGATGTCCACCCTGGACGTGGTGGCGTATGCCGGGGAGGCGTACTCCCTGGGGGACGGGCACCGCGTGTCGCCGGCGAACTTCCTGGACATCGGCGGCGGCGCGTCCGCGGAGGTGATGGCCAACGGGCTGGACATCATCCTGACCGACCCGGACGTGAAGTCGGTGTTCGTCAACGTGTTCGGCGGCATCACCTCCTGCGATGCGGTGGCGAACGGGATCGTCGGAGCCCTGGAGATGCTGGGCGACGAGGCCAGCAAACCGTTGGTGGTGCGGCTGGACGGCAACAATGTCGAGGAGGGCAGGCGGATCCT
Organism: Mycobacteriales bacterium; assembly: GCA_038322925.1. Taxonomy (GTDB): domain Bacteria; phylum Actinomycetota; class Actinomycetes; order Mycobacteriales; family Nakamurellaceae; genus Nakamurella. The sequence goes on from JBBQGJ010000021.1 coordinate 22,122, forward strand.
GCTGGCGGCCGCGCACCCGCTGGTGACGCTCGCCGAAACCATGGACGAGGGCGCCGACAAGGCCGCCCAACTAGCGGCAGCGGCACTGAAAGGCACAGGAGTCTGACGATGGCGATCTTCCTGAACGAGAATTCCCGCGTCATCGTGCAGGGCATGACCGGTGGTGAGGGCACCAAGCACACCCGCCGGATGCTGTCGTCCGGAACGAACATCGTCGGCGGGGTGAACGCCCGAAAGGCAGGCACCAAGGTCGATTTCGACGGCTCGGTGCAGCCGGTGTTCGGCTCGGTGGCCGAGGCGATGGAGCAGACCGGGGCGAACGTGACGGTGGTGTTCGTGCCGCCGGCGTTCACCAAGGACGCGATCATCGAGGCCATCGACGCGGGTATCGGACTGGCCGTGGTGATCACCGAAGGCGTGCCGGTGCACGACTCCGCGGTCGCCTGGGCACACGCCGTCTCAACCGGCAACAAAACCAGGATCATCGGCCCGAACTGCCCGGGCATCATCTCCCCCGGTAAATCCAACGCGGGCATCATCCCGGCGAACATCAGCGGCCCGGGCCGGGTCGGTCTGGTGTCGAAGTCCGGCACGTTGACCTACCAGATGATGTACGAGCTGCGGGATCTCGGGTTCTCCACCGCGATCGGCATCGGCGGCGACCCGGTCATCGGCACCACCCACATCGACGCCCTCGAGGGCTTCGAGGTAGACGACGAGACCGAGGCGATCGTGATGATCGGGGAGATCGGCGGCGACGCGGAGGAACGCGCGGCCGCGTACATCGCCGAGCACGTCAGCAAGCCGGTCGTCGGCTACGTCGCCGGGTTCACCGCTCCCGAGGGAAAGACCATGGGCCACGCCGGCGCGATCGTGTCCGGCTCCGCCGGCACCGCGCAGGCCAAGAAGGAAGCCCTGGAAGGCGTCGGCGTCAAGGTCGGAAAGACCCCATCGGAAACAGCCCGGCTGCTCCGGGCTGTGCTCAGCTAGTCACCGACGCCACACTCGCCGCCGGGCGGCACACTCGCCGCCGGGCCGGCACACCCGCCGCCCACGGCGCGCAGGCGTGGCGAGGAATTCGGCGGTCGCTACCGTCGAGGCGAAGCGAAGGTGCCGACAAGCGAGGGGTCCTGGATTGATGAGTGGGCCGCAGCGGGGCGATACCGGTGCGCCTCAGGCAGCGCAGTGGGGTCCGGTGACGGGATCGCCCGTTCCGTCCTGGGCGGTCGGATCGATTCCTGGCGCGACTGACCCGCCGACCGGGTACCCTCCCGCTGGTGACGGCCCGGCCGGCTACGGCATGACGGGACCGGGCGCGCAGGCAGGCACCGGATCGGCGCGGACCGGCCGGTCTCCCCGGTGGGGCGTGGCCAAGGTCCTGGCAGTGGCCGTCATCGCGCTGGGCCTGTTGAACTTCATCTGGGGATTTCTTCCGGAGCTGTCGCTGTCGAGGTCGACGACCACCCAGGGCAGCCTGTCCGTCTTCAGCATCGGGCCGGCCTACGTCCCGATCCTGTTACTCACCGCGGGTCTGCTGGCGCTGACCGCGTTCCTGCCCGGCGAGGAGCGAGCTTCATTTGCGGTAGCAGTAGTTTCATCGGGGGGCGCGATCGGCGCCATCGTCTCGCTCGGCAGCCAGGACGCTGTGTCCGGATTCGGCCAGGTCAGCAAGGGTATGGGTGCGATCCTGCTGGTGATCTTCGGGATCATCCAGGCGGTGGTGGCGCTGACCGCATTCGTGATCGGTTCGGGGTTCGGGCTGAACCCGCGCGCCGCGGAGCAGCGCCCGGGGAATGGCGGGCAGGGACTTGCGGCGCCGACCGGCGCCACAGCAGCCGCTTTCCCGGTGGCCGGCTCGGGACCCGCACAGGAGTACCCGGGACCGTGGTGGAGCGCGCCGCCCGCACCGTGGGGAACCCCTGCCGACCGTCCCGACGGCCGTGACGCTGACCTCACCGCTGACCGCGGTGCTGGATGGCGCCCGGCCGGTTACGGCGCGGGCCAAGCTCCGTCGGGATACCCGGTCGGCCCGGTTCCGGCTCTTTGGGAACCCTCGCGCTCGGCCATCCCGCCGTCGGCGGATGCGCGGTCGGCCGACACGGACCCGCAGGGGATCCCGGTGATCGATACTGCCGAGCCCTCCGCCGCCGCCGGAACGGTGGTAGCCAGACCGGGTGAGCCGGGCGACCGACGGCCGGCGGACGCTGCCACAGATCGGGACCCGACTCGCGACAGCTGAGCGGTCGTGCCCGGCGCCCCCGGATTGATCCGATCTGGGGTACCGACGGCGAGCCTCGGCCGTGATCGGGCGCGCCACTGTGACAGTGGCGGGGTGATCCAGTTGGCTCCGGAAACGTTTGCGCCACCAGGGAACCCACCGCCCGCCGAACACCCGAACGGAATGGTCGCTGCGGCCGCCGCGGTACGGGGGGCGGCGGTGGCCCTTTCCGGCCTGATCTTCACGGCCGGCATCGCGCTTGTTGTCTGGGCCATCACTCCTGCATCGGGAGCGGAGGCCGGCGCCGCCATGCGGGCCGGGGTGGCCGGTTTCGCGCTGGCGAACCTGATGCCGATCAGCGTCGCCGGGACTGCCCTGACGCTACCGCCCCTGTTGTTGACGGGGTTGATCGTCGCGGTGCTCACCTCGGTGGCTCGTCGCGGCCGGTTCCTACCCCAAGGACGGGCGCAGGAAGCGCTGGCCGTGCTGGTCAGCGCCGGCACCTACGGCCTGATCGTTGCCGCCACGACTCGCGGGTTCGGCCCGCCGGAGGCGATCCCGGCAGGGTCGGTGTGGACGGCAACAGCACTCGCGCTGTGTGCCGTTGCGGTCGGCACCGTCGGCCGAGAATCGGCCTGGCGCTCGTGGTGGCGGGATCTGGCGCCGTCCTGGGTGCACACCGGAGCGCGCGGCGGTGCCGTGGGGCTGGGCGTGCTGATCGCCGGGGGCGGGCTGGCGCTGGTCGTGGCGCTCGTCGGGCATTTCGCGTCGGCCGTCTCCGTGTCGGCGCTCGCGGCGCCGAACTGGACCGATGGTCTCGGCCTGGCGCTGCTGGGCATCGTCTACGTGCCCAACGCGGTGGTCGCCGGGGCCGGTTATCTCACCGGTGTCGGCTTCGTCGTCGGGCCGGGAACCTACTCGCCGTTTTCGTCATCCATCGTCGAATTGCCCGCAGTGCCGCTGCTCACGGCGACCCCAGATCACCCGGGCGTTTCCTGGGTCGGCATCGCGTTCATGCTGGTCCCGCTGCTCGCCGGCGGGCTGATCGGCTGGCGGGTGGTCCGCACGCTGACCACCAGGCAGGAGCGGGTGTACGCGTCCACCGTCGCATCCGCGGTGGCCGCGGTCGGGCTGGGCGTGTCAGCGTGGGTTGCCTCGGGCGGGGTCGGGAGCGGGCGCTGGGCAATGACGGGATCCCCGCCGCTGCTGACGGCTGGAGCCACCTTCGTCGAGATCGGCGTCGTTGCCGTGGCCGTGGCCGCGTTGGTGCAGGCGCGGTCGGTGCCCTGGCGGGTGGCGGAGGCCGGTGCAGCGGACGACGCCAAGCTGGACGACGCCGTGCTCGACGGCTCAGCCGGCGCGAAAACCGCGGACGACGAGGACGAATCGCTGGACGTGGACCGCGCCGAGGTCGACGGTCTCGACGACGATTCCTACAGCGATTCCGCCGACGATTCCGAACCTGCTGCCGCTGACCAGGACGCCATCGATCTCGCCGAAGGGGTGGCGGCCGGCGCCGAAGACCCCACCGACGAGTTTGGCACCGACCGGGAGGGCACCGGCGAGGAGATCGCTCAGGACGCTCGCCACGACGACGGCGAGGAGACGGCCGACGTCGACTGAACTCCGTCGCACGACGGGCAGGACTCCGACCCCGTGCCCACCCGGCACGACTGAACCTGAGCGTGGGAAGTCGCGCCTCTCGTACAACGGCGTACCACCGGTCCCCAGCCGCAGCTCACCGTCGACAGAGGTGTGCGACACCAGGTCGTGGCCACTGATGGCGCAGTGGCGGCTGCCGTGTGGTCGCCCCAATTCGTCGGACCCGCGCCACGTGACGACTGCGGGGTGGTCGGTCGAATGGAATCGATCGGGCCGCAAGGGGATGTCCTGGGACCGGCAAGCGGATGTGCCCGTCGGGGGCGGGCGACCGACGATTACCCTGAACCCGGCCCGCCCGCGTCGACGAGAGAGAGCCGTGACCAACCCGGTGAAGAACGTGGTGGTGCTGGCCTCCGGGTCCGGCACCCTCCTGCAGGCGCTGCTGGACGATCCCGATCCGAAGCCCTACCGGGTGGTCGCGGTCGGATCGGATCGTCCGTCGTGCACCGCTCTCGACCGCGCCGCCGCCGTCGGCATCCCGACGTTCTGCCGGCGCATCGCCGACCATCCGGATCGTGACGCCTGGAATCAGGGACTCGCCCAGGCGTGTGAGCGGTTCGGGGCCGACCTGGTCGTGCTCGCCGGGTTCATGAAGCTTGTCGGGCCCGACTTCCTGGCCGTCTTCGAGGACCGGGTGATCAACGCGCACCCGTCGCTGCTTCCGGCGTTCCCCGGTATGCACGCTCCCGCTGACGCCCTGGCGCACGGTGTCAAGGTCACCGGCTGCACCGCGTTCCTGGTCGACGGCGGCGTCGATGCCGGGCCGATCGTCGCCCAGCGCGCGGTTCCGGTGCTGGACGACGACGACACCAGCACCCTGCACGAACGGATCAAGGTGGCTGAACGGTCGCTGCTGGTGGAGGTTGTCACCGCGATGACCTCCGCGCCGTACCGCGTCGAAGGACGGAAAGTGAGGCTCGGATGAGCACCAACCAGACACCCGGCGACGGGGACGGCCGGCGCCCGATCCGGCGTGCCCTGCTGTCGGTGTCGGACAAGACTGGGCTCGTCGAGCTGGCCAAGGTGCTCAGCGACGCCGGGGTCTCGCTGGTGTCGACCGGTGGCTCGGCGCGGGCCATCGCCGACGCCGGGCTGCCGGTGACGCCGGTCGAAGAGGTCACCGGCTTCCCGGAGTGCCTGGACGGCCGGGTGAAGACCCTGCACCCCGCGATCCACGGCGGTCTGCTGGCCGACACTCGGCTGCCCGATCACCTGCGGCAGCTCGACGATCTCGGCATCGCGGCGTTCGACCTGGTGGTGGTCAATCTCTACCCGTTCCGGCAGACCCTCGCCTCCGGTGCCGGGTTCGGCGAATGCGTGGAACAGATCGACATCGGCGGCCCGGCGATGGTTCGGGCATCGGCGAAGAACCACCCGTCGGTGGCGGTGGTGGTTGACCCCGCGGCCTACCCGCAGATCACCTCCGCGGTGGCGGCCGGCGGCTTCACCATGGCCGAGCGGACCTCATTGGCCGCAAAGGCATTCGCGCATACCGCGTCCTACGACGTGGCCGTGGCGAACTGGCTGAACGGTGTCGCCGGCCCGGATGACGGATGGCCCGAGTGGACCGGCGAGACCTGGGAGAAGGTCGACGCCCTGCGGTACGGGGAGAACCCGCACCAGCCCGCTGCGCTGTACCGGCAGTCGCGTTCGGGCCTGGCGACCGCAGAACAGTTGCACGGCAAGGGGATGAGCTACAACAACTACGCCGATGTCGACGCGGCCTGGCGCGCGGCGAACGACTTCGCCGAGCCGGCGGTGGCGATCATCAAGCACGCCAACCCTTGCGGCATCGCGGTGGTAGCGGGTGGCTCAGGAATTAGCACCGAACAAGGCTCAGAAGGTGGTGCGGACAGAACGGTCGATGCGGTGGCGTTGGCCCATCAACGAGCACACGCCTGCGATCCGGTCTCGGCCTACGGCGGGGTGATCGCGGTCAACCGGCCGGTGACGGTGGCGCTGGCGGAACAGGTGGCCGACGTGTTCACCGAAGTGCTACTGGCACCGGCGTTCTCGGCCGATGCGCTGGCCGTCCTGACCAGGAAGAAGAACATCAGGCTGCTGGTGATGCCCGCCGACGCGACGCCGGATCCCGCGGAATTCCGGGCCATTTCCGGCGGCATCCTGGTGCAGGTGCGGGACAGGATCGATGCGCCCGGCGACGACCCGGCAAATTGGACCCTCGCCGCCGGGCATGCGGTTGATCCGGACGCCCTGGCCGATCTGGAATTCGCTTGGCGTGCTTGCCGTTCGGTGAAGTCCAACGCAGTCCTGCTGGCCCACAACGGAGCCAGCGTCGGGATCGGGATGGGTCAGGTCAACCGGGTCGATTCGGCGCGGCTCGCGGTGGAACGCGCAGGGGAGCGGGCCGAAGGATCCGTGGCCGCCTCCGATGCGTTCTTCCCATTCCCGGACGGCGCGGAAATCCTCATCGCCGCCGGGGTACGGGCCATCGTGCAGCCCGGCGGGTCGGTGCGGGACGGCGAGGTGATCGCGGCCGCCGAGCGGGCCGGGGTCAGCATGTACCTGACCGGGACGCGGCACTTCTTCCACTGAGCAGGGAACGGCCGCATCGAGGCTGGAAAGAGCGATTCGAGTGCACTGCGGGCGGGTCGGTCGCTGACGTTCGACCGCATCGCGGGACCATTTTGGGTGCCGGAACGGGCTTGCTGTTCCCAACCTCGTCGGCCCCGTGCATACACGGCGGGTGGACGAGGCTCGGATCATTCATTGTCCGAGTACAGCCTCACTAGCCTTGCATCCAGCGCATTCCCGATCATGGTCCCGTTCCAGAAGTGACCTTCGACCCTAACGACTCCTCCGCACGCTCCGAAGACTGAGGGGAACCAGGAGGCGTCATGGTCCAGAGCGCGCGGTTGGTCGGCCCGCGGGTCGCGGTCGACCCGCGGGTGCTTGCCGTCTCCCGTTGCTCCGTGGTTGACGGCCGGGTGAACCCCCGCCCGCAACCGCCGAGGGATGACCGTTCGGCTCGACCGGATCGGCACCTCAGCCTGAGTGGTAAGCCGCAGCATCAGCCGGGATACCCGCATCCCGGCGCCAACCCATCTTTCTCGTTCTGAGGCGATCACCGATGCAGACGATTGACCAGTACCTCCCCGACCACCCGTTCTTCGCCGGGCTCGATGCCGAGACGACCGACCTGCTGGCGGGCTGCGCGGTCAACGTGCACGTCAGGGCCGGAGAGTTCCTGTTCCACGAGAACGATCCCGCTGACCACTTCTATCTGCTGCGCCGCGGCCGGGTCGCCGTCGAGATCCACACTCCGGCCCGCGGCGTGGTGCTGGACACGGTGAACGAAGGGGAGATTGTCGGTTGGTCGTGGATGGTGCCGCCGTACCGCTGGGCCTTCGACGCACGAGCGACGCTGGATGCCAGTGTGGTGGCCTTTGACGCTGCCTGCCTGCGCGTCAAGTGCGACGCCGATCCGGTGATGGGGTACCAACTGATGAAGCGGTTCGTCCCGGTGATGGACCACCGCCTGCAGTCCGCCAGGGTTCGGCTGCTTGACCTGTACGGCGAATTCGTTGACTAGCTGCGGCGCGTCCGGTGCCGGCGGGCAGCTCACCCTGTCACGACCGGCACCGGATGCTGCCGCATTCCCCCTCGGGCCGCGTCCCTTGGTCGACCGGGGACAGCTACCGCCGCGATGCGCAACGACGACCTCTGGATGTCCGGCGGCAACCACTTCTCGGATCTGACGGTGAGGCGATCATGAAGGAATCACAGCGACCCCTGCGACTGCTGGTCGTCGGGCTCGGAAGCCCCGACCGTGGAGACGATGCCGTCGGTCCGATCGTGGCCAAGCGTTTCGCCGGGCTGCGGGTACCAGGGATCCGGGTGCTGGAGCGGGAGGATCCGACGTCGCTGATCGAGCTCTGGGACCCCGAGGATGGACGCGCCGACCTGGCCATCGTGGTGGACGCGGTCCGTTCGAACGAGGTTCCCGGAACGCTGACCATCTTGGAAACCGGATCGCAGCGCAACCCGCTGCCCGCGGACGCCTGGGCACGCACCGGTCGCGGCGGCGCCAACGCATTCGGCCTAGCGGAGCTGGTCGAACTAGCCCGCGCTCTGCACCGGCTGCCTCGGCGGGTGGTGCTGGTGGGCATCGAGGCCGCGACCTTCGAGCACGGCGCCCCACTGTCGCCGGCGGTCGCCGCCGCGATCGCACCGGCCATCGATGCCGTCATCGGTGTGTTGTGGGATACCGGGGAGGTTGGGTCGGGACCCGGTCGGCGCGAGGCGCGCCCGCCGTCCCGGTCCAAGCTGTCGTTGATCTCGGTCATCCGGCCCAGCGAGGTCGCCAGCTGAGGTGCGCCGTGTCCGGTGTGCCGGGGGCGTGAGATGCGCCGCGGGGGGCACTGGTGCTCGAGTAGCGTTGCGGGCCTGCCCGCCGCATCACGTGTCCACCAGGAGTGCCGTGCAGCTGACCGAGAAGTCCTACGTCGATGACGATTTCGCCGAAGTCGACCTGTCCGGTGAGTCCATCGAGGCGGTGAGCTTCGTCGACTGCGATTTCACCGATGCCTCACTGGTCGATGTCAGAACCAAGGGCGCGACCTTCGAGCGTTGCAGCTTCGTCGGTACCGAGCTGTACGGCAGTAACCACGAGGGGACCTCGTTTCTGTCATGCACCTTCGAACGGTCGGCCTGGCACGGTGCGAGCCTCACGGGGTGCCGGCTGATCGGCAGCACGTTCACCGATTGCCGGCTCCTGCCACTGACCATCAAGGAGTGCGATCTGACTCTGGTGTCGCTGGCCGGCGCCAAACTCCCCGGAGTCGATCTGTCCGGGCTGCGGATGCGCGAGGCGAACCTGGTCGGGGCCAATTTCAGCGGCTGCGATCTGCGCGGCGCCGACCTGACCGGTGCCCGCGCCGAGCGGCTGGACCTCACCGGCGCCGACCTGCGTGGGGCCAGGCTGGACGCGGCCGTCTGGGTCGGTGCCAGGCTCACCGGCGCTGTCGTTGATGTGGACCAGGCGGTGCTGTTCGCGGCGGCGCACGGGCTGGTGCTGTCGGCGCCCGAGGAACCGGCGGGGTGACCCGACAGGTCCGCGAGGACGGCCGCGTTCGCGGCACTGCTCAATCCGGCCCGGGCCCCTTGCGGCCGGCTGGTGCAGCGGCGCGGCTGTGAAGGGCGGCGAACAAGGTCGCCGTGATCGCGGCGGCGATCGCTATCGCAGCGCCGACCCACCACCAGATCGCGGTCGTCGACGGCGTGTTGGTGCCCGTCGGCTGATTCTGACCGGAACCGTCAGCGGCCGCGACCACACCGCCGACGGTGGGCGCCGCACCGGATCCGACGGAGAAGTCGAGCAGGCCGGTGACCGGGTGGCCGTCAGCGGAGACGATGCGGTAGCCGACGCGCCAGGACACCGGTTCGTCGGCGACCTCGCTCCCTGGCAGGTCGACGGAGGTCAGGTCCGCGGTCACGGTGGGCCCGTTGATGGACGGGATGATCTCGACCGGATCGTGCCCGGTGACGGTGATCGCGATCCTGGGCTGAAAACCCTTCACGTCCTGGTCGAACACCAGCTCGATGGACGTCGGCGCCTGGGGCACGACACTGCCCGCGGCCGGGTTGCTGGACACGAGGGCATTGTGCGCGAATGCCGCGGGAGCGAGTGCGGACAACACCCCAGAGAAGATCACCGCGAGCAGACCGATGACCAGCAGCCGCGGGCGCCGGTCCGGGTCGTTGGTCGCGCGTCGCTGATCGGTCATCCGAGCAGCCCCTCACCGATGTACCCACCTGGCTCGCACCCGGGTGGGATGGCGAAGACCGCGGAGCCGATCGGGGTGATCCACTGGTTGAGCAGGTCACCCGCCGCGAGTCGCCGCTGCATCGGAACGAACTGGGAGGCGATGCTCGCCTGGTAGCAGCAGAACAGCTGGCCGAGGTCGCTGTCGCCGTCGGCACCGGGTGAGTCGTCGTAGTTGTAGGGGCGACGCAGGATCTGCGGTGCGGGCCCTTCACCGCGGGCAAGGCGCAGGTGCGCGAAGTCGGCGATGGCGAGCAGGCCGGTGGCATCGGTGGCCCTCAGATCGGGTTCGTCATGCTCGTCCGAGCCAGTGAGCGGCGCTCCGTTGGACAGCCGCCGGCCGACCGTGGTCTCCATCGCGGACCGATCCAGGGCGTCCCAGGAGTTCACGTCCATCCGGATGCGGCGTAGCACCATCATGGTGCCGCCGGTGAACCATCCGGGCCCCGGATGCCAGACCAGCTGGTCGAACTCGGACTGGTCGGCGGGGTTCACGGTGCCGTCGACCTGGCCCATCACATTGCGCGGGGTGGATCCCACCGGTCCCGATCCGCGGGCGCGCAAGAACCCGCGCTGCGCCCACCGGGTGGATGCGAAGGCACGGGTGTCCTTGAGGAGCATGCGTTGCGTGTGCGCGACGGTCACGGGGTCGTCGGCGCAGATCTGCAACAGCAGGTCGGCGGGGCCGTAACGATCCTCGAGTCGGTCGATCTCCGGGAAAGCCGGCAGGTCGGCGAAGCCAGATGGCCGAGCATCGGGCCGGCCGATCTTGTCGAACAGCGCGGGTCCGAAGCCGACGGTGACGGTCAACCGGGCCGGGGTCGCGGCCAATTCAGGGGCGGTGTCTCCCAAGGCGGGGCGACCCGACGTGATTCGGGCGATGTCGTCGGTCACGATCCGCAGCAGCTTTCCCAGCGCGATGCCGTCGATGCCGTGGCGGAGGTCGAACGCGCAGAGAGCAACCTGCGCCTGGGCGGGAGTGCTGACCCCTGCCTGATGCGTGCCGTAGAAAGGAACCGTTGCGGTCCCGACGGAATCGGCCTCGTCCTGCTCGATGTCACCGGTTGTCGTTGCGGCGGTGGAGATCTGCCGGCCGGCCACGGTGATCCCACCGCCGACCGCCACGGCAGCGGCGCCCCCGACGGCCGCCGCTGCGCTGGCAAACAACAAACTTCTCCGGCTGTACCTCGGCTGCGCGAGTGTTCTGCCGGAATCGATCGGGCTGGTCTGCGCCGAAGTCGTTCGATGATCGGAGGGCGACAGGTCACCCATCGGAGTGAGTAGCCTCCCCGCTGCTGTGTTCATGGTCGGCGGATGTGCTGGAGCCCATGTCCATGCCGGTCGTGCTCGTATCCATCGCCCCGGAGGCACCGCCGTTGTAGGACTCGTTGGCGCCGGCGAATTCCTTGGCGGTGGCGTGGAAAAGCACCGTCGAGCCGTCGCTGAGGGTCAGCGTGACGTGCACGTCGTCCCCGGGGGCAATCGGCGTGGTGGCATCCATGATCATCACATGCAGTCCGCCCGGCTCGAGCGTGGTGGTGCCGTTCGCCGGGATCGGGATGCCGCCGGCGATCGGGCGCATCACCATGGCGCCGTCGACCATCGCCATCTCATGCAGTTCTGTCCGGTCGGTGACGTCATTCGTCGCCGAGACGATGGTCAGATCCTGATCGGTGTGATTGGTCAGTACGCCGAAGGCGGCCGTCATCGACGGATCGGTGGTACCAACCGTGGCCTTGACCCAGGAGTCGGCAATGGTGACCTCGCCTCCCGCGTCGGACGACGATGCGGAGACGCCGGCTGTCGTGGCCGCCGTGGCCGACGAGGCCGCGCTGGTTGTTGCGGCCGATGACGATGAGGACTGTTCGGCGGTCGCACCACACCCGGCCAGCAGCAGCATCCCCGCGCCGGCGGCCGCGACGCGCCACTGCCGATGCTCACGCGATCTTCCGTGACCCATCGAGACTCCGTTCCATACCCGTGAGGACCGCGCTGTCGCCCGCAAGCGTCCGCAGAGTCCGGCGCAATGCAACCGGCCGTCGATGACGGCAATAGTTGGTCGGGCCATCGACCTCGAAAGTTCCTCGGCCCGCCCAGCTTCGGGGTGAGCCCGGTCACCCCACCCGCAGCGCTCAGCCCGTGACGGACCGGTTCGGCGCTTCGCGGTCCGCTGTCCACGCCACCAGGTCTTCCCTGGCCCGGGCGACCCTGGATCGGATGGTGCCGACGGGGCATTGACAGATCTCCGCAGCCTCGGCGTAGGAAAAGCCCAACACCTGGGTCAGGACGATGGCTTCGCGACGATCGGAGGTGAGGTTGTCCAACAGAATCCCGACCTCGGTCAGTTCCTCGAAACCTGGCGCCTGCGCGTTCCGATGGTGCTGGGCCCGCTCGGCGGGCTCGTTCCAGTCCGGGACGTCGGCGATCCGGGGTCGTGCGGAGCGCCGTCGATGGTGATCGACAACCACCCGTCGGGCGATCACCAGCAGCCAGGTGCGGATGCTCGACCGGCCTTCGAAGCGGGGCAACGCACCGATGGCCCGCACAAAGGTCTCCTGCGTCAGGTCATCGGCGTCGGCCGTGCCTGCCTGGGACGACACGTACCGCCAGATGTCGCGCTGGGTGGCCCTGACAAGTTCGGCCAAGGCGTGCTGGTCTCCCGCCGCGGCGGCCTCGGCCAAGCGCCCCGCGGCGTCCCACCCGTAGGTCGACGGCATGCCGGGGAGCCTAGCCCCCGGTGGGCCCGGGAACTTCGGCCGCTGACGACACGACCATGTTGAGGTGAACTGCACAACCTGCCGTGAAGCGCTGTCGGCCCGGATGGACGGCGAGGAGGAACCCGTCTCGCCGGCTCTCGTGGACGAGCACCTCACCGGCTGCCAGGAGTGCCGGCAGTGGGAGGCCGCCGCCACGGCGATGACTCGTCGCATCCGGCTCCAGCCCGCGGCCGAGCCCGTCGACCTGACCGATCGGGTGCTGGCCGCGGCAAGACCCATCCGTCCGAAACGTCCGCCGACCACGGTGATCAGGTGGGCGTTGGGCTCCATGGCGTTCCTCCAACTGTCGCTGGCTCTGGCGCAGCTGCTGGGTGTCGACCACGCCGGCCACGCGGTGACCGGCTCGGCCGAGCATTATTTCAACGAGAGCGCCGCGTGGAACCTCGCGCTCGCTGCCGGGTTCCTGGTTGCGGCGGTGCGCCCGTCGCTGGCTCGCGGGCTGATACCCGCCGTGGCTGTGTTCGTGGTTGCGCTTGGCGTTGTGTCCGTGGCAGATGTGTTGTCCCACAACGTTGATGCCGCCCGTTTGGGCAGCCACGCGATGGTGGTGATCGGCCTCGGCCTGCTGTTCCTGGTCGAGCGCCAGGAACGGCGCCGTCCGGTACCGGGCCGCGGCAACGCGCTGCCCGTCCAGCCGTCAATTGCTCCGGGCGACGACTCGGTCGCCGAACCGGCCGGCGGCCCGACGAGCGAGCAGCCTCCTGACCACGGGTTGCGGCCGGCGGGACACCGGGCGGCATGAAGCCGGCGGTTCAGCAGCAGCGGGAGGGTGTCCTTGCGATCCGCCCTTGCGATCCGCCCTTGCGATCCGCCCTTGCGATCCGCCGTTGCGATCCGCCCTTGCGATCCGCCCTTGCGATCCGCAGGGCCAGAGATGGGGGCGCGCTGCTGCCTTGTCCTGGGGTCCTGACGGCCGGCGTCGGTGACGCCCCGATTTGGTGACGAAAGGGTCCGACCCGGTCCGGCTGCAGCTGCCCGGCGGCCTGACGAGCGGGCGGCCCGGCCGCGACTCGAGCGGGCGAGCCCGGGCCGCCGAATCACCCCAGTCGCGCACCGGCAGCCGACTCGAGCTGCTGGTGCGCCACTGCGCTCCGCCTGTGACGGGAGGCGTCCGGATGATCGACCCCGTGGCATCATGACCTCTCGTGACCGCGACGATCCTGGACGGCAAGGCCACCCTCGCCGCGATCAAATCCGAACTCCGGGTGCGGGTCAGGGCGCTGGCCGACCGCGGCGTCATGCCTGGCCTGGGCACTGT
>JBBQGJ010000022.1:0-35569 GCA_038322925.1 Mycobacteriales bacterium
GGTCGCGCTGCTGGCCGGCGTGAGCATCGACTACTACGTCCGGATGGAGCGCGGCAATCTCGCGGGCGCCTCGGACCAAGTGCTCGAGGGCGTCGCGAACGCGCTGCAGCTCGACGACGCCGAACGCGAGCACCTGCTTTCCCTCGCCCGCGCAGCAGGGCCCTCCGCCACTCGCCGGGCGCGGCCGGCCCCCGCCACGGTGCGGCCGGTCATCCAGCAGGTCCTCGACGCCATCACTGACGCTCCGGCCTGGGTACGCAACGCCCGCCACGACATCATCGCCATGAACACCCTGGCCCGTGCCCTCTACTCGCCCGTCCTGCATTCCGCGGCCGCCGGCGCGACGAGCAGACGGCCCGCCAACACGACCCGTTTCATTTACCTCGACCCGGCGGCGCGGGAGTTCTTCATCGACTTCGACCGCATGGCCACCGACGCGGCGGCCATGCTTCGCCTCGAAGCCGGACGCAACCCCTACGACAAGGACCTCATTACCCTGGTCGGCGAGCTCTCCACACAGTCAGAATTGTTCCGGCAGCAGTGGGCTTCGCACAACGTCAAGTTCCACCGCAGCGGCCGTAAGCGACTGCGGCACCCGGCCGTCGGCGAACTCGACCTCAATTTCGAAGCCATGGAACTGCCCTCCGAGCCTGCAATCCGACTCAACATCTACACCGCCGACCCCGACACACCGACCGCCGACGGGCTCAAGCTCCTCGCCACCTGGGCAGCCACGCGCTCCGCCGAGTCGGCGGTGATACACACACGAGCAACCGAATCTGAATAGGCCGGCGACGAACGGACGAGATCCCTCGCGGCGCAAGCTTCTTCGGTCGGCCTCGTTGCTGGCCGCCTGGGCCTTCCCACATCACGAGGTGCTCGGAGTAGACGCCACACCGCGGCCTTCCCAACGCACCGCATGAAATGCGGTCGCGCCGGGAATTGCTGGTCACGCAGTCAGCTGGTACCTGACTTGAATCTTTCCCCGTAACTAACTCCACACAGCAACTGTTCACTACGGAGCGCACAACATCATGACCACTTACAACAATCTAACGCTCAACAATGGCGTGGAAATGCCGGCAATCGGATTCGGTGTCTTTCAGACCCCCCCTGACGAGACCCGCGACGCTGTTCACGCGGCCCTGGCGGCCGGCTACCGGCACATCGACACCGCCGCCGCTTACGGCAACGAGAAGCAGGTCGGCGAAGCTCTCACCAGCTCCGGCGTCGCCCGCGATGACGTCTTCGTTGAAACCAAGATCTGGATCAGCGACTACGGCTACGACAAGACCCTTCACGGCTTCGAGAAAAGCGCGGCCAAGCTCGGTGTCGACCAGATCGACCTGTTGATCCTGCACCAGGCCTTGCCCACCGACTTCAACCGGACGCTGGAGGCCTACCGGGCATTGGAAACACTGCTCGATCAGGGCAAGGTCCGCGCGATCGGCGTCAGCAACTTCATGGTCGGGCACCTCACCGAGCTGCTCGACACAGCCAAGGTCGTCCCCGCGGTCAACCAGATCGAGGTGCACCCCTACTTCCAGCAGCGCGAGGTCCAGGCGTTCGGCGCGGAGCACAGCATCCTGTCCCAGGCCTGGTCACCCATCGGTGGAATCACCTTCTACCGGGAAGGTGAACACACCAGCACGTTGCAAGACCCCACCATCGTCCGGATCGCCCAGGCTCACTCGAAGGGCCCGGCCCAGGTCATGCTCCGCTGGCACCTGCAGCAGGGCCGCTCGGTCATTCCCAAGTCGACCAAAGCGCACCGCATCGCTGAGAACTTCGACGTCTTCGACTTCGAGCTCGACGCTGACGAGCTGACGGAGATCGACGCCCTGGACACCGCCAAGCGCGGTGGCCCCGAACCGCAAGACGTCACCCTAGAGGCCTACGGCATACCGATCCCTGAGGCCGACTGATCCGACCCGGCAACAGTTCTGGAAGGTCAGCCTTTGAAACCTCGCCACAGATACGCAGGTCCGGGAAGCGCTCAACCGAACGGACATCATGGCGCCGTTCCTTTGTCACTTCGATTTGACGCCTGGCGCGCTCGAGGCCGCAGAACTCACCACGTCATGAATATGAGACTGCACCGACGTACCGACCCGAGTTGCATCCGTCGGACCTTCCGACGCTGTCCGCGCGTTATCCCTGAACGACCCACCTGGACATGGGCTTCGTCAGCGGTGTCATCGTGGCGTGGCTGTTTCCGGGGTCCCGGTAGTAAGCAGCACGAAAACAACGACTACGAACGGATCCTGTCTGGGGTCGATGTCGGCTTCCCATGGACAATGGGTGGCGCGCCGCCGGATTCTCAGACCACCGACCATCCCACCCGGCGGGGCCGGGATCGGTCCCTTCTGGCGGGTCTGTGATGTTCAGGTTGACGGTGGACGCGGTGGCTGGGATGTGGCGGAGTGGGCGGTATCCATCGGTGTCGAGCTTGGCCAGTTCACCGTCGATGTCCACGGTGATGGTGCCGAAGAAGTTGACGTTGTCGTGGTGGGTGGGCCACAGGTGGGCCAGCACCTCGTCCTGGATCAGGTGGCCGCCGGCGCGCATTTCGGCGATGGCGCGGCCGTAGTTCTCGCCGATCCAGGTGACGATCGCGTTGGTGGCGATGGTCAGGCACCATGCCTGGGCGGTTTGCTGCTCGGGGTTGCGGTGTCGTATCGCGCCTTCGCTGGCGTAGAACTGGTCCCGGCGCAGCGCGTGGAGGTTCTCGCCCTTGTTCAACTGGAGGGCGATTTTGCGTCGGTAGGTCTCGTCGGATAGAAACTGGGCGGCGTGGATCGTGCGCCGTAAGGCCCCGTACTCCTTGATCGCCGCGGACAGCGCGTTCTGCTGCCGTTTGGATGAGCACAGCTCGCCGACGACCAGCGCGGCGGTGGCGTGCCCGAATTTCACCGACGCCGCGATCCGCAGCAGGTCGTCCCAGTGCGTTGTGATCAGCTCGGTGTTCAGCCGAGGTCGTAGTCGACATCGTCGGGATCCTCGGCGAACCAGAAGGTGGCGTGTGCCTGGGCGTCCTCGTCGACCAGCAATGTTCGGTTCACCCTGGAGGAGACACCCGGCGTTCCGCTCACCAACTCCGGATGGCCGGTGCGGCCCGCGACACTGACCCGGCTACTGGTCGATCTCACGGCCGATTATCCGTCGCTGCCGCCGCTGTGCGTGGCTGCGAACGGTTGCGCGTAACGGGATGTCGATGATCCCGGTGACGGCACGGTCAGCGACGCCAAGCCGGCTGCCGATGTCGAGCGGATCGCCTACCTGGACGGTCATCTGGCCGCCGTCGCCGACGCCGTGGCCGGCGGCTGCGACGTCCTCGGCCATTTCTACTCGACGTTGCCGGACTGCTGAGAATGGACGGATGGATTCACTCGGAATTTCGGGCTGATACGGGTGGACCCGGAAACCCTCGACCGGCACCCCCGCGCGTCGTTCGACCATTATCGGGAGCTGGTGATCAGAGGTCACCGGGAAGGTCGGTGATGCGCGGGTCGGCCGGCCGGCACCGGTCGACAACCCCAGCGAGGCTCGAACGGCCGACGCAGGCGGACCGGAGAAGTACGTCCTCTTTGTCCGGGGTGACCCTTGTCAGCCAGGTACCACCTAGGTAGAATAACACCATGTCCCGCGGTCTACGGTTGACCGGAACTACGCAACAGGTACTGGGCACCCTGGTCGCCCACCCCACCCGCCACCATCACGCCACGCAAATTCGAGCCGACACCGGACTGTCCGCCGGCCGCATCTACCCGGTGCTGGCCCTGCTGCAGGCGCTGCAATGGCTGGACAGCGACTGGGAGCCACCGACCGAGCATGTCCAGGGCTGGCCGCGGCGCCGGTACTACCGGCTGAACCGACAGGGGCTGGCCCAGATTCGGGGAGCGCTGGCCAGCGCCGGCGCCGCGAGATCGATGGTCCCCGGTCGGCTCCGGCCGGCTGGGGAGATCCCGTGACGTCCCCGGACCGGTGTCCCCGTTCCCCCGAACCGTCGTCCCGGCCGATCCTTGACAGGAGCAATCGATGACCACGACCATCCCCACCGCAAAGAACTGGCTGTGCAAAGCCGGCCGGCACCATTGGATCGGTGTCGAAGACGACAACCCCGAGATGCGCGGGCAGGCGCATCTGGAATGCACCAGGTGTGGCAAGGTGATGGACCCACCGTCGTACGGGCCGATGCCGCCGAGCGTGCTGGGTCCCGGCGTGGCCGGCGGCTGAGATATCAGAGCGAAGCGATGATCGGCCCACATCCGATCGGACCGGCACGAGGCCTGATTGCGCTGACCGTGCTGGTCCTCCCCGCCGACGCCCGCGACCGGTACCGCGAGGAATTCCGCACCGAACTCAGCGAACTAGGAACTCTCGCGCAGATCGGCCAGGCCGTCAGCCTGCTCTTCGGCTCCATTCCCCTCCGTCAGGCACTTCAGGAGCGAGACGTGATCGTCACGGCGCAGGTCAAGAAGGATTGGCGGTGCCGAATGGGCCGGCACCACTACGTCGGCGTGCAGGACGACAACCCCGAAATGCGAGGGAGGGGATTCCTGCGCTGCACCCGCTGCGGCAAACCCAAGGATCCCCCGACGTACGGAGTGATGCCACCGACGGCGCTCGGCAGTGGTGGCGGCTGAAGACGGGTGCTCGCAGTCGATCCCTCTCTCAGCGCGTACCGGGATCGGACCGCTGAAGAGATCACCCAGCCCGCTGACGCTTCTTTTCCATCAGCCGCAGGATCAGCGGCGTGAAGATCAACTGCATGGACAGCTCCATCTTCCCGCCGGGTACCACGATGATGTTCGGCCGGGACATGAATGAGTCGTGCAGCATCGACAACAGGTATGAGAAGTCGATGCCACGCGGGTTGGCGAACCGGATGATCAGAAAGCTCTCGTCGGCCGTCGGGATGTACCGCGCGGTGAACGGATCGGAGGTGTCCACGGTCGGCACCCGCTGGAAGTTGATGTCGGTGCGGGAGAACTGCGGGCAGATGTAGTTCACGTAGTCGGGCATCCGGCGAAGGATCGTGTCGGTGACGGCCTCGCTCGAGTAGCCGCGAGTTGTCTTGTCCCGGTGCAGCTTCTGGATCCACTCGAGGTTGATGATCGGCACAACGCCCACCAGCAGGTCGGCATGCCGGACGATGTCCACCGTGTCGGTGACCGCCGCGCCGTGCAGTCCCTCGTAGAACAGCAGGTCACTGCCCGGCTCGAGGGCCTCCCAGGGGGTGAAGGTCCCCGGCGGCTGCCCGTACGGCTGCGCCTCCCGATCGTCGTGCAGGTACTTGCGCACCTTCCCGCCGCCAGACTCGCCGTATTCCCGGAACAGCGCCTCGAGCTCCTCCAGGAGGTTCGCCTCCGGCCCGAAATGCGAGAAGTGCGAACCATCGCGGGCCTCGGCCTCGGCCATCGCGAGCTTCATCTGCTGGCGGTCGAAGCGGTGGAACGAGTCACCCTCGACCAGCGCGGGGGTGATCCCCTCGCGGCGGAAGATGTGCTGAAAGGTCTTGGTGACCGATGTCGTTCCCGCACCGGAGGAACCGGTGACGGCGACGACCGGATGCTTGACCGACACGGCGTTTCCCTCCGGTTAGTTGGTGCGGAACAGCGAGCGAACGGTGAACAGGGACCTGTCGAAACCCGAGTCCCCGTCGGCGAACTCGGCGTGGTAACGCTCGATGCGCTGCACCTCGCTCTTCGAGCCGAACATCAGCGGGACCCGTTGGTGCAGACCGTCGGGCGTCAGCTCCATCACCCTGCCGCTGCCGGTGGACGCGGCGCCGCCCGCCTGCTCGATGATGAATGCGATCGGGCTCGCCTCATACAGCAGCCGCACTCCACCGGACCTGTTCGGGTCCATCGCGTCCATGGGATCCAGGTACATCCCGCCCAGGGTGAGAATGCGGAAGGTGTCGGCGACCAAGGACGCCACCCAGCGCATGGTGAAGTCCTTGCCGCGGGTACCCGCGGCACCGTCCAGGCACTCCTGCACATACCGCTTGACCGGCTGCTCCCAGAAACGCTCATTGCACGCGTTGATCGCGAACTCGGAGGCGTCGTCCGGGATCCGCATCTGCGGGTGGGTCAGCACGAACGCACCGATCTCCCGGTCCAGGGTGAAGCCGTCGACGCCGCGACCCGTCGTCAGGATCAGCATCGTTGCGGGTCCGTAGAGCGCGAAGCCCGCGCAGACCTGCTCCACCCCGGGCTGCAGGAAGTCGTCCGCGCTCGGGTCCGTGTCCGGATCGGGGTGCCGGAGAATGCTGAAGATCGTGCCCAGGGTCATGTTGACGTCGAGGTTGCTCGAACCGTCCAGCGGATCGAAGGCCAGCAGGTACTTGCCCCTGCGGTAGCGGGCGGGCACGGCATAGAAGCCGTCCATCTCCTCGGACACCATCGCCGCCACGTGACCGGCCCACTGCGTCTCCTGCATCAGGACCTCGTTGCTGATCACGTTGAGCCGCTTCTCGACCTCATCGTGCGCACTGTCCGTGCGGGAGGTGCCCAGCCCGCCGATCAGCGATCCCTTGTTCACCTGATTGGCGATGATCTTCACCGCGGTGGCGAGAACGTTCACCAGCCCGGAGAATTCACCGGTCGATCCGGGATGACGGTGCTCCTCCTCGATGGTGTACCGGGTCAGGGTCTTGAGTCCCTCAGTCATGGCGTGGGTCCTTTCTCAGGCATCCGCGTCGTTGATCGCCAGTGCCGGCGAGCCGTTCGTCACTACGACCGGCTCAGCACCGGCGAAAATACTGCTGCCGTAGACGTCCTCGTCGGTCAGCGTGACGAGGTCGTCCTTGGTCAACGGACGCCGGAGATCCACCAGCCGTTTGGCCTGGCGCAGCCGGCAGCGCTCGATGGCGTTGCGCACGCTGCGTGCGTTGGAGAACCGCGGCTGGTGCATCCGCAAGTCCAGGTATTCCGAGAACGCCTGCCGCGCAGCGTCGTTGAACCGGAAGTTCTCTCCCGCCACCATCAGTTCGGCGATCTCGGCCAGCTGGTCGTGGGTGTAGTCCTCGAAGGCGATGTGGTGCGGCACCCGCGAGGAGAGCCCCGGATTGGCCGAAAAGAAGGTGTCCATCCGATCCGGATAGCCGGCGAAGATCACCACCAGGCTGGCCCGCTCGCTTTCCATTTCCTGGAGCAGGATCTCGATGACCTCCTGCCCGTAATCCCGTTCGTTCTCCGGCCGGAACAGGTAGTACGCCTCGTCGATGAACAGCACACCGCCGGCCGCCTTGGCAATCGCGGCCTTGGTTTTCGGCGCGGTGTGCCCGATGAACTGACCGACGAGGTCGTCGCGGGTGACGACATGCACGTTGGCGTTGCGGATATAGCCCATGGCGTGCAGCATCTGGGCCATCCGCAGCGCCACCGTGGTCTTTCCCGTCCCCGGTCCGCCGGTGAAACTCATGTGCAGCGTCGGGCGGGACGACGCCAGCCCGAACTGCCGCCGGGCGCGATCGACCAGCAGCAGCGCAGCGATCTCACGCACCCGCCGTTTGACGTTCCACAGCCCCACCAGTTCGGCGTCGAGCCTGGCCAGTGTCTCCTCGACGTGGATCCGCGCGTCGTCGGTGGTCAGGTCCAGGGTCGCGTCGTCGCCGAGGATGACGTCGTCTGCCGGTTCCGCGCTGGAGTCGGCCACCGCGGCGGCGGCCATCCCCGGCCGGTGCAGTCGGAAGCCGGACCGCGGCGCCTGCTGTTCAGGCGCCACGGTGGTGCCGTTCTTCGATGCCCATCACCGATCACTCATCGCTGATTCTTCACGGCCGGTCGGAAGCATGCCCGTCGGCCGACGTCGCGTACGAGTACACCGAGTACGTCTGCCGGCGGTCGTGGCCCTCGGCTCGGGTGAGCAAGAAGCCTGGCTCGTTGGCCGGGCGTTGCACCAGGAAATGCAACGCCGTCGTCTGCCGTCCCAGCCGTGCATCGTAGGCGAGCACCCGGATGTAGTGGTGGGGAAAGGTCGCCCGGCAGGCGTCGATCTCGGCCATCACACCGTCCGGCTCGTCGAGATCGAACAGCGGCAGACCCCACATCTCCCAGTAGATGTTGCGGGGGTGCGGATCGTCGGTGTACTCGATCGACAGCGGCCAGTCGTTCAGCAGCGCGTATCGCACCTGGGCGGCGATCTCGTCGTCGGTGAGATCGGGCAGGTAGGAGAAGGCTCCGTGACGCAATTTCATGTCCGCTCCTACAGGCTGACGGTTGGGACGGCGTCGGGCGCATCCGTCGAGGTGTAATCGAAGGTGACGTCGCCCCAGGTGGCCAGCGCGACCTCCAGCGGATGGCAGGCCTGGGCGGCCTTGCGCAGCAGATCCGGACCTTCCTTGAGCATGTCCTTGCCCTCGTTGCGCGCCTTGATCATTGCTTCGAGCGCCACCCGGTTGGACTCCGCGCCCGCCGCGATGCCCAACGGGTGACCGATGGTGCCACCACCGAACTGCAGCACCACGTCGTCACCGAACAGGTCAACCAACTGGTGCATCTGGCCGGCATGGATACCGCCGGACGCCACCGGCATGACGCCAGGCATGCTCGCCCAGTGCTGGTCGAAGAAGATGCCGTGCGCCTGGTTCATCGGGATGTGATCGTCGCGGAGCGTGTCGTAGAAGCCCTTGGTCGTCGCGGGGTCGCCCTCGAGCTTGCCCACCACCGTGCCGGCGTGCAGATGGTCCACGCCGATGAGCCGGCACCACTTGGCCAGCACCCGGAAGCTGACGCCGTGCGTCTTCTGTCGCGTGTAGGTGGAATGCCCGGCGCGGTGCAGGTGCAGCAGCACACCGTTTTTCCGCGCCCAGTGCGACATCGACTGCATGGCGGTGAAGCCGATCGTGAGATCGATCATCACGACCACGCTGCCGAGTTCCTTGGCGAACTCGGCGCGCTCGTACATCTCCTCCATGGTGGCGGCGGTGACGTTGAGGTAGTGACCCTTGATCTCGCCGGTGTCCGCCATCGCCTTGTTGACGCCTTCCATGCCGAACAGGAAGCGATCGCGCCAGCGCATGAATGGCTGTGAGTTGATGTTCTCGTCGTCCTTGGTGAAATCCAAGCCACCGCGGCAGGCCTCGTAGATCACCCGGCCGTAGTTCCTGGCGGACAGTCCGAGTTTGGGCTTCACGGTGGCGCCGAGCAGCGGGCGGCCGTACTTGTTGAGGAACTCCCGCTCCATCACGATGCCGTGCGGGGGCCCCTGGAACGTCTTGACGTAGGCGACGGGGATCCGCAAGTCCTCCAGCCGCAGCGCTTTCAGCGGCTTGAAGCCGAAGACGTTGCCGATGATGGACGACGTCAGGTTCGCGATCGACGCCTCTTCGAAGAGGTCGATGTCGTACGCCACATAGGCGAAATACTCGCCCGGCCGGCCCGGGACGTCGTCGACCCGGTAGCACTTGGCCTGATAGTGCGAGTTCGCGGTCAACCGGTCGGTCCACACCACCGTCCAGGTGGCAGTGGACGATTCGCCGGCCACTGCCGCGCCGGCCTCGATCGGATCCACCCCGTCCTGCGGCGTCACCCGGAACACCGCGAGGACGTCGGTGTCCTTCGGCTCGTAATCCGGGGCGTAATAGCCCATCGAGGCGTAGCTGTGGACGCCCGGATCCCAACGGTCCTTTGCGGTCTCTTCGGCCATGAACCCTCCTGTGCCTGGAATGTGAGCTGGGTCACAAACAAACTCGATATTTGTATGCTGGGTCACAGCAACAAATTGGTTACCTGGGTCACAGTGGGCTGAAACCTGTTTAAGGACACCGCTTCGGGGTCAGCTGTGGCGGTACTTGGATGATATCTGGTGTGGTCCCAGTGTCAAGCCGGAGCATCGGGCGCCGACCCTCGGCCGGGACGAACATTCAAATCCCGGAATAGTGATGCTCGCATTTCAATTCTGTTCGGCGAACCAATCGCCTGGAATTCGTTGTTGTCGGCGGCTTGTGGTAGGCGTTGGACTTGATCGATTCATTTTCCGAAATGGAAAGCGACGGGATTCGGCTGGACTGCGCACACACCGGCCGGCCGGTGACCCACAGCACCGCAGGACCGGGCGGGCTGGCGAGAGCACGGTCACCTGGTGGCGACGCCCCGCCCGGGTCGACGATCCACCTATCCCTTCCCGTGCGCCGGGTCTGTCCTGCAACCGCCGCGGAGGGCACGGCTCGGCCCATCGCCTGCACCAGCGCGCCATAACACTGCCCGACCGGCAGTTCACGATCCTGACAGGCGCGCACATCGCTCACCAGAAACCAACGTGGCCGCACATTCCGGGCCGAGATCCGACCGGGCTGAGCAATTCCCCGCCGACACGGGCCGGATGCGAGGGCCGGGTCCACATCAGAAGGCTTGGTGACACAACAAGGATCGCGCTCAGCATTCCCTGGCGCCATTTCAAACTGTCGACTCTTGGGAAACCTCCGTCAGCGTCGAATTCCTCAACTCGGCGCCAGAATTGAGGACCTGGCGCCGCTTTACAGGACACGGCGCCGATAAATACCGCTGCCCAGCATTGAAAACCGGCGCCGAGTGGCGTTGGCCACGTCCGGCGGAGCGGCAGCGCCCGCCCGAGATCACACCCGACACGGCCGTGTGGGCGCCCAGCGCAACAGCAGCGGCAGCGCCCACCGCCACGCCGTCGAGCCGCCACGCCGCCACGCCGCCACGCCGCCACGCCGCCACGCCGCCACGCCGCCACGCCGCCAGGCCGCCAGGCCGCCAGGCCGTGCAGCTCCGCCCTCTTGACGCCGACCCCTCCCGCGAGCAGATGCTGTCTTATTGCCGTAGGACAATAGGAGGTGGCCGCCGATGATCGAGTTCGTGCTCGACGGCCGCTCGAGGGTGAACACCTACATGCAGCTGGTGCAGCAGGTGAAGCAGGCGCTGCGGGTGGGTCTGCTGAAGCCGGGCGATCAGTTGCCGAAGGTGCGTGATGTGGCCCAGTCACTGGTCATCAACCCGAACACCGTGCTCAAGGCCTACCGCGAGTTGGAGCTCGAGGGCCTGGCCGAGGGTCGTCCTGGGGTGGGCACGTTCGTGGTCCGCGCCCTGGCCGGCGCGTCCCTGGCCAATCAGGCCGAACTGCGGGAGGACCTGGTCGCGTGGTTGCGCCGGGCCCTGGCCGCCGGGCTGAGCGACGACGACGTCGTCGCGCTGGTGGACACCACCATCCGGGCCACCAGGGCCGACCGGGCACCACAACCACAACCACAACCACAACCACAACCACAACCACAACCGTGGTGAGCAATCCGGCAGGACCTGACGAGCCTGCGCCCGCCACTGGCCCGGCACGGCCCGTAACACCCACGCCGGAATTGTCGGCGGAAGAGTCCAGGAGGGCATGGCATGGACAGCGAGAGTGCCGTTGCGCTGGAGACCGAGCAGCTGGGCAAGAAGTACGGCAAGAATCGGGCCCAGAATTGGGCGCTCCGGAACTGTTCGTTCCGCCTGCCGCCGGGCCGGATCGCCGCGCTGGTCGGCCCCATCGGGGCGGGCAAGAGCACCCCGCTGACCGGTTCTGGCTCTTCCAGGGCATCGAAACGAGCATCTATCTCTTGCTGGCCGCGGCAATGGTCTTCATGGCTGTCCAGGACGGGATAACCGCGGTTCGTCGCAACGCTAGGTAGAATTAGACCATGTCGGGATCCGCACCACGCATGACCCAAACCACGCAGGCGGTACTCCGCGCCCTGCTGGACGACCCCAGCAAGGAGCGCTACGGGCTGGAGATCTGTGCGGCGACGGGGCTGCCCAGCGGGACGGTGCACCCGATTCTCGCGCGGCTGGAGGGCCTGAACTGGGTCGACAGTGCCTGGGAGCAGTCCGATCCGCGGGAGCAGGGGCGGCCGCGCCGGCGGTACTACCGGCTGAATGCGCACGGCCTGAGCATGGCGCGCGACGCGCTGGCCCGGGCCTACGAGTCTCGCACCCGCATCATCACTCGCTTGCGGCCCGCGGGTGAGACACCCTGATCAGGCCAGGGCAGTCTCGGGCGCCAGGCCCGCCAAATGATCAGCGCACCCGGATCCGGACCCCGTTGCTGTCCGAGCCGTTGACGAAATCCGGTTGCGAAGCAACGAATCTGAAGGGAAAACGTGACGGTACCCGGCCCCGTCGACCGGGGCAGCCGGTACAGCACCAGCCCGCCGGCCACCGGCACCGTGTCCACCACCTCGCCGTCCCGCAGGATCTGCGCCGCACCCCGTGCCGGTTGGCCGTTGTTCAGGCCGACCACGGCGAGCAGGAAGACCGGGACGAACCCGTGCCTGTCGAACACCTTGGCGTTGGCCAGCCGCACGGTCTGCGAACTGGCCTTCTCGACCGTGACGCTCGCCGGGTCAGAGGTCGCTGCGGGCACGGTGGCCGATCCCCGGTAGTGCGCCGTGATGGACAGCGCACCCGGCGGGGTCCGCGCCGGCAGCCGGAGCGTGGCGACGCCGTCGACGAGTGGCTGGGAGCCGAGAACGCCGTCAGCGCTGGAGAATTCGACGATGCCGGCGGCTTGCCCGGCGGAGGAACGGACCGTCGCGGTCAGCGTGACCCGGTTCGCGGACCCGAACACCTGGCTCGCCGCCGATGCCGTCAACTCGACCGTGGTGACGGGCGCCGGCGCCTGGATCGCGATCGGCACGGTCACCGCGGTGCCGGACGGCGCGGCCGTCAGGGTGAGCTCCGCCGGTCCCGGATCCGTTCCGGCCGGCACCGTGACGGCGATGTCCGCGCCTCCGCCGGTGACGGTCGCCGTCCCGATCTGCTGCTCTCCCAGCGAGATCGACAGCGCGGAGTTCTGCGGGGAACCGAGGCTGGTCAGGTCCAACCCGGAGACCGAGAAGGAGACCGCCTCACCGGCCGTCACCGTCGACGGCAGGCCGCCGGTCGCGACCGCCTGATGCGCGAAATCCGGCTTCAGATGGGGATTCTGCTGCAGGTACTGGATCCAGGCGTCCCGGTCGATCAGGCCGGAATCACGGGCGTCGGTGCCGTCGGTGAAGACCCGGACGTTGTCGCCACCGGAGGTCAGGAATGAGAAGGTGCCGATCCGGTAGCTCGCGGCAGGGTCGAGGGGAGCACCGTCGACGGTGATCGAGGTGACGTGGTCACCCCGTGCCCTTGTCTCGTCGAAGGTGTAGGTGACGTTGTCGGACAAGCCCAGTTGCAGGTAGGGCCGGGTCGGAATGCTGCCGTCGGCATTGGTCTGCCACTGCTGCTCCAGCAACGTCTTGAACCGCGCCCCGGACAGGGTCACCGTCCAGAGGTTGTTGACGAACGGCAGAACAGCATTGGCCTCGGCATAGGTGACCACTCCCCCGTCGGGTGCGAAGAACAGCTCGTTGCGCAGCCCACCTGGGTTCACCACACCGATCGTCGCGCCACCGCGCTCGGGTGACGACAGCGAGGCCACCAATGAATCGGCGACCAGGTTACCGAGAGTGGATTCCTTGGACCTGTCGTCACGGCCGATCATCGCGTCGGCCGGATTGAGCTGGGCGTACACGCCGTTCACGAAGGACCCGCCGGTGTAGGCGGTGGTGATGTCGGCGGCGACCGAACCGACCGGCGTCAGACCGATGACGTTGGCCGCCGCGATGGCGGCATCGACGATGCCCTTCACCTGCGCGACCCGCGGATAGCTGGCTACCAGTTCGTCATCGGCGGTGGTCACCCTGGCCACGTTGGTTGCCGTGTAGGCGGTGACGGCGTTGGTGTCCCGATCGACGGTCAGCACGATCTTGCCGACATTCCCGCCGTAGGAACCCGTTTGCAGGATCGGCCTGGTCCGTCCCGGCCGTCCGGGGACCGGCCCGTCCCAGGCGTACTGCTGGTGCGTGTGACCGGTGAAGATCGCGGCCACCGTCGGTGAGGTCTCGTTGACGATCGCGGCGAACGCGCCGCCGGCAGCGACTGCGTCCTCCAGCCTCCCGTCCGGTAAGCCTTCGCCGGCGCCTTCGTGATACTCGGCGACAAGCACGTCGGCCTCACCGTTGGCCGGGTTGCCGTCGGCGAGCTGACCGGCCACCCGGTTGACAGCGGCCACCGGATCACCGAAGTCGAGGGCTTGGACGCCGGCCGGTGACACCAGGGACGGGGTCTGGCCGGTGACGGCGCCGATCACCCCGACCTGCACCCCCGACATGTCGAGAATCTTGTATTCAGGCAGCGCCGGAGTCTGCGTCCCCTTGAGGTACACGTTGGCGCCCAGGTACTTCCACCTCGCGTTGGCGCCGTTGTCGATCACCCGGCCGGTCAGGTCGTCGAAGCCCTGATCGAATTCGTGGTTGCCAACCGCAGACGCCTTGAGCTGCAGGGCGTTGAGGACGTCGATGGTCGGCTGGTCCTGCGCCACCGAGGAGGCGAACAGCGAGGCGCCGATGCTGTCGCCGGCGGCCAGCAGCACCGCGTCGCCGCCGGCGGACTGCGCGGCAGCACGTTCGGATTCCACGGTCCCGGCGAACTTCACCGTGTTGGCGTCGATCCGGCCGTGGAAGTCGTTGATGTTCAGCAACGTCAGGTCGACCGGCCCCGCGGGCGGCGGCGTTCCGCGCTCCAGTCCGAGGACCACCGGGTCGTGGTCGGAGGAGGCGTACGGCGAATCGTCGTAGAACAGCGTGCCGTGGTTGTTGTACCGGCTGTATTGCAGCGCAACGGATTCGCCGGAGTTGATGTTCCAGATGTCCGCGCCGGTCGACCGCTGCAGGGCGTCGTCGTTGAGCAGGATGTGATCGAGCGATCCGGACAGGCCGGAGAACGAGTACGAGTACTTGCCGAGGTCGAACTGGGTTTCGGCGTCGACATAGCCGGCGTCGTAGAGCACCTGCAGCGGATCTTCCTTCCGGTAGGAGTTGAAGTCACCGACCAGCGCGAACGCGGTCGCGGGGCCTTTCACGTCCGTCACCCAGTCCCGCAGAGCCGTTGCCTGCCGCACCCTTGACTCGTTGGACGCACCCTGGCCGTCACCGGTGTCGACGTCCCCCGGCCATGGACCGGCCGATCCCTTGGACTTGAAGTGGTTCATCACGAACAGGAACGGCGCGCCGTCCACCGGCGTGAAGACCTGGGCGATCGGTTCGCGGGCGTTGCCGAAGGCCTGGCCTTCTGCGCTTTGCGTGCCCAGCGCCCTGGCCTCGCCGGTGCGCTGCACGGCGGCCGGCTTGTAGATGATCGCGTTGCTGATCACATCCATCTCCGCGATCGGCGGCAGTTCGGCGGAGGACGGCACGTACGCCCAGGTCCCGGTGCCACCCTGTGTGTTCAATGCATCGACCAGGGTGTCCAGCGCCGCGGCGCGCCACCGACCGACGCGCCACTGACCACGGCGGAGTTCTCGATCTCCGACAGGCCCACCACATCGGCGTCCAGACCGTTGATGGCGTGCACGATCTTGTCCTGCTGGCGCTGCAGGCTGGCCTGGTCCCACGCGCCGCGCGGGCCGTTGCCGGGACAGGTGTCGACGGAGATGCCATGACCCGCACGGTCGTTGAAGGACGTACAGCCCGCGACGTCCGCGCCCAGGGTGGTGAAGTAGTTGAGCACGTTGAACGACGCGATACGGAGGTCGGCCGCGCCGATCGACGGCGCGTCGGGCGCTGGAGTTCGGTCGTTCTTGAAGGTCGCCGGGTATGCGGCCGGATCTGCCTGGGTGACCTGTGAGCGCGGGTTGAACTTCCAAGTGTTGTTCCGGTAGTCGACGATCACCGGGTCGTCGAACACGGCGAGTTCGCCG
Source organism: Mycobacteriales bacterium (assembly GCA_038322925.1). Taxonomy (GTDB): domain Bacteria; phylum Actinomycetota; class Actinomycetes; order Mycobacteriales; family Nakamurellaceae; genus Nakamurella. Next base: position 15,733 of record JBBQGJ010000022.1, read on the forward strand.
ACCCGCACCGGGTCGGTGAGCGAGACGTACGGCGGCGTCTGCGAGGAGTTGGCAGCGCTGGTGAAGTCGGTGGTCGCGCCGTCGTCCAGCACGACCCCGCGAGCCGCGTTGTCGGCGATGACCGCGTTCGCCTCGTCGCTGTTCGGACGCGCCTGGTCGGTCGGCTGGATCAGCGGGCGCTCCCCCACCGCGAGCCCGACCTCGCCGAACCGGTTGGTGGAGAACGTGTTCGTCACGGTGAAGTTGCCGGTCGGCTGATACAGCATGGACTCCAACGCTTCTCGCTGCGCCGGCCCGGGCCAGGCGAGCAGCGCCGGGGTGACCGGATCGTGCGGTTCGGTCACCCCGGCCAGGTCGGCGGCCGCCGTGACGGTGAGTTCGGTGAGCCCGTTGAACTCGCTGACGGTCCCGCTGACCCGGACGAAATCGCCGAGGTGCACGCTGCCGACGGTGGATGAGGAGAAGACGAACAACCCGTCGGAGCCGGTGTGCGCGGCCGGATCCAGCTCACCGCCGGTGCCGGCGGTTTGAATGGTGTATCCGCGCAGGTTACCGGTCGGGTAGGCGGCGGTGACCACACCCTTGGTGGTCACCGCGTTGCCCGCCTCGGGTGAGGTGTCACCGCTGCCCTGGATCTCCGCGATGGTCTTCTCGACCGGGAGTGCGTTCGCCGCGCCCGGCCAGATCGTCAGGAGTCCCGCGACGAGCGCCGTCACAGCGATCGATCCGATGATCTTGTTCCGCCGAGCACCCACGCTGGTCTCCGTCCGACCCGATATGGCCACTGCTGCACCGAATGTCGGAATCGATCCGGCGACCGGCTGGGTCAGCATGTGGGAATCATGTGAACGTAGACGAGCAGGGAGTGAACGCCCAGTAACTTTCAGTGACAGGCTCGTGAATCGGTCACCCGTCCAGCTCCGCAGCCAATGCGGCGTGCAGGACCGGACCCGCGGCCAGGCACCCCGTGGCATCGCCGGTCGGCGTCACCGTGGACACGACGGCGCCCGCCTCCCGCGCGATCAACGAACCGGCCGCCACGTCCCACGCCTTCACGCCCTCCTCGAAATAGCCGTCGACCGCGCCCGCGGCCACCGAGCAGAGATCCAAGGCCGCCGAGCCGATGCGCCGGATGTCGCGCACCCGCGGCAGCAGCCCGGCGATCAACGCGCCCTGAGCCGCCCTGCGCTCCGGGCTGTACCCGAAACCCGTTGCCAGCAAGGCCCGATCCATCGGGACCGGGTCGTTGACCTGCAACCGGCGGCCGTTCGCGAACGCCCCGCCACCGCGGGTGGCCCAGAACGTCCGGTCGATGGTCGGGCTGTAGACGACGCCGGCCAGGCCGCCGTCGGCGTCCTCGACCGCGATGCTCACCGAGAAGTTGTCCAGTTGGTACAGGTAGTTGACCGTCCCGTCCAGCGGATCGATCGCCCAGCGCAGTCCCGATGACGACGGCCGCGATGCGCCCTCCTCGCCGAGCAGGCCGTCGTCCGGCCGCTCCCCGGTGATCAACTCGACCAGCAGCGCCTCGGCCGCGCGGTCGGCGTCCGACACCGGGTCGGTGGCCGAGGTCTTGGTGTCAAGCCCCTGGATGCGGCCGTACCTGGCCAGCAGTTCGGCGCCGGCGGCATGGGCGCCCCGGGTGGCCAGGTCGAGCAGGGCCGGTAGATCAGCGGCGGTGGTCACCAGGTCATCCTCCCCGCCGGGCGCGGGCGCCGTGCCGCCCACCCCACCGCCGTGCCGGCCGCCCGCCGAGGCTACTCGGCGTGCAAAGCCGAATCCGGTTGTCCCACCCTCCACCCGGTGAAGGTGACGGTGAGCCCGTCGCGTTCCGGAGCACAGCAGTACGGCCCGGCGTATGCGATCGCCGCCGGGTCGATCGGCGCCAGCCGCAGCAGCCGCCACGGATCGTCCGCGGTCCGCACCCGGACGGTCAACGCGGTGGCGGAACGGCTGACCCGGATGGTCACCTCCCGGCCGGCCCATTCTCCGATCGGTGCGACCGACCAGTCCGAGACGTTGTCGGTGACGACCGTCGACGCCTGCAGCGCTCCGTCGCAGAACTCCACACCGGCCTTGGTCCACCGGGATTCGTCGATCCGCACGAGCACCCCGGCCTGGTCGAATTGCTGGTCGAAATCGGCGAGAAACGCCACCTTGACGGCCATCTCGTCCGGAAGATCGGTCAGTAGGGCGTGAGCGCTGTCCCGAACAAACCCGTACGACGTGGTGCGCCAGGCGTCGCTGCCGGCCGCGGCGCGAACCTTCAGCCGTCCGCGCTCGATGCCCGCGCTCGGCGGCCGGTTCAACCACCAGCCCTGCCGCCAGTCCACCCGCTGCATGCCGTCCACGGCTGCGAGCCTGCCACGCCGCCGGCCGTCGGTCCGTACCCGGGCACGGCGGCTAACCTGGCCCGTCATGGACCTTCGAATCTTCACCGAGCCCCAGCAAGGCGCGTCGCATGCGGACCTGCTCGCGGTGGCCGAAGCCACCAGGGAGGGCGGATTCTCCGCGTTCTTCCGCTCCGACCATGTGCTGGCCATGGGCGGCGGCGGCCTGCCGGGGCCTTCGGAATCGTTTGTCAACCTGGGCGCGATCGCCACCCAGGTGCCCGACATCCGACTCGGCACCCTGGTCACCTCGGCAACCTTCCGGCACCCGTCGCTCGTCGCGATCGCCGCCGCACAGATCGACGACATCTCCGGCGGCCGAATGGAACTCGGCATCGGCTCCGGCTGGTACGAGCCGGAGCACAAGGCCTACGGGCTGGACTTCGGCTCGTCCTTCGGCGAGCGCTTCGATCGGCTGACCGAGCAGCTGGAGGTCATCACCGGACTGTGGGCCACGCCCATCGGCGAGGGGTTCGACCACGCCGGGCAGCACTACACGCTGGTGGGAGCGCCCGGACTGCCGAAGCCGCAGCAGAAAGCCGCCGACGGCACGCCGCGGGTGCCGATCATCGTCGGCGGGCACGGGCCGAAGAAAACGCCGGCACTGGCGGCCAGGTTCGCCGACGAGTTCAACGTCGGCTTCGTCGACTTCGACGCCACCACAACGCAATTCGGTCGGGTCCGAGCCGCCTGCGAGGCCGCGGGCCGCGACCCCGGCTCGCTGGTCTACTCGGTCGCGCACCCAGTCTGCGTCGGTGCCGACGAGGCGGAGTTCCGCCGGCGCGCGGCGGCAATCGGACAGGACCCCGAAAAGGCACGGAACAGTCCGTTCGCCGGCACCGTCGCCGAGGTCACCGACACCATGGCGCGCTGGGCTGCGGCCGGCGTGCAACGCGGGTATCTGCAAGTGCTGGACCTGTCCGATCTGGACCACATTTCGTTGGTGGCGCAGGAGATCCTGCCGGCGGCGTGCACCTGGTAGCGGTCAGCTCGTTGGAGCGATGACCGTGCGCAGCGGGCGTACCTGTCACCGGTGGGATGACCACGCTCCAATACCACGCTCCAATACCTCCAGCGTCTCGTCCGTTGAGCAACAAGAACACCGTAATGGTTTGGCCAGAGCAATCGGCGTAGCCAAATTATGGGCGCTGCCGAGCTCGATGTGGCGCAGGAGATCCCGCCGGAGGCGCGCTCCTTGGTAGCGCGGTCAGCTTGGCTGATCGATGAGGGCGCGCAGGGCGTCGGTGTCGGCGTCTGTCCAGTGGGCGGGTGCACCGAGGGTGACCCAGCCGTTTGCCACGTCCGGCCCGGTACCGGTGGCCGTGTCAGGCCGGGTCGCAGTTGGTCGGTCAGCCGACCGGGGCGGCCAGGCCCTCGATCACCACGGCGCCCGGCAGCTCCGCGAGCGCAGCACCATCCAGCACCAGTTTCGAGCCGCGGATACCGGATCCGATGACGACCGGACCCGCCACGGCGACGGCCGCGTCGATCATGATCGGCCAGCCGTCCGGCAGTCCGACGGGCGTGATGCCGCCGTACTCCATGCCCGTCTGCGACATCGCTTCGTCCATCGCGGCGAACGACACTTTCCGCACGTCAAGGCGACGGCGCACCACGCCGTTGACGTCGGCCCTGGTGGTCGCCAGGATCACCGCGGCCGCCCACCGCTGCTCTCCGGCCCGCTTCCCGCTGACCACCACGCAGTTCGCCGACGCGGCGAGCGGCACCTGGTAGGCCGCGCAGAAGGCGGCGGTGTCGGCCAGGTCGGGATCGATCGCCGCGACCAGGATCCGGTCGGCGATCGGGAGAGTTTTCAGCGCGGCCGCGACTGGAGGCGCGAGCAGGTCGCGGCGGTCGAGGGCGTGACTGGTCTGCAGGGTGCCGAGCTGGGCCGGGGTGCTCATGGCGACCCACTGTGCCAGCAGCTGTGATCGGGCGGCCCGGCCAGGCGGGACAATCGTCGGGTGGGCATCACTGACAGCCTCGCGCCGGAGCGCACGGCACCGGCCGGCGTGCTCGCCATCGGGCAGTACCAGGTGTGGCCGCCGGTGGTGCTGGCGCCGATGGCCGGGATCACCAACGCCTCCTTCCGACGGCTGTGCCGGGAATTCGGAGCCGGGCTCTACGTCTGCGAGATGATCACCACCCGGGCGCTCCTGGTGGGCAACCCCAAGACCATGGACATGATCCGGTTCGAGCCGGAGGAGTCCCCGCGTTCGCTGCAGCTCTACGGAGTGGACCCGGTGGTGGTCGGCCAGGCCGTCCGGATGGTCGTCGAGCAGGACCTCGCCGATCACATCGACCTGAACTTCGGCTGCCCGGTGCCGAAGGTGACCCGCAAGGGCGGCGGCTCCGCGCTGCCGTACAAACGGCGGCTGTTCGAGGCCATCGTCACCGCCGCCGTCACGGCCGCGAGCGAGGCGGACGTGCCGGTGACCGTGAAGATGCGGATCGGCATCGACCCCGATCACATCACCTACACCGACGCGGGACGGATCGCCGAGGACTGCGGGGTCGCCGCCGTCGCGCTGCACGGACGCACGGCGATCCAGCACTACTCAGGCGCAGCGGACTGGTCGGCGATCGCCAGGCTGAAGGAGATCGTCACCGGCATCCCGGTGCTCGGCAACGGGGACATCTTCGCCGCCTCCGATGCGCAGGCGATGATGGCCCAAACCGGGTGCGACGGCGTGGTGGTGGGACGCGGCTGTCAGGGCCGGCCGTGGTTGTTCGCCGAGCTCGCGGCCGCATTCGAGGGACGACCGGCGCCGACGCCGCCGGACCTGGCCGCGGTGGCGGCCACTCTGCGTCGGCACGCCGTCCTGCTGTGCGAGGAGATGGGCGCCGACCGCGGCATGCGTGACCTGCGCAAACACATGGCGTGGTACTTCAAGGGCTTTGCTGTCGGCTCCGACGTGCGCCGGGATCTCGGCATGGTGTCCACCCTGGACGAGTTGGATTCCCTGCTCGACCGGCTGGACCTCGACCAACCCTTCCCGGTCGCCGCACGGGGCCCACGGGGTCGGCAGGGAGCGCCGCAACGCCGGGTGCAACTCCCCTACGGCTGGCTGGACGATCCCGACGCCGACGCCGTGCCGGAGGGAGCCGAGCTGGATGACGGCGGGGGTTGACACGGAGCTCGGCAGGAGCGGACCACAGCGCACGCGGTCGCGGCGGGTGGTGAGCGCGGCTGCCGCCGTCGGCGTCGCTGTCGCGCTGGTGAGCGCGTGCACGGCCGGCACGGCCCTCCCTACCCCCTCACCGGCGCCCAGCACCACCGGCGCTCCCCCGACTCCGCCGGGTGGCCCGCAGAAGGATGAGCAGGCCATCCGGTCTGCCATCGACACCATCAACGCCACCGCTGGTGGGTCCGTCGCCGGCCAACAAGCGGTGCTGGCCGACATCGTTGACCCGGCGCTGTCCGATGCCTTCCGGCACTGCTCGCCGGCCACCACCACGTTGCGGTTCGAGCCGGTGTACACCGGCCTGCGCGCCACCCCGGACTGGACCGGCGCGGACGGCACACCCGCCGGGACGCTGTACGCACTGCCCGTGCTGATCCGCATCTACACCGGTGACCGGATCACCGGAACCGACCTGACCACCCTGCACGTCGGTGTGCACGACGGTGCGGCGTCCATCACACCGCTGTGCGTGGGATGAACCCACACCCCCTTCGTGCGTCTGAACCCTCTGATTGCCCCGATGTCCGTTCGAGACTCGTCGGCGCTACGTCACACCGATCGGTCACCATTGGACCGCTCGGCTGACAAGGGCGTCATGCGCGCACGGTCCGTACCATGGACACACGGACCAGTCACGGCGACACGCCGCAAGAGATTCGGAGCGGAAACGCCGTACGACTCTTGACCAGTAGTGCGCGAGTGAATTGCACATCAGGGCCCTACTCGACGATTGAGGAGGTCGCGTGAGCGACGAGCCGCGCGATGTCCCCTCACCGGCCACCGGTCGGACGGAAACGCCGGGCCAGCACCGACAGCACGCCCATTCCGCGACCCACGGCCTGATGATTGCCGGACAGGTGGCGGTCGCGCTGGTGGCGGTTGTCGTCCTTCTGATCACCGGCTGGGAATGGTCGATCAAGGCCCGCGCCGATTCCGGCATCCTGTCGCGCAGCGTCAATGCGATCGTCAGCGACGATTCCAATGTGTCGGCGGCCACAGCGGCGCCCGCCGACGGCAGCCTCGAGGCCGAGAACATCCTGCTGCTGGGCTCGGACACCCGCTCGGGCGTCAACGGCGACGCGGGCAATTCGGATTCGAGCACCTCGGACGGGGTGGCCAATTCCGACACCTTGATGGTCGCGCACATCAGCGCGGACCGGCAGCACGTCACGGTGCTGTCGATACCGAGGGATACCTGGGTCGATGCGCCGACCTGCAAGCAGTGGGACGCGAATACCGGCCAGCTCAGCGCCATCGACTACCCGGTCAGCGCCGCCGACCAGTGGCACGTGAACTGGGCGTATTCGGTCGGCGGACCGCAGTGCACGGTGCGGGCCGTGCAGGATCTCACCGGCCTGCGGATCGACCGCGTCATCGGCATCGACTTCTCCGGCTTCAAGAACATGGTGGACGCGCTCGGCGGCATCACGGTCAACGTCTGCGGACCGATCATCGACCGCGAACTGCAGACCGTGGTGGAGGACGGTGGAGTGCAGACCATCGCCGGTGAGCAGGCGCTCAACCTGGTGAGGGCCCGCAACGTCATCGGCGACACCGATTCGGATCTTGCCCGCATCCGGCGGCAACAGATCGTGCTGTCCTCGATCCTGCAGCAGGTGACGAGCGCGGGCACGCTGTTCAACCCGAGCAAGCTGGACGGATTCCTGCAGGCGTTCGTGCAGAACACGTTCACCGACAACGTGACGATCGACGACCTGGTCGCGTTGGCCCAGTCCTTCGGCACCCTGGACCCGAGCCTGGTCACCTTCTTCACCCTGCCGACGACGCCGAGCAGCAGCGACGACGGCGCGCTCGACGTCGATCAGAGCAAGGCGCCGGCGATCTTCGATGCCCTCCTCAACGATCGGGCACTCCCCGGCGAGCCGGCGGCATCGGAAACACCGACAACACCGGGTGCGTCCACCGCGGCCACCACGGCGTCCGAGGACGGCTCCGGCGTCACCGTCGACCCGGCAACGGTCAAGTTGACCATCGTCAATGCCACCGGGCGGCCGGGTGCGGCGACCACGGCGATGGTCGAGCTCAACGGTCACGGCTTCGCAGTCACCGAGAACGACCTGCAGCTGGCCGACGAGCCCGCTCGGGCCGCGGCGACCGTCGAGTACACGCCCGAGAACCTGGACGCCGCGCTGACCGTCGCCGCGGCCGTCCCGGGCGCCACCCTGGCGCCGACCGGTCAGCTGGGCTCCAAGGTGCGACTGGTGCTCGGCGAGGCGTTCGACGGGACCTTCACATCGGTCACCGCGGGGGTCACGGTGACCGGTTCGGTCTCCCCCGACAGCGCCGCCGCGAGCGGATCTGGGACGCCAACGCTGTCGTCTGGAGAGCTGCCAGTCATCAACGCCGGGGACGCCCTGTGCGCCTGATCTGCGCAGGTGAACAAGCGCGGCGTCGCACGTTCACCGCTAGTTCATGCTGGACGTGACCGTACGGTGATCGTTGGCTCTAAGCTTGAGCAATGAGACAGGCTTACCAACTGCGCCTCGCGGAGCTTGGCGAACATGGCTTCGCGATGAGCCAGTTCACCAGTGAATCGCTGCGGAAGGCGACCCGCGCCCTGTTGGACGCCGACCTCTCGCTCGCGGAACAGGTCATTGCCTCGGACCTCCAGCTGGATCAGATGCGGGCCAGCGCGGAGAACGTGGCGCTCGAGTTGCTCGCCCTGGAATCGCCGGTGGCGCGCGACCTGCGGGTCGTGGTGTCTGCCATGTGGATCGTCTCCGACCTGCAGCGGATGGGCCAACTGGCCATTCACGTCGCCAAGGCTGCCCGCCGCCGGCACCCCGCGCACGTGATACCGATGGACGTCCGGCCGATCATCGAACGCATGGGCAGGGTCGGCGTCCACCTCGCCGACGAGGCGGGTTTGGTGCTCCGCGAGCGCGACATCGAGCTGGCACGCCGCCTCGAGGTCGAGGACGACCTGATGGACGATCTGCAGCGGGAGCTTTTCAGCGCAATGCTCGCGCCGACCTGGAAACACGGCGTCCCGCCGGCCGTTGACATCGCGCTGTTGAGCCGCTTCTACGAACGGTTCGCCGACCATGCGGTCGCAATCGCGCGGCGCGTGGTGTTCCTCGTCACCGGCGAGAACGTCGGCGGCGACACCACCCCGGCCTTGGCGCCGAGCGACCCGCTCGGCGCCCTGTAAGCAGATCGGCGGGCGCTTCCGACGCCCGCTGTTCGTCTGCCGTTCATCCCGACGGCTGATGGTGTTTGGGGCGCGGGGTGAATCGTGGACGTTCTGCCGTGATGAAGGAGCGCCCCGCGCGACGATGCGCATCCGCTGACGAACAAGGGGATGCAGACGTGGACGAATTCGTTGCGCAGGTCGAACGGCGACGCGACGGTCAGTTGCTGGGTGTGCTCTACCGGAACGGCCGTCGGGTGCAAGCTCGACCGGTGGACTCCGCTCGCGAGGGTCGGCGCCGGGCATACAACCTGTTGTGCAGCCCCGTCGATACCTCCCCTGCCCGGCACCGTCCCAGTGGCGCGGATCATCTACCACAGCGCGGATCAAGATGGGGGTTGTGGGACAGCCGGGGCTGAAGTCGCCATTTTCATCCGCGCCGGCGGGCCGTGAACTCCCCGCAGGGACCTCCGTCGGCCGTCGGGATCGCGACTGGATCCGCGCCAGCGGCACCACCACCAGCCAGAACACCGCGGCGGTGACGAGGCCGAAGAATGCGGCGCCGATGGACAGTACGAAGATTCCGAGTGTGATGAACGACCGCCGGTCACGGCCCGGCGTGACTCGGACGGCCGGAAACCAACCAACGCGGTGCCGTGCTGGCGCACGGGCCTGGCAGTCTGACCAGGTGCGAGTGGCGATCAGGGTCAGGCCAGGCTCGAGCCGCACTGTCGTCGGTGGATCCCACGACGGTGCGCTGGTGATCAAGGTCGGAGCGCGCGCCGTCGACGGGCGGGCGACCGCCGCGGCGCTGCGAGCTCTGGCCGCGGCGCTCGGCATCCGTCATCGGGACGTGCTGCTGATCAGTGGTGCGACCAGCCGCAGCAAGGTGGTCGAGATTCCGGACGGTCATCAAGAGCAGGTGGCGGCGCTGCTGGCGGACTGATCCGGAACACCCGGCCAACACCACGGGCGGGCGCGCCTAAGATCGCTGGCGGTGACAAGGGCCGGCAAGGACGGCCGAACGAACGAGCACCCACTGAGAAGCAACAGCCGAGCAACAGATGGCGAGGCATCACGATGGACTACACCAGGCTCGGCCGCACCGGCCTCGAGGTCTCCAGGATCGCGTTGGGCTGCATGACGTTTGGAGAGCCGTCGCGCGGCAACCACACATGGACGCTGAACGAGGAGGCGAGCCGGCCGCTCATCCGACGCGCCGTGGAACTGGGCATCACCCTGTTCGACACCGCGAACGTGTACTCCGACGGATCCAGCGAGGAAATCGTCGGCCGGGCGCTGGCCGAATACACCAACCGTGACGAGATCGTCATCGCCACCAAACTCAACGGGCGCATGCACGCCGGACCGAACGGCGCCGGCCTGTCCCGCAAGGCCGTGATGACCGAGATCGACGCCAGCCTGACCCGCCTCGGCGTCGACTACGTCGACCTGTACCAGATCCACCGCTGGGACCCGCACACCCCGATCGAGGAAACCCTCGAGGCACTGCACGACGTGGTCAAGGCCGGCAAGGTCCGCTACATCGGGGCGTCGTCCATGTACGCCTGGCAGTTCGCCACGGCGCTGTACCTGGCCGACCTGCACGGCTGGACCCGATTCGTCTCGATGCAGGATCACTACAACCTGCTCAACCGGGAGGAGGAGCGGGAGATGCTCCCGCTCTGCGCGGACCAGGGCATCGGCGTGCTGCCGTGGAGCCCGCTGGCCCGCGGCCGGCTGACCCGCGACTGGGACGAGGCCACCGCGCGCTCGGAGACCGACGAGTTCGGCAAGACCCTCTACGACACAGCCGCGAGCGACCGGGTCGTCGCCGACCGGGTCGCCAAGATCGCCGCGGAGCGCGGCGTCCCACGCGCCCAGGTCGCGCTGGCCTGGGTGCTGCACAATCCGGTGGTCACCGCACCGATCGTCGGCGCGAGCAAACCCGGTCACCTGGACGACGCGGTGGCCGCCGTCGAGCTGACGCTGACCGACGACGAGGCCGCCCAGGCCGAGGAGCCCTACACCCCGCACGAGGTGGCGGGCTTCGGCTGACCGGCAGCAGCCAATGCGAGGACCATGGCCGCCGCGAGAGGATCAACGCCGCCGTTGTTCCAGCCGCAGCGCCAGCACCGGGCACGCCGCCGCGGCCGCCCTGGCTCGGCGGACCAGCTCGGGTGGCAGCGGTCCGCCGGGCAGGATCGGGTACCCCCATTCGTCGAGGGTGATCGCTTCCGGCAGCTCCTCGGCACACAGGCCGTGCGCGCGGCAGGCGATCGGGTCGACCCGGAGGGTCACCTCGGTCCGGCTGCGGGTGATCATGAAAGCCGTCCTGTGCTGTCGATGATGGCCGACCCGGCGGGCCGCGACGGCGCCCCCGGACGCGGCGCCGAGGCCCCACCCAGCGGCACGACGACCGGCCGCGCCTGGCACCCACCGCCGGTCAGATGCTGGTGCAGGTGCCCGCTCTCGCGGGTGCTGAGCACAAGCAGCGCACTGGCCGCGAGTGCGACTGCCCCGTCGGGGTGACCGCATCCGCCGCGCCCGTTGATCACCGGCAGCCGGCGGCGCAGCCGATCGAGCGCTCCGCGGTCACCGGACCCGAGTGCGGTCATGTCGGCTGCGATCGCCGGCAGACCGAACATGCACGGCCCGCACTGCCGCGCACCGGCGTCCGCGTGATGTCTCAGGATGCGAGCCGTTTCGCCCAACACACAGCCGCCGGGCGGCAGCACGATGATCGACCCGACCCCGCGAGTGCCGCCGGCCGCGGCCAGTTCGGCGGTGCTGAAACCGACACCGGCGACCGCCGACAGATCGACCCACCGTCCGGCCAGCCCGCCGAGCAGCGCCCACCCGGCGGACGGCGCGCCGGCCCGGCCGAGCACGGAGGCCAGCGGCGTGCCGTGCGCGACCTCGACCACCCCGGGCCGCTGGACGGCACCGCCGATGGTGATCAGGCTGGTACCCGGCTCCGTCGCGGTGCCGACCGCGCCGAACCATCCCGTTCCGAACCTGGCGATCAGCGCCAGCTGGGCAAGGGTTTCGGCGTTGTCGACCAGCGTCGGCCGGCCGCCGACGCCGGTCTCCCAGATCGGGACGAGTCTGCCTGCCGGGCGGGCGTCGCCGGAGTTCAGATACCTGACGAGGGCGGTCGCTTCCGATGCGATGTAGCGGTCGGGGATCTCGACAACCGTCACCTCGCAGCTGGTTTGCGGCCTTTCCGCCAGCGCGGCGGCCAGCGCGAAGCGGGCCGGCGAATCGTCATGGACGGCCAGCACCACCCGATCGGCGCCGAGCGCCTCGGCGGCGTGCAGCGCCCCGTCGATCACCAGGTGCGGTGACCGCTCGACGAGCACGCGGTCCTTCAGCGATGTCGGATCGCCTTCGCAACAGTTGGCCACCACAACGGCGGGCAGCCTCTTGCTGATCACCGCCGCCGCGACGGCGGAGACCTTCCGGCCGGTCGGGAATCCAGCGCCACCGCGCCCGAGCAGTCCCGCGGCCTGCAGCAATCCGGCCAATTGCGCCGGTGTCGTCAGCGGCATCGGGCCCAGCCGGGCCAGGTGGTCCGCGAGGGACGGGGACCACCCGCTGGGTAGCAACCGGTCGGTGGCGTAGGGATCAGGCATGGCGTGTCCGATGATGAAGTTCAGTGCGAGCGCTCCGGTCGCGAGCTCCGTCGCGGTCATCGGTCCGCACCCGGGTCGCGGCCCCGATGCACGACCGGGGCGGGCCGGGGGGCGCGGGGGTCGGGATGCCGGTCCGGTCGCAGCCGGTACGCAAGCGAAGCGAGAACCGCTGCGACGCAGACGATGTCGACAACGATCAGCCAGGTTTCCTGACCGTCGCCGCCGGAGTTTCCCCAGCCGTGCAGGAGCGCAAGGGGCCACATCGCATAGGCGGAGAAATGCACCACCCGCCACAGCGTCGGGGACAGGTGCCGGCGCAGCGCGCTGGTGATGCCGATGGCGATCAGCAGGTCCACCGCCACCGAACCCAGGCCGATCCAGAACGGATCCCACCCGGCGCCGAACGGGATGATCACGTCCCAGTAGTTCAGGTCGACGTACCCGTCGGCGATGGCAGAGACGATGTGCACCGCGAGGAAGGCGACGGCCGTCAACGACAGCGTCCGGTGCAGCCGCAGCACGGCCGCCCGCGGGAACGCGGCGAAGCCGGCCCGGCCGGCCGTGAGAATGCCCAGCACCATGACAGCGGTGAACAGCACCAGCGAGACCGCGCCGGTCGCCCGGCTGGCGAACCACAAGATCTGGGTATCCATCAGGCTGCTTTCTCCGATGCCGGCCAGCCGGCTAGTGCATGTGCCGAGCCGTTTATGTCGATCAACAACGCCGGCAGTCCCCTCGTGACGAGCCAGTCCGTTGCGTCCGAGCCGAGCACGATCGCGGCGGTGGCCGCGGCGTTGGCGTCCACACAACTGGCCGCGGCGACCGACGCGGTGCGCCACAGCGGGACCGGATTCTCGCCGGTGCGCGGGTCGACGATGTGGTGCACCCATCCCGACGAGGTGCGCCACCGGCGCACGGTGGTCGACGAGGTGGCCAGGCCGCCGGAGGTGATCGACACCGTCTGATGGGTCTGCGCCGAGCCACGATGGTCCTCGGCGATGGCGACGCGCCACCCACCCGCGGGCGGTTCACCGGCGACGGCGATGTCGCCGCCGAGCCCGACCAGCACACCGCGGCCGGTGGCGCGCGCGATCCGAGTCGCTGCCCGGTCCGCGGCCAGCGCCTTCGCCGTGGCGCCCAGATCGATTGCGACACCGGCCGGAAGGTGCAGGACGGCGGTCGCCGGGTCGTGACGGATCCGCCAGGCACCGGGCGCCGGCCGGCCCGCCGAGGTCGACGTCCCGATCGAGCCATCGGTCATCGCCCTTGCGACCACGGCCGCGATGTCGGAGTCGTAGCCCTGCGCGATCACCGCGGCGGCCACCGTCGGGTCGACGAGATGGTCCGTCAGTACTGCGACGCGAAGGGCGGCCGTGATCGCCGCGTTCAGCACCGGGGACAGCTGGACATCGCGGCCCGGCGTGGCGAGTACCCGGTTGATCTCCGAATCGCCGCGGAATCGGCTGCAGGTGGCGTCGATGCCGGCGAGTTCGTCATCCAGTTCGGCCAGCGCGGCATCCAGGGAGTCGGGGTCGGTGACGACGAGCGTGGCGGTGGTCGACCACACATCGAAATCGACCCTGGTGTCGGTGCGGGACAACGGCGGACCGGCAAGCAGGCGACTCATCAGGAACCGCCGGACGTGGCCTGCGACTGCCCGCTGCTGGCCGCGGGGGCTGTTGCCGGCGCCGTCAACGACGAGGCGCTGGAGGTATCGGCGGACGACGTGCCTGTGCTCGACGACGCGGCGCTGGTGTCAGCGGTCGAGCTGCCCGTCACCGAGGTGTCGGTGGACGAGGTGTCGGTGGACGAGGTGTCGGTGGACGAGCTGTCGGTGGACGAGCTGTCGGTCGCTGAGCTGTTGGCTGAAACCACGGTGTCGATGGCAGCGTGGGCCAATCCCACGGTGACCCCGGCAGTGGCCAGGGCGGCGGCTCCCATCACCCCGACCGTCACCAGCCGGACCTTGCGCCGCAGCGCCCGTCCGGACGGGTTCTGGTTGCCCTGGGTCATAGGGAAAGCCACCTCTCAGCGTTGTATCTCAGCGTCGGACCTGACTCCATTCACTCTCAAGTACCGAACTGTGGGCTTGCTGTGCGGATCCAGGCCGGCGACTGAGAGAACGGCGCGTCTGTACTCGCCGATGGTGCAGCCTGCTGACGGAGGCGCGATGGAGGAACGATCGAAGCCCTGCGGAGCAACGGTGGAATTACTGCGCTGCGAGCTGCAGGTGGTCGTCGTAGCCGCAGTCACTCGGTAGGTCGTCCGCGCCCCTTCTTGATCTCCGACCGGCGCCGCTTCGACTCCAACCGGCGGCGGCGCGCGCCCGCGCTGGGTCGCGTGGGCCGGCGGGCTGGTCCTGGCGGCGCCGCTGCCGCACGGAGCAGACCGGCCATCCGCATCCGCGCTGCCTCCCTGTTCCGGATCTGCTGGCGGTGTTCCGACGCGCTGACCGTCACGGTGCCGTCGACCAGCCGGTCGGACAGGCGATCGAGGGCGGTGGCCAGGATCCGATCCGGCCAGCCGCTGATCGACGGTAGGTGCACGGACAGCTCGACCCGCGAGTCCGCCGTATTGACGCCCTGGCCACCGGGTCCGGAGGAGCGGGAAAAGTTCCAGCGCAACGCCTTCGCGGGCACCGTCAGGGACGGGCTGACCACCAGGTCGCCGAACGGTGGTCCCTGCGCGCTCACTGTTGGAGAGTGAGGCTGCACTCGATCGCCAGCAAGTGCTGCGCCCAAAATGAATCGCGCGGTCTCAGTCTCCGGCCCGGTGAGTCGGCTGCTGTCCACGGCGTCGACCGGCAACCAGCAGGATGGCGCCGACACCGACGAACAGCGCCCCGATCAGGCCGGCCATGAACAACTCCGGAGAGACACCGGTCTCGCGGTGGCCGACGCTACCCACCGGCCACCAGGACGAGGATGCTCCTGGGCCGTCAACCGCAGGTTCAGGTCGGGCCGGCCGGGACGCCCGGGGCCAGCGGGCCCACCGTCTGCCTGCGGTCGCCGGTCGCCCCGTCGCCGGTCGCCCGGTCGCCGGTCGATCCAAGGACGGAAATGCCAAGTCAGCACGGCACACTCCGTTCGACGAGGAAATCGTGAGAGTGATTCAGCGTTCGGCGAGCGAAGCTGTGGGAGCGGTGCCACACTCAGTGCAGCACTACTGTGGGAGCGCTGCCACACCTCGTCCGCCGTCGGCCTGTGCTTCCACGACCACCGTTGATCGCGCTTCAGGACGGACGGCGCCTATGCGACGAAGCTGAAGCAGGGCTTCCTGGATCAGGATTCCACCGTGCATCCTGCCTGACTGTGACACGAAGACGCCTGCAAACAATTCGGCGG
This sequence comes from Mycobacteriales bacterium, assembly GCA_038322925.1. Lineage (GTDB taxonomy): Bacteria > Actinomycetota > Actinomycetes > Mycobacteriales > Nakamurellaceae > Nakamurella. The sequence continues at coordinate 31,438 of JBBQGJ010000022.1, forward strand.
GTATCCGGTTTTTCGCGCCATGACATGGCTGCCCGGACCGATGGCCCATCGCTGGCAAGTGTGATCAGGCAGGTGTGATCAATGGCGGAGAAGGCTGTCGGGCCTCCTGTTCGGCGCGGGCGGCAAATTGTTCTTGTCGCGCTCGCGGACCGTGATTTGTTGTGGTGCGCATTCGGAGATGCCTTGACGACCGAACCGTTGGACACGGGGTGTGACAGGCACAGCACCTTCGCACACGGCCACCCGTTGATGGTCGCTCGCACGCGTGCCGATGAAAATTCCGATTCGGCGCCGACCCAATTGGGACTCAGTTCCCCAATCAGTTCCCAGTCAATTCCGAAATCACCGCTTCCGAAATATCACACGATCACCGCGTATTCCCGGAAGGACAATGATGTCCGCACGTTCCACATTGCTCGCCGTGACCCTCGCAGTCAGCGTCACCGCAGGGGCATTCATCGTCACATCCGTCCCCACCGTCGCCGCCGCCGCTCCCGCCTGGACCGCGACTTTCCGGGACGACTTCAGCGGTTCCGGACTTCCCAACCCGGCAGATTGGCAGCTCACGCTCGGAACGTCGTATCCCGGTGGTCCGGCGGCCTTCGGCACCGGAGAGATCGAGACACTGACCAACAACCCCGCCAACGTGAACGTCTCGAACGGACGCCTTGTCATCACGCCGCAGCGTGACAGCGCCGGTGCCTGGACCTCCGCGCGGGTGGAAACCAAGCGCGCCAACTTCAAGCCCCTCGCGGGCGGCGTCATGCGTGTTGAAAGTCGCGTGCAGATGCCGAATGTCACCGGGGCACAGGCAATGGGCTACTGGCCGGCCTTCTGGATGCTCGGCAGCCCCTATCGCGCCGACCGGTGGTCCTGGCCAGGGATCGGCGAGTTCGACATCATGGAGAACGTCCAGGGGCTGAACTGGTCCTACAACGTCCTGCACTGCGGCATCGCCGGCACCTGGGGCGGCCCCTGCAACGAACCAGAGGGCATCAACAACGGCGGCGCGGCCTGCAACCTGACCACGTGCCAGGCGGCGTTCCACACCTATGCCATCGAATGGGACCGCACCGGAGCGGCGGACCAACTGCGCTGGTACATCGACGGCACGCTGACCTTCACGGTCAACCAGAATCAGGTTCCCGCGCAGATTTGGACCAGCCTGTCCGATCACGCCGGGTACTTCATCATCCTGAACGTGGCGATCGGCGGAGCCTTCCCCAACAAGCTCGGCGGCGGACCCACGGCTGCCACCAAACCGGGCGTGCCGATGCTGGTGGACTACGTCGAGGTCAAATACGCAGGCGGTCAGGTGACCCCGTCACCCACGCCGACGTCCACCAAGCCGACCAGTCGTACAACCACCACGACCACGACCACCTCCACGACCACGACCACCACCGTTCCATCCACCGGTGTGCCGTCCAACCTGCGGGTCACGGCAACCGCCGACAGCACCATCACCCTGGGCTGGAATGGCACCGCCGGCGCGACCTATGACGTACTGCGCTCCGGGGTCCGGATCGCTGCGGTCACCGGTACCACGTTCACCGACCAGGGTCTGTTCAAGAACACTCCCTACGTCTATTCGATTCGCGGCGGTGGGGTCACCACGCCGGAATTGACCGCGACCATCGGTAGCACGCCCACCACCACCACCACCACCACCACGACGGCGCCCTCGCCGGGCACTCCCAGCAACCTCCGGGTCGCCGCGACCACGACCAGCACCATCGCCCTCGGCTGGGACGGGCCGGCCAATGCCAGCTATCAGGTGCTGCGTTCCGGTATCCAGATCGCCACCGTCACCGGCCGAGCATTCACCGACCAGGGACTGTTCAAGAACACCCCCTACATTTACTCAATCCGCGGGAATGGGGTCACGACACCGCAAATCACGGCGACGATCAGCTGACCGGGCCGGTATCCGGAAACCCTGCCTGGTAACGGCTCTGGAACGTCTTGCCTCATTCCGCGGTGATGGGTTCTCGGCGGGCGGGCTGCCGAGAACCCAGCCACCCAGCTCCCACTCTCGTGTGGTCGGCACCCCCGTTCAACTGTCCTCGTCAATCCGGCCGTCGATCCGGTCGTCGGTCAGTACGGCAGCCAGACCGTCGGCATCATCCGCGGCGTCCTCCAGGATCGACGCCAACGTCTTCGCCTGCCCGGCCGCCTGGGTCAGCAGCGCGGCGAGTTGATCGGCCCGACCGTCGGTCAGCAGGGCGGCCGGGTCGGGTTCGTCGATCAACAGGGCCGCGGTGTCGGCGTTGTCGGTCAGGGTGATCAGCACCTCGGCGATGGAATCGGTGGTGGCACGCAGCTCCGGCGTCGCCGCCTCGAGTTCGTCGGTGGCGGCGTACAGGGTCTCCGCAATCGGTGGCGCACCGCTGTCGCCCGGCGCGTAGCGGGCAATTCCGTCATCGAATTCGGCCGGGCCCGTGCCGGACGATTCGGGGTCCGAGGCGACTGACGGTGCCGCCCCCTCGTCGGGATCCGACCGGTGATCGGGCTGGGTCATGGTGTCAGTGTCGTCCTGCGCGGAGGCGCATCGCCAGCGGCCCGGGCGGTGTGTCAGTGCTTTCGGGCGCGAACGAGTACGTCCAGAGCGGGACGCTCGCTGCCGGCGACAGGCCGGGTGACCCTCTCCGCGAGTTCCACTGTCGTCGAGCCATCGATCGCGCGCAGGTCGGCCACGACATCGGTCTCGCTGAAGAGCACCGTGGGGTCCTGCGGGCCGCCGACGCCGAGGGCCAGGTTGTCGCTGTGGTGCGCGATCACCAGCAGGATCCCCTTCGGCGCCAGCGCATCCCACGCCGAACGGAGTGCGGCCCGGCGCGGTTCCGCCGGAAGCTGGGCATACACGAGCATGGCCACGTCGAAGGCGCCGGCCGCCCGGTAGGTGGTGACGTCGGCGCACTGCCAGTCGATCACCACGGGCGGGAGTTGGCCGGCCGCCAACGTCCGGGCCTTGTCCAATGCGGAGGCAGCGAAGTCGACACCGGTCACCTGCCAGCCACGCGCGGCCAGCCAGACACTGTTCCGGCCCTCCCCGCAGGCCAGGTCGACGGCGCGGGCCGGGCTGAGCGGTGCCATCTCCCGTTCCACCCAGACGTTGGGCCCTGCGCCCCAGACCAACTCGGACCCGCGGTACCGGGAGTCCCAGTCGGCAGCAGACATGGATGTCATGGTTGTTCGCCCCATCGTTGACTGCCGGCGACTGTAGTACGTCGGGGTCGGCTCGCCGGGCGTCGGCGGTTCCTTCCAGCCCGGAACCACTCTGAGCAAGGGTGACCGCACCACCTCCGCGGGCAGCCGTGGAAACCCCGGCTCCTCCGCCGGATCCGCGAATCCGTCATCGGTGTTCGCGGTATCCGCATCCCGGCAGCGCATTCCAGGGCCCCTTCGGTTCCTGGGTAGTTGCGTCGGGCAACCCGCTCGTGCCCTGCCCGGCCGGCCCGTTCCGAGCTGCCTGGAACTCGAGGCGCCTCAAAACCCTTATCGGGTCGGCCCTGCGGCGGCTGCGACGGCCATCCCTGCAGGCCGTAACAGCTACCGACCGTGACCCGGCGACGTTCCCGCCAGCGCAACGAGTTCCGGGACGATCTCCGCGGGTGTCGGCAGCGCGTCAATCTCGTCACGGAGCCGGGTCGCGACCTGACGCTCGGACGAGCCCGCAAGCATTTCGGACACGGCCTGAGCGATGGTGCCGGGCAGCTGATCGTCGTTGAGCAGGGCTCGACCGGCGCCGATGGCGGCCAGGCTGCGAGCGTTGTGAAATTGGTCGGCGCCCTGAGGCAGGATCAGTTGGGGTAACCCGGCGGCGAACGTGCCCAGCACGGTCCCGGTTCCGCCGTGGTGCACGACGATGTCGACGAGCGGAAGCACGTCGCCCTGCGCGACGAACCGCTCGACATGCACGCTGCCGGGAACCGCACCGAGGGCGGCGGGGTCGCCCTCGGGACCGACCGCGACCAGCAGATCGACGTCCAGGGGTGCGATCTCGGCGACCGCCCGGCTGAGCACCTCGACCGCGCCGAAGGCCACTGTACCGAGGGTCAAGTAGACCCGGGGTCGGGTGCGTGGCGCGGTCAGCCAGCCGGGCAGCTGAGCGGTCGACTCGCTGAAGGCC
>JBBQGJ010000023.1:0-35302 GCA_038322925.1 Mycobacteriales bacterium
ACGAGCTGGTGTGAGAACTTGATCGTCACGGGATGACCCTCGCCGTCCCATCACCAACACTCGTCACATCAGTCACACGCGTAACACCAGGTCAGCCGCCCTGGATACCGACCTTGCCGACCCCCTGCGTTGGGACAGACCACGTATTTGGTGACCCTGGGCCAGGGCGCGTTCTTCTTCAGCACGCTGTTCCTGCCGCGCAGGATCGGTGGCCGGATCGTGTTGGGCTCCCTGGTCGTGGCCCTGGGTCTGGGCTTCTATCTGATCGGCGGGGCGGTCGCGCCGACGCCGTGATCGCGGTCATCTTCACGTTCTTCGTCTGTGTGAACCTGAGCTTCCTGAGTGGATGGAAGATCGGTGGGCCGCTGGCCCTGACCCTGGTGATGATCTACACCGCCGGACTGAACACCGGATCACCGGAAAAGGCGTCCGCCAATTTCCTGGTGTTCGCGTTCGTGATGGGCTGGTCGGCGATCATTTCGCTGCTGCCGTTCTGGACGCCGTTGCCACCGCCGCCGGTCAACGAGAACCAGTCGAACAGTGAACTGTCCGAGCAGGGCTTCCGGATGGGCATCGGGACCGCGCTGGCGTTGGCCATCTCGTACATCGCGGGATTTGCCAAGATTGGGTGGGCGCCCAGCGCGGTCGGCAACGTCGTGCGGTACGACGAGGGCCTATCCCGCAAACGGGCGTGGCTGCGGTTCTACGGCACCCTGGGCGGTGCCGCCCTGGCGTCCGTTGCGCTGGCCTTCGTCACGGACCTGACGACGCTCGTGCTGGTCGCCGCTGCTTCCGGGGTGCTCAACGGGCTGTTCAAGAAGACCAAGCTCGGGATGATGCCGTTGTTCTACACCGCGACCATCCTGTTGCTGTACAGCGCGAATGACATCTCCTCCGGCAGCGAGAACGTGCTGATGCGGGTCTTCTACAACCTGGTCGGGATCACCATCGGAGTGTTCGTGGTCGTCTACCCATTCCCCAGCGTGGTCAAGCTCATCAATCCGAAATCAACGATCGAGTAGCGGACACCCACCCACCAAATTCTCCGCCGAGTCGGTGGCGGCGAGCGAAGCGCCAACGACGGCCACATCGTCCTAATCGGGGTCCTCCGGGCTGCGCCACCGCCGGGGTTTCCAGGCGGTGATGATCTTGGCGACGGCCGTCACGAGGAACAGTTGACCGAGGACGGCTTCCATCACCGCCAGCGACTGCCCCGGGTTGGTGGCCGGCACCAGGTTGCCGTACCCGGTGGTCGTCAGGGTCACGAAGCTGAAGAACAGGGTTTGGGTCATGTCCCCGGGCCCTTCCGCGCCGAAGAACGGGGTGGGTTGCAGGACACCGATCGCCCGGTAGGTGAAGGCGAAGCACATCCCGACGATCAGGTAGGCGGCGATCGCCCCGAGCACCGCCTCCTGGTCGACACTGCGGCGGGTCGCGATATCGCGGACCACGGCGAACGGCGCCACCACATACAACAGTGCGCTGACCACGAACGCGACGGCCAAGGCCTCCGAGGTGACCGCGATGAACAGGTTGACGAACGCCACCGCGGCGACGGCCAGAAACACCACGAACACCATCACCCGAGCGGACAGCGGGGTCCTCGCGGTCCGAAACGTCAACCACACGGTGGCCAGCTGAACGGCGAGCACAACCGATTGGGCCCAGCCCGCCACAAACGACACCGACACGACGTAGGTGACGACGACCAGGACCAGCACCAGGCCGTAGCTGTCCGCGGAGACGAACTTCGCGAGCAACGCTCGACCGGGACGCCGCCGGGCGGCGTGCGCGCCCTGCTCGGGGGATTCGTCTCTGACCATGATCATCTCCGTCGTTCACGCTCGCGCGGACCCTGCCACCGTCGGGTGCGGCCGGGACCGGCCGTCGATCGGGCTGCCGTGACCACGCGCGGCCACGGTACGTGCACGGGCTCGTCGCGGGTGCTGACAGCGGTGATGACAGGGGCGACGTTTTCGATCCGACGGGCGTCTCGGCGACCCGGAATCAGGAGGCTACGGGAAGGCTACGGGCGACTCCACGCGAGGGCGAAGACGGTGCCAGGGGTCGCCCTGTCAGCCTGCTGCTGACGCCCGCGCCGGCGGGCACCGGCGGTCGACGCCCCAGCGCAACTGCGCGCTGATCACGACCCGGGCGTGCGCCTCGAAGCCTGCGCCACCAGCTCGCTGCCAACGCGGGACAGCCTCGGCCAAGATCCGCGGGTCGTTGCGCGCCCTGGCTCGCGCCAACGCATCCCACAGTTCAGCGGCCTCCGGGTCAACGTCCGTCAGGTCGCCGACGGCCGACGGGGTGATCACCGAACCGCCCGGTGTGTGCAGATGAACCCCTCTCTGGACCGCGAGCCGCCGGTTTTGCGACGAGTTGTCCGCCGGGTGGGCACGTCGGGCCTGGGCATGCTCAGATGCCGGAGTATTCGTGCTCGTTGGTGGGCAGGCCGGCGGCCGTCCATGCTGTGAGACCGCCGTCGAGGACGGCGATGTTCGCGTAGCCCATGTCTTTCAAGGTGACCGCCGCAAGCGCAGCGCGTGCGCCGGATGCGCACACCACGATGACCCGGCCGGCCGGGTCGAGGGCCTTGTTGTGCCGCGGGTTTGTCGGGTCGGCGTAGAACTCGACCAATCCGCGCGGTGCGGGGACCGCGCCCTGGATGTGACCGTGTTGCCACTCCTGCGCCTCCCGGACGTCCAGCAGCACTGCCCTGCTTGTGGCCAGTTCCGCGGCGGCGTCCTGCGGTGCTACGTGTGGGATCTGCGCTCGCGCGGCTGTGACCAATTCAGCTGCCGTCTTCACGTGTCCTTCTTTCCGTTGTGTTGCTCTGCTCGTGAGGCGCCAGGCGTGGCGGGTCGGTTCAATGGTTCCGAACCGCCACGCCTGGCGCATTCTGAATGCAACTTGACTTTGTTGGATTTCCCCGGTGCTATCCGAGGCGGGGGTGCTCCAGGCCGAGTTTTTCCCCGGCGAGCTTCTCCCAGCGTTCCTCGAGCAGTTGCTTCACAGCCTGTTCCTCGAATTCGGGCGCGGCCCATTCGTGGACGTCGAAATCATTCTTGATATAGCCGTGGCTGAACATGAAGTCCTTGCCGATCTCGACGGCGGCCAGGTTCTGCGCGGACAGGTTGGGCACCATGTCGATGTGTTTGATGCCCTGGTAGGTGTCCTCGACGTCGGCGTAGAACGTCTGCCTGTCCAGGATCGCCGCGGCGGCACGCTTGTATTCGTTGGCCCACCGGCCGACCTTGATCATGCCCTTCATGAACGTGACGACCAGTTCGGGGTGTTTCTCGGCCATCTCGGCGGTGCAGGTGATCACGGCGGGGATGTTGGCGACCTGCAGCGTCCAGTCCGGGTACCGGGACAGGTCCTCGATGGCCTTGAACTTGCCGGTGGCCTCCTGCAGGTGCTGGAAGGGCTTGCTCTGGGTGTAGATCGCGTCGACCACACCGGTGCCGAGCGCCGTCTCCAACGGCCGGAACGCCAGGTCGTGCTTGTGGTCCCGTTTGAGCCACAACTCCGACGGGTTCTCCATCGGATCGAGCATCTTCGGGTCGTCGTACCAGTCGTCCGGGTAGGGGAATTCGACGATCTCCACGTCGTTGCGGGTCATGCCGTTCATCCGCAGCATCAGTTCGATGCCCTGTTCCTCCTGGATGCGCCACCAGTCGTTCTTGATGGTGTTCAGGCTCTTCGTCAGCCCGATCTTCTTGCCCGTCAGATCGGTCATCCGGTAAACGTCGTCCCTGGCGCGGACCAGCATGCACCCGCCTTCGTGCGGAGCATGGGTCGCCCCCAGCAGCACGGTCCGGCGGATGTCCGCATGCACATGAACGGGCGGGAACAACCCTCCGAAGCGGATCAGGTTGTCCAGGTTGTGGATGTAGTGCGGGTACCAGTTGTTCTCCCGGCGGGAGCGCAGAAAGGCGTATGTCACGCCGATCTTCTTGAATTCCTCTCTGGTCCAGCCCAGCTCCTGGTCAACATTGCTGGCAGAAACGAGCGGGCAATTGGTGTAGTACACCTCGCTCCACGTCAACGGCACCGTGCTGGACACCCGCCCTGCTTTCGTGTCGGATGCCTTCAATACCTGGGTCATGGTTCCTCTTCCCATCGTCGGCCTGCGTTGCTGCTGGATTGGGCCTGCTGGGTGCGGCCCGGGCCTCGTGCCTGCCGCTGGACATGCGACACCCCTCGGGCCGCTGCCCCGCCGGTTACTTCGCGACGTCGCGGCCGTGGACGGTGAGCGCCCAGATCACGAACACATCAAGGGCGATGATCAACATGCTCCACACCGGGTAGTACGGCAGCCACATGAAGTTCAGCACCGCGCTGATGATCGCGACGCCGACTCCGACCACTCTCGCCCACACGGCGCCTTGGAAAAGGAAGAACCCGGCCACCACCAGCAGAGCCCCGGCCAGCAAGTGGATCCAGCCCCACGTCGTGATGTCGAAGGAGAACGTCCATTTCTGCCCGACGACATAGAAGGTGTCGTTGAACAGGGCGACGATGCCCTGGATGGCCTGGAACACCCCCACTGTGATCATCACGATGCCGGCGAAGATGGTCAGGCCGACCGCGGCGCCGCTGGGTGGGGTGGCTGGGGGGCTTTGTCCGGTCCGGTGATCGGTGACCATCAGAACGCTCCTTCGTCTACGGTGATCCGTCGGGTGACCCCGACATCTCGATCCTGTGCTGACCCCAAGGGTCGGGAACCACACGGTCGGGATGAACCACGCAGATCTCCGGCGACCATGTCACCCCGGGGTCATTCGAACCGGATGAGACCGGGTCGGAGCAACAACGTGACGACGGAGATCGGTTCGCTGGTGGGTGTCGCCGCGACGGTGAACGCTTGCCGATGAGCAAACGCACGCAGGACCCGAAGACCGCCGCTCTTGGCGATGCGGTCTGTTGTTGTCACAAGAGGTGCAGGTCGCGGGCCCGGTCGACGGCGTCCCGGCGGGTGGCGACGCCGAGTTTGCGATAGATGGAGCGTTGGTGGGTTTTCACGGTGTTGACCGTGATGAACAGGTCGGAAGCTATTTCGCCCGATTTGAACATGGTCGGCAGATAGTTCAGCACCGCGCGTTCCCGTTCGGTCAACACTTCGGCGCTGGGATTCGCCGGGGCCGCGGTCGCCGAGCCGCCGGCCGCGGCAGTGGTCAGGCCGCTGGTGAAGGTGAGGTGCGTTGCGACGACGTGTCGGTGGCGGGCGATCAACGCCGTGATCTGCGTTCCGGCGGCCACAAAGGGCCCGGTCATTCCGACGCCCTGTGCGAGGTCGATCGCGTCGGCAATTGCTGACAGGGCAGCGGTCTCGCGGTGCGTTCGGTCGGCCGCGACGGCGGCCACGATCCGGCCCTCCACTGCGGCTCCCCGGTACGACAGTAGTGCCGCTGGGTCGTTGGCCAACAGGTCGAGCGCGGCGTCGGGTTGATGCAGCAGCAGTCGGGCCTTGGCCAGCGCGATGCGGTGGAGGGCGGCAGCGAACCCCCCCGATTCCGGGTTGTCGTCTGCCAACAGGTCGATGGCCGCCTGGGCCTGGCCGGCGGACAGGTGCATGTCGGCGCGCGCGACGGCGCACCAGCGGGCCAGCATCGCGGGCAGAGCCCCGGCGTGGGCCTGGATCGACGTGAGGCATGCGGCCGCAGCGCGCGCAGCGGACGGGTCGTGGCGGGCGACTGCGACCTCCACGGCGGCGATGGCCAGCGCCAAGCGGCAGGCGATGTCCGAGCCGCCATTGCTGACATTCAGGCCGGCGTCGATGCTGGCTTGCGCCGCGTCGAGCCGGTTGGTGGCGATGTCGGTCAGCGCGAGGGCGGCGTACAGCGCCAATGCCTGTGGTTCGGACGACCAGCCTCTGCGCTCGGCTATCCGCTGCCCTGCATCCGCCCGGCCCGCGGCGTCCGGAAACCGGCCGTGGATCGCATCCAACAGTGCCAGGTGAGCTAGCGCGCTCAGCTCGACAAGACCCAGACCCATTTCAGCGCAACGGGTCTGCACGCTGGCCAGGTTGGTCTCGGCGGCGGCGAGGTCGCCGGCCCACAGCCGCCCGAGCGCAATGTTGTTGGTCGCGACGACCCGGTAATGCTCGATGACGGGCATCTGCCACCGCGGCACCTGGTCGAGCAGGGCCAGCAACGTGCTGGCCCTGCTCGTGGTCGCGGCAGGATTCCGGGTGCGCGCGTACACCACGTCCAGCAGCGCGATCGTCACGGCGGCTGCGGGCCGGTCGTTCGGTCGAACATCGACCATCAGCGCGGCAGCGTCCCGCGCGTCTTGGGCCATCGCCTCGAAATCGTGCCGATGATAGTGGCACAGCGCCGCGGCCAGCAGCGTACTGGTGGTCGGGGCGACAAGGGCGTGGGCCGCGGCCGGGCCCAACGCTGCCACCAGGGCCGGGCCGCTCGGAGTGAGCACCAGCGGAAGGCCCAGCGCGGCCAGCAGCCGCCCGACCTCGTCCCAATCCAAGGCTCGACCTGCGTGCCGGATGGCGGGGATCGGTTCGCCCTGCTGGGCGAACCACCGCGACGCCCGCAGGTGCACATCGGCAACGATGCCTGGCCGGTCCCGAGACAACCGATGCAGCAACAGTTCCCGCAGCAGCGGGTGGACACTGAACCACTCCGACCGGCCCGCCAGGTCCACCACCAACGAGTTGCGCGACGCCAGTCGCTCCAGGGACAGCTGGCCGTCACTACGGCCGGTCAACTCATTCGCCAGACCGGCAGCGAGCCGGTCGGCCACGCTGGTCATCAAGAGGAACTCCCGGTCCTGCTCGGGAAGTTGGTCGGTGACCTCTTCGATCAAGTATTCGGCCACCAGATGGTCGCTGCCGGTGAACCGGGAGATGCCGCCGTCGATGTCACCCGGATCCAGACACATCAGGGCCAGCCGCAGGCCCGCGGCCCACCCCTGGGTGCGGTCCAGCAGCACCGTGAGTTGACCTTCGGACAGGCGAAGGCCATTGCGGGCGAACAACTCCGCCGCCTCGGTCGAGCCGAAAGCCAGGTCATGCGCGCGGACATCGGTGACTTCACCGTTGACCCGCAACCGGTGCAGCCGCAGCGCCGGATCCGACCTGGTGGCCAGCACCAGGCGCAGCTGGGGCGGTTGATGATCCAGCAGCTGACCGAACGATTCCAGCACCGCCGGGTTGGAGACCTGCTGGAAATCGTCCAACACCAGCACAAGCACCTCCGGCAGCTCGGCCAACGCCTCCCGGATCTGGGTGAGCTCCCGGGCGCCGAACCCCGCGGCGGGGGTCATATGCCTGAGCGCGCTGTCGGCGGGAACGATGTCGACCACCGCGAGCGCACCCAGCACGTCGGACCAGAACGACTGCACGTGGTTGTCTGTTTCGTCCATCGCCAGCCATGCCACCGGGCCGGGAGCCCTGCCCCCGCGGGCCCAGGACGCCAGGGTGAGCGTCTTGCCGTAACCCGGACCAGCGCTCACCAGCGTCACCGGACCACGGACGGCGGCCGTGATGCGGTCCTCCAGGTGCGGTCGCCGCACGAAGCCCGGGGAAACCGCGGGGGGCGCCGCCCGCAGTCTGAGCAGGCGGGTGACCTGGTCGTCCCGCATCAAACGTTCTCCTACGATCCGTTGGCCCAACCACGTCCGCCGGGCACCCCGGCGAACGGCACCCACAGGTTGCGTCCGGACACGGTGGCCCGGCTACGGCCTTAGGTCCCGACTTCCCATCCGGTTCGGATGATCCGGCCGCAGCCGGGGAGTGGGATGGTCGCGGCAAGGAAGCGTGTTGGCCGGTGTTCGGGGGTCAAGATATGACAGCGGTGGAGTTCGAGATCCGGGTCGTCGGCCCCGTGCCCGCTGACGTGCTCGAGGAATTGGAGAACGTGCACGTGGTCAGTCAGGCCGTCGACACCGTGCTCCGGGGCCCGGTCCAGGACCAGGCCGCACTGATCGGAATCATCAACCGACTACACAGTTGGGGCATCGAACTGCGTGGGATTCGGCAACTATGAGCACCCCACCGACAGGAAGCACCACCGCGCGCGACTACGAGATCGTCGTCGCAGGCCAGATCGGGCCGGTGCTGGCGTCCACCCTGTCCGGCTTTGCGACCACGACGGTGCCTACCGTCACCGTGCTCGCCGGTGCCGTGCCCGACCGAGAGGAACTCCGCGTCATCCTGGACCTGCTCCACGCTCGCGGGCTGGCGGCGACCGAACTCCAGATCGAACCGCGTACCAAGGCGGACGAACGGACCCCGGCGCTGCTGCGGCGGCCATGGTCGGCCTGAGCTGCCAGGCCCGACGAGGCGCAGCTATCCGGGAACGCCGTCGTCACAGACCCTCGACGGCGGGTATCCGGCCGCTGCGGACCGCGTCGACGAACGCCTGGTAGTCTGCCTCGTTCTGGTCGGCGTACCGCTGGGAGAGGTCGGTGATCGCGATGTCGAAGCCGTCGGCGGTGCCGAGGTAGGCGTCAATGGCGATGGCGTCACCGGAGCGGGCGTGCGCGCGGGCCAAGGTCCAACCGCAGAGCCCGGCGTAGTACTCCAGCATCAAGGCGGACATGGTGTCGACCAGCGCCGACCCCTTCATGTCCCGCAACTGCCGCCAGTACAGGTAACGGTTGGCCTGTACGCCCTTCGTCCAGCCGAGGAAGATGTCACTGGCCGCCTGCATCATCCGTTGCCCCTGCACCACCCGTTCGCCGGGGTTGCGGTAGCGGCTCTTCGGCAGATGGTCCTCCAGGACTGATCTGGTCGCCTCCTTGACCTGCAGGAACAGCGGATCCTGAGGGTCGCGACCCTGCAGCAGCACGATGAACGCCCTGGTGCCGACGCTACCGACGCCGACGACCTTGCGGGCCATGTCGATGATCTCGAACCTCTCCAGCAGGTTCCTGCGATCGTCCTGCAACGTGGCGCGGTAGTCCCGGAACTGGTCGTGCAACACTTTGGCGACGTCCGCTTCGTTCATGCCGTACTGCTCCTCCAGGTCACGAACGGGGACCACGATCGGCGGTTGGCTGACGATGCGGTACTTCCCGTCGACCACCTCGCCGAGCTTGGACAGGGCCTGCAGGCTGTCCCGGGCCTGCGCCTTGCGGATGTTCTTGTCCGCCTGCCTGGCCGCCCAGGCGATGCTTCCGGGTGCTGGCTTGCCCTTGTCCTTGACGGCCTTCGCGTCCTTGCTGACCTTGCCGCCGCCCTTTGCCTTTTTCCGGTTCTTCACACCCCTTGCACTGCTGGTGGTTTCGGCGGCGAGCTTGCTCAGTGCGGCCTGCATTTCGGTCGCGGACTTACTCGTGTACCAGAGCTCCATCGTGCCCATCTCGGCGAACTGGGCCATCGCCTCCCGGTAGGCCCGCACCGACGCCTGCGTGACGGACCCGCTCTCCGCCTTGGTCAGGCCGTTGTTGCGTGCCGCGATGGTGAAACTGGCTGCCATCCGCTTCACGTCGTATTCGAACGGCCCGGGCAGCGTCTCGTCGAAGTCGTTCAGGTCGAACAGCAATTCCCGCTCGGGCGAGGCGAACACGCCGAAATTCGACAGGTGCGCGTCCCCGCAGAGTTGGGTGATCAGCCCCGCTGTCGGTGTCGCCGCGAGATCGGTGGCCATGATCTTCGCCGCGCCGCGGTAGAAGGTGAACGGCGAGACCATCATCCGGCCGTGCCGGACCGGCACCAGGTCTGGCTCCCGCGTCACGTTCTGTTCCTCGAGCAGTGCCACCGGGTCAGGGCGGTCGGCTGCCGGCGACCATCCCATGTGTGCCTCCGGAGGAGTCTGGATCCGTGCGTCGGCTCCCTGCGCGCGTCGGTCCCCGACACTCGGATGTGCGATCACCTTGGCTGACATTGTGGGCTGCTCCCCATCATTCCGATCAATCGGGACGCATCTACTGTGCCCCTCTGCGCGGTGCCGCGCCTCCCACGATGGGGGTGAGAAGAGGCTCGGGGGCGAACGAGCGCCCGTCCGAGGAGGGGAATTGGGCGGCAAACAAGGCCGGTAGCCTGACCTTTGCCATCACGATGGGAGCCAAGATGAGTGCACCTCTGACTCCGGCCGGTGAATCCGCCGTCGCCGATCTCGCCGCGCGTTACCGGGTGAGCGACGGCGCGGTGAGGACGCTGCTGGACGCCGTCGCCCGTGGGGGCGGCGCGATGGCGCAGTTCTCCCATCCGGAACTGGGCGGCAACGGGCAGTGGATGCGCGGCGGGATGACCATGGTCGGGGACATGTTCAACCCCGGCCTGCAGTCAACCGTCAGCGGCATCTGCTCGGAACTCTCGGCGCTGCTGGCCTCCGGAGGCGTGCTGGTCCGGCCCCCGGAGCCTGGGTCCGCTGGGTTCGGGAGTTTCGGGGGTCAGGCCTGGTGGCCTGAGGGGTTGGGACGCCCGAGTTCGTCGGGCGGGCAGAACGACGCCTCCTATGCCTATTTCCCCGGACCGCGGCGGCTGGCCATCCGGCGGAGCGGCGCGATCACCCTGTACGACACGCTGGACCACGCGATCTCCGGCGTTCAACAGCAGCAGGGCAGCCGCGGGTCGCTCGAGTTCTCCAGCCAGCAAGGCACTTTCACGGTGGATACGCTGCCGGTGGTGACGGGCGGGACCCCGTCCCCGGCTGCTGCCAGGGTGGCGGCTGAGCCTTCGCCCGCCGCCGGTCCACCCGTCGCTACGCCGCCGGTCCGGGCAACGGCGCCACCCCGTCCGGCTGGGCCTGCTCCCGCCGCGACACCCCCGGCGCCGTCGGCCGCGGTGGTTCCGCCGCCGGCACCCGCGCCGCCACCGGCGCCCGCCGCGTCCGGGATCGTCACCAGTGCCGCGGAGATCGGCGCTGCGATCGAGACGCTGGCATCGTTGCGCGACAAGGGGTTTGTCACCGAGGCCGAATTCGCCGCGAAGAAGGCCGAACTGTTGGCCCGTTTGTAAGATGGACGGCTGCTTGACTGCTGCTCACGTTTCGACGCCGTCCGCCGCGACCATGGCGACGTTCTTGCCCTGCACAAGAGCTGCCACAACTCTTCGTTCCCGGTAGCAGGTGCGCCGTGGGAACCTCGGTGTCGTCGCGCCGTTTCCCCACGCGCCGACCGTCATGATGCCGACGCCACGGCCGGGCGGGGTACACGCGCCCGCGCACCTTCCGTCCACCTGGGCCTTGGCGTCGGCGTCACCCCGATGTCTGTTCCCGTTTGTCGTGCCGGCCGAACGCGGAATTCCTCGCTCGTCGTGGCGGAGCCCTGGCCGACGGACCGTCGATCGCTACTGGTCTGGTTCCGGATCACCGCCCGCCGCCGCGCCGAGGTGATCATCTCGTCCGATGCCCCGTTGGCCGAGGCCATTCCCGTGGCCATCACCACTGAGCACCGCTTTTCACCACTGAGCGCCAACATGTGTCGGAGCCGAGACCCCAAAACCGGAGCCGAGTCGGAGTTGGCGCTATCACTCAACGGTGACGCCCCGCACGCCCAGATTGCGCACAGTTGCTGCACCGTGGACAACCCGTTGGCCGTCGGGTCTGCGGGCCGGTGACCGCGCCGGGATGGTCAGGACAAGGCCGGAGGGCTGGTCGGTGGGGGCTTCGTCGGTGGGGGCTTTGTCGGCGCCTCGGCAGCGCTCTCGCGAGCCACCATCGGACCTGACGGTCGATGGATGCGGATCGCGATCAACGGGAAAACGGCGACGGAAAGGACGCCGGCACCGACGAGCGCCGCCGCGTTCTGCGGCAGCATCACACCGGAATCGATACCGATCTCGGACAGCGCGACGAGGAGCGGCAGCGCCGTGGCCGTCAGGAACACCATCTCGAAACGCTCCCTCAGCGCGAGGGACTTGCGGTAGACCAGCAGCGCGGGTGCACCGCGCACTGCGAGCAGCAGCACGAAGAACACCAGCAGCCGGAGTGGGTTCTCCACGATGGACTGCAGGTCAAGGGCCATGCCGGAACTGACGAAAAAGACGGGGATGAAGAAGCCGTACCCAACGGCGTCCAGCTTCTCCTCGAATTCGCTGTTGTCGTCCGTGGTTGAGGTACGCCGCAGCACCATGCCCGCGAAGAATGCTCCCAGCGCGGCCTCGACTCCGAACTTCTGCGTGATGAGCAGCAGACCGACCAGCAGGACCACCGTGATGCGCAGCGTCGACTGTGAGGTGGCGTGTTTGTTCTCGCCGATGATTGCCGCTACGCGGGTTCCGGAAAGCAATCGGGTCAGCCACGCGAGCACGAACGCCAGGCCGGCGATCGAGGCGATGATGAGCGCCTCCCACCAGGTCTTGTAGGCGCCGAGGAAGAGCGAGATCGCCAGGATCGGAAAGAGTTCCCCGGCAGCGCCGGCGGCGAAGATGAAGCGGCCGAACGTGCCGGTCAGCATGTTCTGGTCGCGCAGGATCGGGAGCAGCGTGCCGAGTGCGGTGGTGGTCAACGCGATCGACACCGGTACGAACGCTTGCACAAATCCGATGGCCGCGAGGCCACCGACGACCAGGACAGCCAGCACGGTGCTGATCGTCCAGGCGACGAGGGCCTGCTGTCCGGCCTTCTCCCGCAGCAACTGTGGGTCCAACTCGTGTCCCGCGAGGAGAAACAGGAACCCCAGCCACAGTCCGGCGAGGAGTTCGATGTCGCCTGAGTCCGCGAAGCCGAGCGCGTGGGGTCCGATGACGATGCCGCCGAGGATCAGGAACAGCACCTGCGGCGGCCGACCCGGTACGAGGCGGGAGATGATCGGTGCCAACGCGGCAACGGTCATCACCAGCAGGAGAGTCCACAGCGAACTCGGGCTCACCGTTCAGTCCACCCCTCGTCGGACCCGCGACCGCACCCTGCTGGTCTGGACGCTCTGGTCACAAGCGCGTCGCTGGTGATCCCTGTCTTGTGGTCCACAGTGACATTCGTCAGGTGAAGGCGACTCATCCTCGGTGGGTGATCCCGCGGGCGGCTCGGTTCGCCGCGGCGATCGGGTCATCTGTGACGGGACCTCGGCTTGCTCGACGAGATCCAACCCGAGCGGGTGAAGCCGCTGCAGGATCTCCCGCACAGCAGCCGACCAGTGCACGCGAGGCATGTGGTGCTGAAGCGGCGGTCCATCGCGCTGCGTCGTCGTGTATCTCGGACACTGCGACGGCCATCCGGAGGTCAAGAATCCAGGATCGAGGCGACCCATGATCCGGCGAACCTCGCTAGAGCCGTCCGCCGTCGAACCGGCGCAGGAACACGCTGCGTCCGGTCCGCGAGCAGGTCGCAGGTGCCAGCCGGGCCATTACCGGCCCTCGGCGCGGCTGGTGTCAGGGGAATGTGCCACGATCGGTATCGGCGACACCCGCTCGCACAACAACGCAGAAGGGATCGGGGAATGACCGATCAGGCGGCTGAGCCAGGCACGCTGGACATTTCGAAATTGGAGCCCTTGGGCGCAGGACCGACGCGCACCCAGGTCGTCGAACACCTCGCCGATCTCGGCCGGTTCCGCCTGCTCATCGACGGCAACGAAGTGGCGGTGCTGGACTACCGCCGGCTGCCGGGCAAGTGGAACATCGTGCACACCTACACGGAACCGGCCTCCCGCGGTTATGGCGTCGCATCGGACCTGGTCAAGGCGACGCTGGACACCGCTCGCGCCGAGGGCGTGACAGTGATCCCGACCTGCCCGTACGTGAACTGGTGGATCACCGAGCACCACCCGGGTTACGAAGACCTGGTCGCCTCGGCATGACGGGTCCGGCCCCGGGCGAATCGGGCGCTGTGCCCGGCTCACCCGGTCGGCCAGACCGTGAAGCCACGCCGTCGTCCGAGCATCCGGCGCCGGAGGACTCGTCATCGGAGGATCCGGCCGCACCCCCGGCCGCTCCGTCACGGGTCGTTCCGGGTGCTGCCGACGGCACATCGGGCTCGAGCGCCGGCGATCTTGACGAGCAAGCCGCCGCCTGGCAGGCGGCGCTCGACGACGCGCTTGACGAGTTCGGTGATGATTCGCGCGAGCCGCAGCCCGCCGGCGCCGCATCAGGCGGCCCTGCCGTCGACGGCTCAAAACCGGGATCGGGGGCACCGGACGGCCACGATCAGGACGATCAACAGGGCCGCCGCCGGGCCGGTCTGCTCGCCGCGCTGACCACGCTGTCCACTCGGATGATGTCGGAACGGGCGGTGCGGGCGACCGAGGCCGCCGCGGCCGCCGCCACCGCCAGCGCCCAGACCGCGGAGACCGCAGCCGCGGGCGGGGACTCCCGCAGCCATCCGTACCACTCGCCGTTCAACTGGGGCTTTTTCGGCGGACTCGGCGTGCTCATCGCGTACGTCACTTACCTCATGCTGGACACCATTCGCGACACGCTCATCCTGCTCGCCATCGCAACGTTGCTGTCGATCGGGCTGGACCCACTGGTCAGCCTGCTCGAACGGAACGGCCTGCGGCGGGGAGGCGCGGTGGCGACGGTGTTCCTGGCGCTGCTGGCGGTCATCGCCGCGGCGATCTACGCGATCGTGCCGCCGATCGTCAACGAGGTGGGCTCGTTCGTCGGGTCGGTGCCGCAGCTGATCCAGAGCCTGCAGGAGAACGCGACCATCCAGAACCTGGACCAGCGGTTCGGGCTGCTCAACGCCTTGCGCAACTCCAACATCGTGCAGAGCCTTGGCAGCGGAGCCGCGGGCGGGATCCTGACCGCCAGCGTGACGGTGGCGTCGGTGTTTCTCGACCTGTTGATCATCCTGATCCTGACCCTGTACTTCCTGGCCGGGTTCCCGCGGATCAAGGCCGCGGCCTACCGGCTGGTGCCCGCCACCCGCCGGCCGCGGGTCGTCGAGCTCAGCGACCGCGTGCTCAAGCAGATGGGCGGTTACCTCTCGGGCGCAACGATCATCGCGATCCAGGCCGGGCTGATCGCGGGAATCTTCGCGTTCATCATCGGCCTGCCCTATCCGTGGGCGATCGCGCTCGGCGCGGCGGTGCTCGACTTCATCCCGGTGGTCGGCCCGATCATCATCGGCGTCTCGATGACCCTGCTCGGCTTCACCCAGTCGCTGGCGATCGGCATCATCGCCGGGGTGTTCTACCTGTGCCAGCACCTGTTCGAGGCGTACTGGTTGTATCCCAGGGTGATGCGCCGCACCGTCGAGATCTCCACCGGCGCCGTCGTCGTCGCGATCCTGATCGGTGCCTCGCTGCTCGGCGTCACCGGAGCGATCCTGGCCGTGCCGGTGGCCGCGGCGATCATGCTGATCGTCCGTGAAGTGATCATGCCGATGCAGGAACGGTCGTGATCGACCGGTGGCGCCATCTGGAGGTCGCCGACCAATGGGGCCGCCGGGCGGTCGTCACCGGCGCGAACACCGGACTCGGATACGTCTCCACGCTGGCCCTGGTCAACGCCGGCGCAGAGGTGGTGATGGCGGTCCGCGACCTGGACCGTGGACAAGCCGCCGCGCAACGGATCCGAGAGCAGGTTCCGGACGCGAAACTCCGGGTGATCCACATGGACCTGGCCGAACTCGCGTCGATCAGGGACTTCGCCTCCGGCCTGGTCGAGGAGCCCGAACCGGTGGACGTGCTGATGCTCAACGCCGGGGTCATGTTGGTACCCCGACGGGAGCTGACCCCGGCAGGGTTCGACCGCCAGATGGGGGTGAATCATCTCGGCCATTTCGCGCTCACCGTCGGGCTGCTGCCGGCGCTGGGTCGCTCGGCCGGTGGTGCTCGGGTGGTCTCGGTGACGTCACTGACATACGCCAGGGTCGGTCCGCTCGACCGCGGGTTGGGGCTGACCGGCGAGTACTCGCCGATGCGTGCCTACGGGCAGTCCAAGCTCGCGGTCGCACTGTTCAGCCAGGAACTGCACCGTCGGGCGAGCATGATCGGTCGGGCGCCCGGTGCTGCGCCGGGTCGTGGTCTGGTGTCGGTGTTGGCCCATCCGGGCTGGTCGGCGACCGCGGAGAGCCAACCGGACGACGGCGCCGGACGGTCGGTGTTGCTCGCCCGCCGCGCCACCGCGATCCTCGGTTCCTCGCCGGCGCAGGGTGCCCGCGCGCAGCTCTACGCGGCGACGGCGCCGGAGCTGACCGGCGGGGAGTTCATCGGGCCGAGCAGGCTGGGCCGCGGCGCGCCGGCGGCCGCGACCCTTTCCAAGGTGGCGACCGACGCGGACGCGGCGCGGTGGTTGTGGGACGAGTCGGTCCGGCTGACCGGCGCCGACCCGAACCTCCCCGCTTCCCAGCCGACCTGAGGGCGCCGGCTCAGCCGGACGGGCGCGGCCGGCGGAGGACCACCACGATCGCCGCGATGATCAGCACGGCCGCCAGGGCGAGCGCGGCCCACACCCATCCGGACAGTCCCGATGACGAGCCGGCCGGCCCCACCGCCGCGGTGGACACCGTCGCCGATGATGGCGCCGCCGCCGCCGCCGACGACGTTGTCCCGGGCGCTGGCGCAGCCGCGGACGTGCCGGTCGCCGCGGAGCCGGCCCCGGTCGATTCCACCGCCAAGGCGGCGCCGGCGAACTGGAACTTGACCTCGCCCGTCACCGGGTGGCCGTCGGCAGAGACCACCCGGAAGGCGATGACGTACTCGCCTGCCTGGGTGATCTCGCCGACCGCGCTGGTGACGACCGTGCTGTCCACCGTCGGCGACCCGCTCTGGTACGACTGGCCATCCCCTCCGGTCATCGTGACCACCGGTTCGAAGTTCTGCACCGGCTGGTCGAAGGTCAGGGTGACCGTCGCCGGCGCGGTCTGTAGGGTCGATCCGTCCGCGGGATCGCTGCTGATCAGCACGTCGTGCGCGGCCGCCGGTCCGGCGAACCCGGCCGCCGCGAGTGCAGTCAGCACTGCGACCAGGCCGATCCGCAGCGCCGGACGCCGGCGCGGGGTGGACGCGCCCGTGGTGATGATCACGTCTTCTCCCCGGTGGTCGGACGGCGGCGCAGCGCGACGGCGGCGGTCAGCAATGCCGCCGCCGCCACCACGATCCCGATGACGGCCAGGATCACCGCCGTGCTGTCGGATCCTCCTGATGGCTCGCCGGTGGCCGACGCCGCCGACACGGTCGCGGCGCTCGCCTCGACCTCGGTCGAGGCCGCCGCGGTCTCGTCGCTGTGCGAATCCTCGGCGTCGCCTGCGGCCGCGACGGTCAACGTCGGCGCCGGGTGTTCTGGTTCCTCGCCGGACGCCGGCGTCGGCTCGTTCCATTCGACGACCGTGCCGTCGTCATAGGTCTGGGTGGTGGCGAATTCCAGCGATGCGACGTCCGGCACGGGTCCGGCGGAGATCTCGAACTCGGCGAACTCACCGGGCCCGATCCGGTTGCCGGCCTGGGCGGTCCAGGTCACCGACGTGACGGCTTCCTTGATGGTGAGGTCGCCCTCGGTGACCGGTGCCGCCAGCGTCTGCTTGGTCGGTGTCACCGTCCATCCGGGCACCTCCTTGACCGAGACGAAGGCAAAGGGATGGTCGGTCGGCAGCGTCACCGTGACGGCGACCGTGCCGGCGGTGTCGGATTCGTTGGGAACCCGGAAGGTGAGCTTGGTGAAATCGCCTGCGGGGGCGCTCGATGGGTTGACGGTGACGTGGGCGGCGGCGGCACCAGCGCCGGCGATCAGGGTGACCGCGGTGAGGGTGACAAGGGTCAGCAAGCGCCGCAGGCGAAGCCCGCGAGCTGGTTTCTTGAGCATGAGGAAGCCTTCTTGCAGTGGTTTCGTGGGGGGCTCGACGCGGCAACGTACCCAGCAGCCCTGGGCGTTTGCCGTCGTGAGCGCGTGTCGTGATCAGCGTCAGGCGACGCCTGGTGGGCCGATCGGACAGCAGGATCACGGCATGGAAGAACGCACCCGGACCTGACGGTGCCGTCCGAGTAATCAGCCGGCCGAGTGGCCGGCGGTGCGCAGCGCGACGGGCGGACCCCGCCGGGTGACAGAGGCGGCCAGCGAGCGGCGCTGCCCGGGACACGAGTGATCGACCAGGATCGCGGTCCAGCTCGGAGCGACGCAGATCGGGGCCGCCACCCGGAGCCGGACGATCAGCCGGTGCAGCGCGGCGAAGAGCCGGAAGAGCGCACTTTCACCGACCGTCATCAGCCACGCGGAAGCGGCAGCGGCGAACAGGTGGAACGAGACCATCCGCGCGACGTCGACGGGACCCGACTGATGGGCCGTCACCTCGAACAGCAGGTGGAAGCCGACCTGGCTGGCGGCCAGCATCGCGGTGATCTGCAGCCCGCTGAGGCGCCGATCGACCAACCCGGACACGCTCGCCCCGACCAGCGCGGCCAGCACGATCAGGATCGCCGGATCGGGTGCGTGCCCACCGCCGTTCACGTGACCGATCGCAGCCAGCGACGTGGCGACGACTGCGAACACCGAGGCTCGCAGCATCCGCCAGCGCGGGGAGGTCGGCGCTCGCACGGCGTCAGGCTAGCTGACCGCGTCGCACGGTGACGATTCCCCAATCTGGGGTGCCGCGAGGTTTCCGAGAGCGGAAGAGCGCCTCAGGAGCTGCGTGGACCGACCAGGAACGTCATCAACTCGGCGTCCACCCTGTCCAGATCGCTGTTGACGGCGCGCAGTGCCGCGCCGCGGGTACCAGGCGGCATCGAGACCGTCGCATCAACCGCCGCTGTCAGGTCAGTCAGTCGGGTGGTCGCGGTGTCGGCGAAACGGATGACCGCCGTGTCCCCACTGCGGCGCGCGCGGAGTTCGTCGATGGCCGACGACAACCCCGCGATCCGTGCCCGCGCCGGACCTGTCGGGCCCTTGTAGGCGGCCACGTCGTCGACGGGCACGCCCAGATGCTTGGCACGTTGCTCGTCCAACAGGCCGCGGACGGATGTCGAGGCCTGCATGGCCCCCGCGGCAACCAACGGGCCGGCCACTCTGATCGCGGTGACGACCCGCAGCACCGTCCGAGGGTCGGTCACCATCGTGAAGAACCCGGGCCGCGCCGACTGCTTGGGTGGCTTGACAGGCTTCTTCTTGCGCGCTTTGCGGCCGAATGCCACGGGTGCTCCCCTCTCAGGCCGGCGACCGGCGATCAGAGGTCAGCGTAGAGGGGTCCGGCTCGCCTGTGCATTCGGGAGTCCCGGCGGGCCTACCCTGGGCGGCGATGATCTCTCTGGCCGGGATGGGGCGCGCGCCGGCGGTCGGGCGGGCGGTGGCTGACTCCGTGCCTGACTCCGTGCGTGACTCCGTGCGTGATGCCGTGCCTGATGCCGTGCCTGGTGTGATGCCGACCGCGACGACTGCGAGCGGCAGGCGTCGGTGACCGGCCGTCCCGTCCGGCTGGGTCCCTCGGCCGCCTACCGGTGCCGCCGGCGGGTGCACCTGGACTGGGCGGTCGGCCTGCAAAGGCCTGTCGCTTCGGCGAGCGCCCACCGCGCGATCACAGAGCTGGCCGAGCATCGCGAAGCAGTGCTGCGCGCGTTGCGGGCGGCCCGCGGCCAGCCGGCAGACGACGCCGACCGCACCGTCCTGGTGCCCCGCGGAGCCGTGCTGTCAGCAGACGTCCCGGCGCCGGCGGCGCTCGCACCGCCCGCTCCGGCACCGATCTCCCCTGTCCTGATCACTCCTGTACTGATCTACCCGGGCCTGCCCGACAGCTCCCGGTCGGGATGGCCGGACCTCCTGATCTGGGCCGGCGACGGGTACCAGCCGGTGATCATCAGGGCTCACCGCACCCTTGACCCGGGGCAAGGCGCGCGCTGTTCGACGTTCGGCGACCCTGCCCGGGTGCTGCCCGACCCCACCCGCCGGGCCCGCCGGGGTCGGGCCGACGTCATCGCGCTGGCACACCACTACCGCCAGCTGACAGAACTGGGGTGGGCGTCGTCAACCGCCCGTGGTGGGGTGATCGGCCGCGGGGACCCGGGCGACGAGGCGCTGGTGGTCTGGCACGACCTCGACCTGCCGGGTGCGTCGACGCTCGCCGACTACGATCGGCGATTCGCCGACCGGCTGGCGGTGGCCGGGGCCGCCGCGAGCGGCGCGGAGCCGCTGGCCCTTCCCTCCCGGATCCCCGAGTGTCGGCGCTGCCCGTGGTGGCCCCGCTGCTCGGCCGAACTCGAGCAGGCCCGTGACGTTTCGCTGCTGGTGACGGGTGGCGACGTCGCGCTGCTGCAGGCCGCCGGGGTGCACACGATCGACCAGCTGGCCGAGCTGCCGACGGAGCTACCGCGGGAGCTGGCGGCCGAGCTCCGGCTCAGCACGGCGCCGGTCAGCCAGTCACGGGTCAGGGCGCGCGCCTTCCAGCTCGGTATCCCGCTCGTGCGGATCGGCCGGCGGGGCGCGATCCGCCGCGCGGACGTCGAGCTGGATGTCGACTCCGAGTCCTACGGCCAGGACGGCGCCTACCTGTGGGGCACCTATCTGTCCGGAGCGGACGTCGGGTTCACCCCCGGGTACCGACCCTTCGCCACCTGGCGGCCGCTGCCGTCGGTCAGTGAGGCGCAGGTGTTCGTCGAGTTCTACCGGTTCCTGCTCGACGTCCGGGCCGCTGCGACGGCGCGCGGGCTCAGCTTCGCCGCCTTCTGCTACGCCCGGACCGCCGAGGAACGGTGGATGCGTGCCATCCCGCTGCGGTATCCCGGGGTGGCCGGTATGCCGACCGCGCAGGAGATCGCCGAGTTCTGCGCATCGCCGGACTGGGTGGATGAGCACGCCGAGCTCAAGCGACTGTTCCTGCCCACCGGTTCGCTCCGGCTGAAGGCGGTGGCCGGCGCGCTGGGGTTCTCCTGGCGGGATCCCGAGCCGGGCGGGGAGAACTCGCTGGCCTGGTACCGGGCTGCGGTGGGCGACGGGTCGGCCGGCCCGGACCCGGAGCAGGAGCAGCGGATCCTGCGCTACAACGAGGACGACGTGCGGGCCACCCTCGAGGTGCGGGAGTGGTTGGGGCGCAACGGGATGACGTTGCCGACCGTGGCGGACCTTGAGGCCGGTGCGGGCGACGCGGGCGTCGCTGGTGTCGCTGGTGTCGCTGGTGTCACCGGGGCGGCATCCGCAGCGCCCCGTCCAACCGGATGACCTCGCCATTCAGGTAGTCCGCCGCGGCCAGCGAGAGCACCAGCGCCGCATACTCATCGGGCCGGCCGAACCTCGCCGGGAACGGCACCGTGGCCGCCAGCGCCTCGCGGAACTCCTCGGTCACCGAGCCCAGCAGCGGGGTGTCGAGAATGCCCGGCGCGATCGTCATCACCCTGATCCCGTACTGCGCGAGATCCCGGGCCGCGGGCAGCGTCATCCCGACCACTCCGCCCTTGGACGCGGCGTACGCGATCTGCCCGACCTGGCCGTCGTAGGCCGCGATCGAGGCGGTGTTCACGATCAGCCCGCGCTGCCCCGCGTCATCGACCGGGGCGGTGGCGGCGATCGCTTCGGCCGCCAGCCGCACCACGTTGAACGTGCCGATCAGGTTGACCGTCACCACCCTGGTGAACACGTCGAGATCGTGGGCGCCAATGCGGGACAGCACCCGTCGGGCGGTGGCGATGCCCGCGCAGTTGACGGCCAGCCGGAGCGGCGCGTCCGGCGTCACCCGCGCGAGCGCGGCTGCGACATCCGCCGGGTTGGTGACGTCACCGCTGGCCGGGACGATCCCGTCCGTCACCGGAGGCCCGGACCGCTCCCACCCGGCGGCGAGATCGAAGCCGATCACCCGCACCCCGGCGCGAGCCAGCGCCGCCGAGGTGGCCGCGCCCAATCCAGACGCCGCGCCGGTGACAATGGCCGAGGTACCGGCGATCTGCATCGAAGACTCCCGCTCTGCTGGCTGGTCGGCGTTGAGGTCGGCCCGGTGCCCGGCGGACAGCGATGCGGCGCACCGGCGGGCCGTAGGCGAGGGTAGCGGCGCGCTCGTCGGGGTGGTGACGTCGGGATGCGGGCGGCCCGCCCCGTCCGAATTGACGTCCGCACCACAGGCG
Organism: Mycobacteriales bacterium; assembly: GCA_038322925.1. Taxonomy (GTDB): domain Bacteria; phylum Actinomycetota; class Actinomycetes; order Mycobacteriales; family Nakamurellaceae; genus Nakamurella. The sequence goes on from JBBQGJ010000023.1 coordinate 21,889, forward strand.
GCGAGGCTGGCGGCAGCGGCCTTCTGGCGGGGACCCTCTCGGGACGATCGATGGCGGAGGTGAGGCGTTGTTCCTGCTCCGCAAGCCCATCCTCGCGGTCTCGGACAGCGCTGTGGTGCGGGCCGCAATGTCGAAGACGCCGCTCACCAGGTCCGTCGTGGCCCGTTTCATCGCGGGAGAGACAGCGACAGACGCTGTCGCCGCCGTTGCCGGCCTGCACGCGCACGGGTTGCAGGTGTCCCTCGATCACCTCGGTGAGGACACCAAGGACAGGGCGGCCGCGGATGCGACCGTCGATGCCTACCTGGACCTGCTGCAGGTGATGGCGGCGGCCGGCCAGGTGTCCGGGTCGGAACTGTCGGTGAAGCTCTCGGCGGTGGGCCAGGCGCTGCCGCCGGCCGAGGACGTCCCCGGCGGTGGGCACGCCTACGCGCTGGCCGCGGCGCGGCGGATCACCGAGGCCGCCTACGCGGCCGGGGCGCGGGTCACCCTGGACATGGAGGACCACACCACGGTCGACAGCACGCTGGAGGTGCTGGCGGCGCTGCGCAAGGACCATCCGGATGTCGGGGTGGCGGTTCAGGCAATGCTGCTGCGCACGCCGAAGGACCTGCTCGAGCTGACCGGCCCCGGATCGCGGGTGCGATTGGTCAAGGGCGCCTACGACGAGCCCGATTCCGTGGCGTTCACGGACCCTTCGCAGGTCGACCGCGCCTACGTCCGCGCGTTGAAGGTGCTGATGAGCGGCAAGGGTTATCCGATGGTGGGCTCGCACGACCCGCGGATCGTGGCCATCGCCGCCAAGCTGGCCGACGACGCCGGGCGCACCCCGAACCGTTGGGAACACCAGATGCTGTACGGGATCCGGCCCGATGAACAGACGAGGTTGGTCGCGGAGGGCCGGACGGTCAGGGTCTACATCCCCTACGGCACCGATTGGTACGGCTACTTCGCCCGCCGGCTGGCCGAGCGCCCCGCGAACCTGCTGTTCTTCGCCCGCTCGGTGGTCAGCCGTGACTGACCCCCCCCGCCGCCCCCTATTGGCGCGGATCATCTTCGACAGTGCGCAGGAAATCGTGTACTTCAGTCCCACCCGTCCCATTTCCGGGGTACATCAACCGCGCCGACGAAGTTGATCCGCGCCCAACAAGGGGCGCGTGCCCGGGTGTGCGCCGGGCCCGGCTCCGGCTCGGACGCCGACTGCCGCAGTGACCTCCGACCGCGCAGACCTCCGACCGCGCGGACCTCCGACCGCGCAGACCTCCGACCGCACACCCCGTCAGGAGAGAAGTCATGGACGCCATCACCCACCCCCCGCTGCCGGTCAACGAGCCGGTGCTGGACTACGCCCCCGGCTCCCCGGAACGGGAATCGCTGGTGGCCGCGCTGGCCGCGGTCACCGAGCCGGTCGAACTCGGCGCGGTGATCGGTGGGCAGGCCCGGCGCCCCGGCGGTGAGTCCTTTGACGTCGTCGCGCCGTTCGACCACCGCAGGATCCTGGCGACCTCCGCCAACTCGATCCAGTCCGACGCCAAGGACGCTGTCGCGGCCGCGCTCGACGCCGCGGCCGGGTGGCGGGCGATGGACATCGACGCCAGGGCCGCGATCCTGCTGCGAGCGGCCGACCTGCTGGCCGGGCCGTGGCGGGCCCGGAACAACGCGGCGACCATGCTCGGCCAGGCGAAGACGGCCTACCAGGCGGAGATCGACTCGGCCTGCGAGCTCGCCGACTTCTGGCGTTTCAACGTGCATTTCGCCCGCCAGGTGCTCACCGAGCAGCCCATCGCCAACGCTCGCGGGATCTGGAACCGCACCGATCACCGGCCGCTGGAGGGATTCGTCTACGCCGTCACGCCGTTCAACTTCACCGCGATCGCCGGCAACCTGCCGACCGCGCCGGCGCTGATGGGCAACGTGGTCGTGTGGAAGCCGTCGATGACGCAGCAGCTGGCCGCCTCCCTGGTGATGGATCTGTTGCAGGAGGCCGGGCTGCCCGACGGAGTGATCAACATGCTGCCCGGTCAGGGGCCGGAGATCTCCGAGGTGGTGCTCGCGCATCCCGATCTCGCCGGAATCCACTTCACCGGCTCGACCCGGGTCTTCCAGCAACTGTGGAGCACGGTCGGCGCCAACATCGCCGGCTACCGCTCCTACCCACGATTGGTCGGGGAGACCGGCGGCAAGGACTTCGTGGTGGCCCACCCCTCGGCGGACCTGGACGTGCTGCGCACGGCCCTGGTTCGCGGGGCTTTCGAATACTCGGGGCAGAAGTGCTCGGCGGCCTCCCGGGCCTACATCCCGAACTCGTTGTGGGCCCGGCTCCGCGACGGCCTGGCCGGCGGAACCGACGCGCTGACAGTCGGTTCCGTCGTGGACTTCAGAAATTTCACCCGCGCGGTGATCGACGACCGCGCGTTCGGCCGGCTCAAGGCGGCCATCGACCGCGCGCAGGCGGCGGACTCCATCGAGGTGCTGGCGGGGGGTAGCTACGACGACTCGCTGGGCTATTTCGTCCGGCCGACCCTGCTGGTCGGCACCGACCCCCGTGACGACATTTTCTGCACGGAGTACTTCGGCCCGATCCTGTCCATCCACGTGTATCCCGACGATCAGTTCGGGGCCGTGCTCACCGAGGTGGACCGGGCCTCGCCGTACGCGCTGACCGGGTCGATCATCGCGCGCGACCGGAGCGCCGTCGAGCAGGCCAGCGGCACGCTGCGGTACACCGCCGGCAACTTCTACATCAACGACAAACCGACCGGCGCGGTGGTGGGACAGCAACCGTTCGGTGGTGCCAGGGCGTCCGGTACGAACGACAAGGCCGGGTCGGCGGCCAACCTGATGCGCTGGACCTCACCGCGGTCGATCAAGGAAACCTTCGTGGCGCCAACGGCTGTCGACTATCCGCATCAGCGAAAGCAGTGACGGACCGGCGACGAGGGTATGGCGGACGCGAAAGAAGCGTTGATCAGATCCACGAATCGCACGCCACCACGGATCGTGCGCTGATCAACATCACCAAAATGCGCCCGAAATGTCCACCTCCGCGGGTGTTTGATCAGCGCGGGGTGCCGGGTGCGGGAGTCTGATCAGCGCACGGAGCCGGGTGCGGGTGACCCGCTCCCGACACCCGCCCGGCATCGCCCCGACAGGGCTACCACCCGGATGCCGCCCCGGTGATCGCTCGCGGGTCGGCGGCGCCGGCCAGCACTCCGTCCGGCAGCACCCGGATTGCCTGCGCGTGGCCGAAATTCGCGCCGGCCTCGGCCCGCACCACCCGGTGACCCCGCTCGGTCAACCCCTGCGCCCACGAGGCAGGAGCGCAGACCTCCAGCATCGTCACCTGCGGTCCGTCGTCGTCCCAAGTGGAGAACCCGCCGTCACCCAGCATCCAGCGCGGGGCGTCCACAGCGGCAGCGGGGGACTGCCCGGCGTCCAGCATCCGGGCCAGCAGCTGCAGCACCACCTGCGGTTGGATGTCCCCGCCTTGGGTGCCCAGCACCGCGGTCAACCCGCCGAACGGGTCGGTGACGAGGGCGGGCGCGAGGGTGTGCGGCGGACGACGCCCCGGCGCGAGTTCGGCCGGGTGGCCCGGGGCGAGGCTGAAGCCGATGCCCCGGTTCTGCAGGAAGATCCCGGTCCGGGGCACCACGAGATGGCAGCCCCAGCCGGCGGCGTTGGACTGGATGAGCGAGACGCCCATTCCGTCGGAGTCCGCGGCGCACAGGTAGATGGTGCCGCCGGGCCTGGTAACGGAAGCGGGCGCCGTCCTGGCCGACGGGTCGATGGCCTCCCGCCGCGCCGCCAGCCGGCCCTCGTCCAGCAACGCCGCCCCGTCGGCCCCGTCGAACAGCACCCCGGGCCGGTCGTACCCGGCCCACCGCGCTGCCTCGGACAGCAGGTGCGCCCACCGGGGATCGCCGGGGTCTTCCGGCAGGTCCAACCCGTCGGTGATGCGGGCGCCGGCCAGCGTCAGGTAGCCCTGTGACGGCGGCGGCACCGTCCAGACGTCGTGGCCCCATGCCCGAACGCGCAGCGGCGTCTCCCACCCCGCGCAGGACCGGGCCAGGTCGTCGGCGGTGAACAACCCGCGGCCCAGGTCGATCAACCCGGCTCCGAACTCGCCCCCGTAGAACGCCTCCCGCCCCCCCTCGACGATCGCGTCGAATGCGCGGGCCAGCAGTGGGCGCCGCAGCATCCCACCCACCCGGACCGGACCGGACCGGAAGTAGTCGTCGGCGCCCGGCACGCCCTCGATCCGCCTGACCGCCCTGGACAGCAGCGGGGACGCAGGAAACCCGGACACCGCGTACTCCCGGGCGGGGGCGAGCACCTCGGCAAGCGGCAGCCGGCCGAACCGGCCGTGCAGCGCGAGCCAACCGTCGACACATCCGGGCACGGTGGCCGAGCGGACGTCAGCCCGCATCGGCATCTCGTCGAAGCCGTCGGCCCGCAGGCCGGCCGCCGAAGCCCCGGATCCCGCGCGCCCCACCGAAGCCAGGGTGGCAGGCGACGGTTCACCGGAATGCACCAGCGCGAAAAGATCGCCGCCCATACCGCACATGTGCTGGGTGGTGACGGCAAGCACGGCGCCGGCGGCTACCGCAGCGTCCGCGGCACTCCCTCCGGCCCGGAGCACCGCGACGCCGGCAGATGAAGCGAGGTGGTCCACCGTGCACACCATCCCGCGCGGCGCGAGGACGGTGCGGTCGCCGTGGAATGCCATGGGCGGCACGGTAACAGCGGGTGCACGGCCCGGTTCCGGCCGGCGGAGCCAGCGGTCGGCGATCCGCGGAACGTGCCGGCCCGGCCGGTTCCTGACCCACGACTCCGAACCCTCGGGTCCGGCGCGACCCGGGCTCGCCGACCGGACCCGACATCTCCGGGGGTCGATCCGGACCGAGGACCTTCGACTCTGCGGACAACTGGGCAGATGCATATGGTTCTGGGCATGACTGACTACGGACTTCGCCGGAACAAGGTGGCCATTGTCGGAGCCGGCGCGGTCGGCGCGACCTTGGCATACGCCAGCCTCATTCGGGGTGTCGCCCACGACGTCGTGCTGTACGACATGAACGCCGACAAGGTAGAGGCCGAGGTCCTCGACCTTCGGCACGGACTGCAGTTCGTACCGCGCGCCGAGGTGCACGGCTCGGATGACGTCTCCGTCTGCGAGGGCGCGGACGTCATCGCGATCACTGCCGGCGCCAAGCAGAAGCCGGGGCAGACCCGGCTCGAACTGGCCGGCACCAATGTGGAAATCTGCCGCGCCGTGATGCCCAAGCTGCTGGACGTGGCCCCGGACGCGGTGATCGTGATGGTCACCAATCCTGTCGACGTGCTGACGCTGGCCGCGCTGAAGTTCTCCGGCCTGCCGGCCCACCGGGTGCTGGGCAGCGGGACGGTGCTGGATTCTTCGAGGCTGCGTGATCTGATCGCCAGGCATTTCGGCGTCGCCCCGCAGAGCGTGCACGCGATCATCGCTGGCGAGCACGGCGATTCGGAGTTCCCGCTGTGGAGCACCGCGACCGTCGGAGGTGTTCCGGTGCAGGACTTCTCGATGCCGGGTGGCAGCAAACTCGACACCGAGGGGGAGGACAAGATCGCGCGCGAAGTGGTTACGGCTGCGGAACGGATCATCCGCGGCAAGGGCGCCACCAACTACGCGGTCGGGCTGGCCGCCACCAGGGTGATCGAGGCCGTCGTCAGGGACGAGAACGGCGTGCTGCCGGTGACCTCGCTGCTGGACGGGCATTTCGGGCTGTCCGACGTGTGCCTGTCGCTGCCGTCGGTGGTCAACGCCAGCGGGGTGGCCGCGGTGCTGGACGTGCCGCTGTCAAGGCGCGAGCTCGATCAGCTGCATCATTCGGCGAAGGAAGTCCGCGCGGTCGCGGCGTCCCTCGGGCTGTAGCGCCACTTCGATGCTGGACCTGGCAGGCAGCCGCGCTTGACGGCCGGTGCCGTCCATGATCACCCGGCCGCGGTGCATCGGCCTGGTGCACCGTCCTGGCGGATCGTCCAGACCCACGGCGGGCCACGAGTCGGTCTGTGGTGGCGCTGATCAACCCCGACCCAGCCCGATCTGCCAGTCGTCCAGGTACTCCGCCGCGAACCCCGCCTCCGAATACGCCAGGTAGAAGTTCCACATTCGGATGAAGGTCTCGTCGAACCCGAGCGCGCGAACCTCGCTGAGCTTCTCGTTGAACCGGTGGCGCCACTGCCGCAGGGTGGGCACGTAGGAAGGGCCCAGCCGGCGGGTCTCCTGGATCCTCAGCGGCGTGCGGGTCTTGACAACCTGGTCGATCGCGGTCATCGAGGGCAGCATGCCACCGGGAAAGACGTACTTGTGGACCCAGGTGTAGCCGTTCCGGGTGGCGAGCAACCGCTCGTGCGCCATGGTGATCGACTGCAGGCTCATCCGGCCGCCCTCGGCCAGCATCCGGTCGACCGCGGTGAAGTAGTCCGGCCAGTACCGTTCGCCGACGGCCTCGATCATCTCCACGCTGACGATGGCGTCGTACGCTCCCGGCTCCCGGTTGGCGTGGTGCCGGTAATCCTCCAGCAGGACATCGATCCGGTGGGACAGACCCGCGGCCGCGATCCGCTTGTCCGCGAGTTCCTTCTGCTGTTCGGACAGGGTGAGGGTGGTGACATGCGCGCCGCGCTCCGCCGCCGCCCTGATGGCCAGCCCGCCCCACCCGGAGCCGATCTCCAGCACCCGCATGCCCGGCCGCACCCTGGCCAGATCCAGGATCCCGTCGATCTTGCGCAACTGCGCGGTCTGCAGGTCGTCACCCGGTTCGAACCAGGCAGCGGAATAGGTCAGGGTCGGGTCCAGGAACAGCTCGAACAGGTCGTTGGACAGGTCGTAGTGCCGGTGGATGTTCTCCCTGGCACCGGTCGGCGTGTTCTCCTCGGTGCTCGGCGGCCGGGTCTGCCAGGCATGCCGGAGTCTTTGCATCGATCGCGGTACCAGCACCGACATCCGCTGCGCCATGATCGTCAGTACCGCGGCGAGCTCGTCGGTGGCTGCGTTGATGTTCTCGGGATCTTCGGTCGCCACCCGGGCACCGATCGACCGCGGCGCCCGGTCGAACGGCGTCGGGACCGTCCAACCACCAGCGGTCAGGTCGCCCGTCATCCATGCCTCTCCGAACCCGATCAAACCGTCGGCCCCGAGCCTGGCGAAGAACGCCTCCGGCCGAACGATGTCCAGCCGGGGGCCTCCGGTTCCCCATCGCCGGCCGTCCGGGAAGGACAACGTGATCGGCAGCGAGGAGAACGCGGCCCTGGCCAGCCGGCGCGCAATGGCGGTGTGAACCGGGACTCTGGGAACGTCGAACAATCCGGGCCAGACACCGGCCGATGGCCGCGGAATCGAGCGCGGACGGGTCGGGCTGAGCAATGCCATGGGGTGCATCCTCTCCGGCGCTGTCTGCTTCTCTGTTTGCTTCACTGTCATCTTTGCGACTCGCACTCGTGAACAAGGTTCGGAGCCAGGTCCCTCGCGGGTGGGTCCGATCGGTGTTATCGAGTGCTGATCGAACTCGCTGGTTGAATTCGCAGGTCGAAATCGCAGGTCGAAATCATTGTGATCGATGGCGCTGGTATCGCAGGACCGCGGCCGGGTGATCTTGGGAAGGTTCGTGGCCTGGGTGATCGAGTCTGTTGCTCCCGTAGGACCGCGCCGCCCACCGCCGAGAGGGCCTGGGCGGACACGGGTGGCCGACTGCGGTCACCGACGTTCATACCGTCCTCGGCAGCTGAATGGATGAGGATTTCCCGGAGCAATTGCGGACGGCGGTGTCGTAGGAGGCCGCAGCTACCGCACCGGCCGTGGAGATCACGCCGCTCCCAGCGGTCCCCGCCGCACCGCCGCCACAACCGCACCGCCGGTCGCCCAGCGCTTCGTCGACCGCCTGGTTACCAGCTGTCGCCGTGCACCTCGTGACCAGGTGCGATGGCCAGCAGGCCGCGGTAGGCGTCGACCGGGCTGCAGCCGTGATTGACGACCGCGTCGACCTCGCGCGCGATCGGCATCGTCACACCCGCTCCGGCGGCCAGTTTCATCACCGCCGACGCGGTCTTGACGCCCTCGGCAACCTGCTTCATCCCGGCCAGCACTTGTCCGATCGGCACCCCGCGACCCAGTTCCTCCCCGACGTGCCGGTTGCGACTGTGCGGGCTGGTGCAGGTCACCACCAGGTCACCCATCCCGGCCAAGCCGGCGAAGGTGTCCCGATCGCCACCCAGCTTCTCGCCGAGTTTGCTCATCTCCCGCAATGACCGGGTGATCACCATCGCCCTGGTGTTGTCACCGCTGCCCACCCCGTCACCCATGCCGACCGCGATGGCGAACACATTCTTCAACGCACCGGCAATCTCCACGCCGACCACATCGGACGAGGAATATATGCGAAAACGGGTGGTGCGGAACAGTTCTCCGAGTTGCGCGGCCAGGTGCAGGTCGGGCATCGCGATCACGGCGGCGGCCGCATATCCGGCCACCACCTCGCGGGCGATGTTCGGGCCGGCCAGCACGCCCGCGGGGTGACCGGGCAGTACTTCGTCCACGATCTCGGTCATCCGCAAGTGGGTGACCTGTTCCAGGCCCTTCACCAGGCTGACCACCGGCGTCCAGGGCCGAAGGTGCGGCGCGAGTTCGGTGAGCACCGAGCGGAACCCGTGGGAGGGCACCGCCATGATGATGATGTCCGCGGGCTCCACGGCCGCGGCCAGGTCGTCGGTCGCGGTGAGCGATTCGGTCAGTGGGAAGTCGAGCAGGTAGCGGTTGTTCCGGTGCTGGGTGGTGATCTCCTCGGCCACCTCGGAGGACCGGGCCCAGATCTGCGTCGGCGATGTGCGCGCCACGATCGAGGCGACGGTGGTCCCCCATGATCCCGCGCCGATCACGGCGACACGTGGTTGTCGGCGCCCCGCGGTCATCGCGCGGCCGGCCGAGAAACTCGCACAGACGACCACTGAGTGATCATCAGCGATAGAGGAAGGAGGGTGATAAGGACGGTAAGGAGGGTGATAGGGAGGGTGATGTCGGCCCTGGCAGGCTGCTGACTCATACCGACAAGTGTGTGACACCGCGCGCACCGCCGCCCGGCGCTCCGCCCCCGATCACCAATGTCCACATTTCGGGCAGGCCGGTCGGCAGGGCACACTGGTCGGATGCCGGAACTGCCCGAGGTCGCCGCATTGGCGGCCTTCCTGACCGATCATGCGACCGGCCAGCACATCGCCGCCGTCACCGTCGCCTCGTTGAACGTGATGACCACGTACGACCCCCCGACGTCCGCGCTGGTCGGCAGGGTGGTCACCGGCGTCGGGCGGCACGGCAAGTTCCTGGACGTCGTCACGGCAGCCGGCCCGGAGGGGGCGGGCCCCCAGCAGGACCTGCACCTGCTGTTCCACCTGGCCAGGGCAGGCTGGTTGCGGTGGTCCGACTCGCTGTCGGTCACGCCGGTCAAGATGGGCGGGCCGATCGCCATGCGGGTCCGCTTGGAGCAGGGCGGTGGCTTCGACATCACCGAGGCCGGGACGAAGAAGTCCGTCGCCGCCGCCCTTGTGGTCGACCCGCAGGCGGTCCCCGGTGTCGCCCGGCTCGGTCCCGATGCGTTGGAGCTGGATCGGGACGGGCTGGCCGCCGCGCTCGCGTCCCGCCCCGGCCGGATCAAGACGGTGATCACGGACCAGACGGTGCTCGCCGGGATCGGCAACGCCTACTCCGATGAGATTCTGCACATGGCCAAGCTGTCCCCGTTCGCAACTGCCCGGTCGCTCGGACCCGACGAGCTCGATCGGCTGGCGCTGGCCATGTCGGAGGTTCTCGACGGCGCCGTTGCGCGGTCGGTCGGAGCGGAGGCGGCGCGGCTGAAGGGGGAGAAGCGGACCGGGCTGCGGGTGCACGCCCGGACCGGTCTGCCCTGCCCGGTCTGCGGTGACGCCATCGCCGAGGTGTCCTTCGCGGACCGTTCCTTTCAATACTGTCCGACGTGCCAAACGGGTGGGCGACTGCTGGCTGATCGCAGACGGTCGCGTCTGGTGAAATAGGATGGTAAATCGGGGGGATTCGTTCACACGAATACCACGCTGCCTTAAGGTAGCGTCACGCTCAGTGAACGTGGAAGGAGGCGTCGGATGACGGACGCCGAGGGGGAGGGATCCGCGCCGCGTCCGGAGCATCAGGACGCCGATCGACCGGCGGAATCAACCGCGGAGGATGTTGCGCCGCCGAGCCGACCTCTCACCCGCGGTCTGCGCTCAGCGCCGCCATCCTCGCGCCGGGTGAGCGACGACCACCGCTTCCAGTTGTCCACCTACGTACCGCCAACGCCCAAGGTCAGCTATCGCGAGCCGCGAACGATCACTGCCGAAGAGCGCGCCGAGCGAGCGGGGCGGGCGCGCACGAAGCGCCGGAGGAGGACGACCCGGGCCGTGCTGCTCGGCGCCGGTGCAGTGGTTCTGTTGGGAATTCTCTGGGTGACGTTTCGTACCTATCAGGCCTACTCCCATCTGCAGAATGCAGCGGCGGCGGTGAGCACCCTGCAGGACGAGGTCCGCGACATCACCAAGGCCGACCCGGCCGCGACCTCGGAGACCGTCGACGAACTCCAGGCGGAAACCGACAGTGCCGTTTCCGCGGTCAACGACCCGTTCTATCGCGTCGCCACGGTGATTCCGTTCGTCGGGACCAATCTCGACGCCATTCGTCAGGTCACCCTGACGGTGGATTCGCTGGCACAGAACGTGATGCCGTCGCTGGTGCAGATCGCGACCACCCTGCAGCCCAGCGAATTTGCCCCCAAGGGCGGCACCATCGACGTGGAACCGCTGCAGCGGATCTCCCCGTTGCTGCAGAACGCCGACGCGGCGGTGTATCAGGCCGGAGAACGGCTGGCCGCGATCGACCGATCGAACGTCATCGGACCGGTCGGCGATGCGGTGGACAGCCTGTCCGGCAAGCTGGATGCGGCCGCGGACATCACCGGGCCGGGTGCCCGAATCGCGCGCCTGGTGCCGCCGATGCTCGGTGCGGACGGGCCGAGGACCTATCTGATGGTTTTCCAGAACCTGGCCGAGCCGCGCGCCACCGGCGGGATCTTCGGCTCCTTCGCGCTGATCCAAGCGGACCAGGGAAAGGTCACCATTTTGAAGCAGGGCGCGGGCTGGCGGACTCTGGGATTCTTCGATCCGCCGGTGGCCGAACTCACCGAGAACCAGAAGCATCTCTACAGCGAGTTGATGGCTCAATACCCGCAGGACGTCAATTTCACCCCCGATTTCGCCACCGCCGCGCCGCTGTTTGCCGAGATGTACCGGCTGCGTACCGGTACGACCGTGGACGGCGTGATGTCCATTGACCCGCTCGCGCTGTCCTACGCCCTCAAGGGCACCGCCCCCATCGACATCGGCCAGGGCTTCACCATCACCGCCGACAACGTGGTGCCCACTTTGCTGTCCACCGCGTACAAGCAGTTCGACGAGAAGGACCAGAGCGCCCGGGACGATTTCCTGGCCCGCGGAACGGGCATGGCATTCTCCGAGGTCATGTCCGGAAGGGGCGACAGCGTCGTCATTCTCGACGGGCTGCGCCAGGCCGCGGCCGACCGCCGGATCCTGATGTACAGCACGAACGCGACGGAGCAGGCCGACCTCGCTCAGACGAACCTGGCCGGCGGTCTCGACGAGAACCCCCTATCCCCGAGCATCGGGGTGTTCCTCAACGACGGCACCGGGGCGAAACTCGGCTATTACCTCAGCAACGAGGTCAAGGTGACGCAGGGCCAGTGCCGCGCCGACGGCCGACGCGAACTGGACGTCGCGGTGACGTTGCATTACGACGCCCCGTCGTCCGGGCTGCCCTCCTATGTCACCGGGGCGATTCCGGACGGTCAGCCGTACACATTGAAGACGAACGTGCTGGCCTTCGCCCCGCTCGGCGGCGGCGTGGTCGGGGCGACCCAGGACGGCGAGGACATTGGCATCAGCCGTGGTCAGGACCACCTGCGGGAGGTCGGCACGGCGACGATCGCGATGAACCCGGGTAGTTCCACCGTGGTGACCTTCACGGTCCTGGCACCGTCCGGCGGCGACCCGTCGGCCGAGGTGACCCCGGGCCTGATGCTGACCCCCGGGGTCAGGCCGTGGGAGGTTTCCGTCGATCCCTACCAGCCGTGTTCCCCGGTCCAGAATTGACCCGGCACTGACGTGGCGCGGACCTGGCACCGACCGCCGCGCAGGAATCGGGAATCGTGGCGTCGGTGACCATTCGGACATCCGGGTGTCGCAAGCCGCGCCTGCGGGGTCCGCGGCCGAGCCGGGCTCGGTTGCCGCGTTCGCGAGACCTCACCCAAAGGGGGCGTGGGATCGCGGTCAGCCGTTGATCGATGCCGACAGATGCAACGGCCGCAGGATTCGCCGGACCGCGTCGTCGAGCTGATCCGCACACTCGCGGAACACGGTGAGCGGACGTCCCATCGGGTCGGCCACATCGTCCTGCTCGACCGGGACGGGCTGCATCATGCCCCGAGCCAACTTGGCGTCCTCGACGAGTTGCAGGCCCAACTCCACCGAGTCGGCGGCGGTGATCGGCTCGATCTGGTCGACGAGTCTGGCGAACTGCCTGATCGTGAAGGTCCGGCCCAGGGCTGGAGGGGCCATCGTGACCACCGCCGCGCGGTGTAGGCGTGCGGCCGCAAGGATCAGGTCCGCCTCCAGGATCTGTTCCCGGGTGACCTGGACCGCCCGATGACCGGGGATCAGCACCCCGCGGTCCCGCAATACCTCGTCGGCGAATATGTGCAGCGGGCGGATCCGGTCGACGTCAGTGCCCGCGGAGCTGATGTTCCAGGAGTTGTCGTCACCGAACTGCTCCGCGACGGCGGCCGTGAGCAGTTGCTCGGCGATCGGCGACCGGCAGTGGTTGGCCGTGCACACCACCAGCACGTTGAACGTCGACACGATCGACCTCCTTTCGACGGTGCGGATCTGGCCGGGCAGCGGGAGCGGCTCGGGTGGCAGGCCGAGATCCGTGGGACTCCGTCCGAAACGGTAGCTGCTCGCGGCGGAGGCCTTCGATTCGTGGGGTGCCGTCCGGCCGAATGTCCAACTGCGGCACGCAATGCCGGATTTTCGACTGGTGGCACGGCTCCTGGCGCGAGGATGCGTCCGCTAGCGGGGTGGCCGGGGTGGCCGGCCCGGCTCACGGTCGATGGGGGGCGGTCGCAGGTCCTGCCGCCTACTCGGGGGCGGGGCGCTACGTGCCGGTCTGGGTGACCTTGGCGATGGCCCGCATCTTGTTCACCGCGTCCAGCGCGGCCACCTTGTACGACTCGGCCAGCGTCGGGTAGTTGAACACCGCGTCGACCAGGTAATCCACCGTGCCGCCGCAGCCCATCACCGT
>JBBQGJ010000024.1:0-35220 GCA_038322925.1 Mycobacteriales bacterium
ACGCTCACAACACCAGTCACACGCGTCCCACCCATCTCGAGTCACCCCCACACACCCGAACTGGGCCACCAACATCCGCGAGCATGATCATCTCGACCTCGGCATCGACCCGGCGGCCGACTCGCTTATTTGAGGGCTAGACAGTGCAGGACGAATCGGCTGTCACGTACTCGTACTGGCGACCTTGGCGGCGGCCTTCGCCGCCTTCTTCGCCGCCCGCACCTGACCGAGCGATTCCTCGTCCACCACATCGGCGACCGAGATCCGGCTGCCTGCTGCACCGAACGCGCCCGCCGCTTCCCGCCAGCCCGGGGGCTGTACACCGTACTGCTTTCCGAGCAGGGCAACGAAGATGGCCGCCTTCTGCGCGCCGAACCCGGGCAGGGCCGCGATCCGCTTCCGCAGTTCCACGCCGGAGGGCACGTCGGTCCACAGGTTGACCGCGTCACCGCCGTACGACTCGACCAGGACCCGGCACACACCTTGGACCCGACCGGCCATCGAACCCGGGAAGCGATGCACGGCAGGCGGTCTGGAGCACAGCGCGGCGAATTCCTCCGGATCGGCGGCGGCGATGGCGGCGACGTCCAGATGCCCGCCCATCCGCTCGGCGATCACCGCCGGCCCGGAGAACGCCTTCTCCATGGGTACCTGCTGGTCCAGCACCATCCCGATCAGCAGGGCGTTGCCGTCGGAGGCGAGCAACGCGTCGGCCCTGTCGTCACCGGTGAGATACATCCGTGTCGCGCTCATGGCTGCCAGCCTGGCATATCGGCCCGGCTGTGCGCTCCGGCAGCGGTGACGGACGTCCGGCTCCGGACAGCCCAGGGATCAACCCCGACCATCCGCCTGGCCAGATCCATTCCAGATCGCCCTGCCGAGTCCTACTCTCGAATGATGGGCGCCACCGTATTGCTCACCCGGCGGAAGCGGCTCGACCGTTGGCGACAACCTGGCTGGGGCTTTCGCACGGTGAGTCTCAATGCGGTCGGCGCGGCGGCGGTGCTGGCGCCAGGGGCCGCGGCCGGCGCCGGTCTGGGTCTGCTGACGAGGACCCCTCCGACGGGCTCGCCGGCCGGAAGGCTCACCAGGGTGCTCGTCCTCGGGATCGGCGGCGCCGTCGCCGGATTGATCCTGGCCCGGATCGCGGACGAGCAGCGCTGGCGCAGCATGACGACGTCACTGCAGCTCGACGAACCCGACGAGGCATTGGACCTGATGCAGGAGATCCGGGCCGCCGGGGTGGAGGCGGACATGATCAGGGCGGACGCCGACGCCCATCCCGATTGCGGTGCGTACGCGTTGCGCTATCGACGCAGGGACGAGGGGCGGGTGCGCGCGGTGCTGGCCGCGCGGCGGGCCTGACAGGCGGCTGGGAACGCCGACCTGAATGCCGACCGGCGTCACCACGCGGGTCACGTTGCCGGTCTAGCCTTCCCGGGTGATGCAGCCCGACCCACAGCCGAAAACACAGCTCGAACCACCCCGGGCCGGGCCCGCCGTGCCACCGCTGTCCGACGTCGATTTCCTCGACCGGTTCGGCGACGACCTGCGCGCCGCCGGCTACGACTCCGCCGGGGTGCCGGAGCTGCTCGGGGTGCCGGCGCACCGAGCGCTGGCCCGCGGGGAACTCGGGCCTGCCCTTCGAGCCACCCGGGACCCCTCCCCATTGGCGACGCTGATCCGGCTCTTCCTGCTGGGTGCGCCGGAGGACGAGCAGCAGGTGAACCGGGCGCTCCCCGGCACCCCGATCGCCGCGGCCGTCGCACTTGGCCTACTGGAGCGGGACGGCCGGGACCTCAGGGCCGCGCTGGACGTCCGGCCACACGCCGACGAAACCACCGAGTTCCTGCTGGTCTCGGACCTGGACTCGGACACCCGGCCCGGTCCGGTGCGGCCCGATCACGTGCTCGGTGCCGGCGCGGCATCCATCACGCTGGCCAGGGCGGTGATCCGGGAACCGATCGGCACGGCTCTGGACCTGGGCACCGGCTGCGGCATCCAGGCCGTGCACCTCGCCTCGCACGCGCAGACCGTGCTGGCCACCGATACCAACCCGCGCGCGCTGGCGCTGGCGGCCGCCACCGCGCGGCTGAACGGGCAGACCTGGGACCTGCGCCGGGGGTCGCTCTACGACCCGGTCCCGAACGAGCGCTTCGACCTCATCGTGTCCAACCCGCCGTTCATCGTCGGGGAGGGCGAGCAGCGGTTCGCCTACCGCGATTCCGGGATCGCCGGTGACGGACTGTGCCAGGCACTGATCGGCGGAGTCCGCGAGCATCTCAATCCCGGCGGCACCGCGCAGTTGCTGGCCAACTGGATCGTCCGGGAGGACTCCGACTGGCGCGCCAGGGTCGGCGACTGGGTGACAGGGACCGGGTGCCACGCCTGGGTCGTTCAACGCGAGATCGCTGACCCCGCAGAGTATGTCGGGCTCTGGCTGAAGGACAGCGGGGAAGCCGATCAGGGCGGTGGCTCCTCGACGGTGGCCGAGCTGACCAGTCGCTGGCTGGACTACTTCGACCGTGAGCGGATCAGCGGCATCGGCATGGGGGTCATCACGTTGCGCCGGGTCGACTCGGCCGAACCACAGGTCACCCTCGACGAGATCACCGGGCCGGACGAGGACGTCACCGGAGCGGAAGCCGCGGCCTTCCTGGCCCGGCGCGACTGGGTGGTGCGTACGGGCGACGCCGAACTGCTGGGAAGCCGATTGTCGCTCTCGCCCGCCGCCGTGCTCGAGATGCGGGCGCTGGTCGGCCATCAGGGCTGGACCACCGTGCTGCGACTGCTGCGTCGCGCGGGCGGACCGGGCGCAACCCTGCAGCTGGACGAGTGGGGTCAGGCGCTGCTGGGCGGCTGCACCGGCGAGGTGCCGCTACAACTGCAGATCGACCTGATGGCGGCCGCGCACGGTCTGGACGCCGACGCGCTGACGGCGGCCGTGCTGCCCTCCATCCGGGTCGGCATCACCCGGGGGCTGCTGCACCCGGTGACGACCTGAAGCCGCCCGGGATCGCCCGGACCGGCTCAGTCCTGCGCCGAGCGCCGGCTGTTCCACGCGATTCCCCCGGCCACGACCCCGGCCAGCGCACCGAGGGAGAGCACCTTTCGGTAGCTCAACACGGAGAGCACCGAACCGGCCGAGAGCAGGGAGAACACCGAGCCCGCGGACAGCACCGAACCGAACGACGCGATCGACGACGCGGACCCGATCGACAGGATCGAACCCGACGAACCGATGGACAGGATCGAGCCCGAGGAGCCGATCGACAGGATCGAACCCGACGAACCGATGGACCACTTCGACCCGGAGGATCCGAACGAGGAAACCGGGCCGGTCAGATTCCTCTGGCCCGCCTTGCCCCGATGGCCGGCAACCACGGGCCGACCCCTGCCGCGAGCGCGCTTGCGGTGAGAATGCAGGTCAGGGACCGGGTTCTGTTCTGCGATGTCGCCCATGTCGCCATCGTGCCGCACCCGGCAAGACCGTGGGCCGGCGCCGATCAGCTACCGATCTGGGCCGATCTGGAACTGTCTGCCAGGATCTCCCGGTGCGAGCCGTGGCGACCAGAGTGCTCACCGCGAGCGTCAGCGTGGATGAGGTCGTGGTCGGCGACCTGGATCGCCCCGGCCTGCTGGTCCTCCTGGGCGTCACCCACACCGACACTCCGGATATCGCCAGGGCGATGGCCGGCAAGTTGCACGAACTGCGCATCCTGCGTGACGAACAGTCCTGCGCGTCGGCAGCAGCCCCGCTGCTGGTGGTCAGCCAGTTCACGCTGTACGGCAGCACCGCAAAGGGCCGCCGGCCGTCCTGGACCCTGGCCGCGCCCGGTCACATCGCAGAGCCGCTGATCGACGAGACGGTCGGCGAACTCCGCCGGCGCGGCGCCGAGGTCGCTACAGGCATTTTCGGAGCGACGATGCAGGTCCAGAGCGTCAACGACGGACCATTCACCCTGATCGTCGACCTCTGACGGACTGACCGACTGACCGACTGACCGACCGACCGATGGCGGCGCACGGATGCGGCCTCGCGGCTCCCGATACCTCACCGGCACGATCGGGATCGCATTCTCATGCGGTTCTCATGGTCGGCACACCCCAGGTCACAGGGAGCCGTTGTGAGGTATCCCTACCAGTAGTTGACCCAGCGAACGCGGCAGGTGAGCCGGCGCTCACTCGGCGGGTTGAATTCCTTCATTTCGGGGAACTAAATCCTGGCCGACAGACGTTCGAATCATTGCAGGGATACGACGAACGATCGGTCCATCGGACGAGAGTCCGAAGGACGTGACGAAGGGAGCACGACATGGCCGGTTCCCCCACTGACACCACCACCATGAGCACCACCACCATGATGACCTCGCGCGACAGCGAGGACCTGGACGCCCAGGTACCGTCAGCGGACCTGGTGCGCGTCTATCTGAACGGCATCGGCCGTACCGCACTGCTCACCGCCGAGCAGGAGGTGGACCTCGCCAAGCGCATCGAGGCCGGGGTCTTCGCCGCACACAAGCTGGAGTCGGCCAAGCGGCTGACGCCCCAGCGGCGCATCGATCTGAAAATGATCGTCCGTGACGGCAATCGGGCGCGCAACCACCTGCTGGTGGCCAACCTCAGGCTGGTGGTCTCACTGGCAAAGCGCTACACCGGTCGCGGCATGCCGCTGCTGGACCTGATCCAGGAAGGCAACCTGGGGCTCATCCGTGCAGTCGAGAAGTTCGACTACACCAAGGGTTTCAAGTTCTCCACCTACGCGACCTGGTGGATCCGGCAGGCCATCTCCCGTGGCATGGCCGATCAGGGTCGCACCATTCGGCTGCCCGTGCACCTGGTGGAGCAGGTCAACAAGCTGTCGCGGCTCAAGCGCGAACTGCACCAGCAGCTCGGGCGGGACGCGACGATGGCCGAGCTCGCCGCGGAATCGGGTATCCCGGAAGAGAAGATCGCGGATCTGCTCGACCACGCCCGTGATCCGGTCAGCCTGGACATGCCGGTCGGCAGCGACGAGGAAGCCCCGCTGGGCGACTTCATCGAGGACAGCGAATCAACCTCGGCGGAGGCCGCGGTGGTCGCGGGATTCATGCACGACGACATCAACAAGGTGCTGCGCACGCTCGACGAGCGCGAGCAGACCGTCGTGCGGTTGCGCTACGGGCTGGACGACGGTCGTCCCAGGACCCTCGACGAGATCGGCCGGGTCTTCGGCATCTCGCGCGAGCGGGTCAGGCAGATCGAGCGGGACTCGATGGCGAAGTTGCGCGCCGGCGAGCGGTCGGAGGCCCTGCGGGCCTACGCCAGCTGAGAAGCACCCAAGCGGACACCCACCCCGGACGGGGCCTGGTGTCCGCGCGCCGGAGGGACCGGGTCTGCCACGGCGGACCCGGTCCTTCGTCGTCACAGCACTTCGTCGTCACAGCACTCCGTCGTCACAGCACTCCGTCGTCACAGCACTCCGTCGTCACAGCAGCACTTCGTCGTCACAGCACCTTCGCAAGTCGCCCCGCACAAATCTGGCTCCGGCGTGGTCCCGTCTGGGTGATCCGCCGGTATCGCCTGTTCTGTCAGGATCAGTCGGTGACGACGACGACCCAGAAGACCGGCGCCGGCCTCGTCCTGGCCGTGCTGGCCAGCAGTCAGTTCCTGATGACGCTGGACAGCTCGGTGATGAACGTGTCGATGGCGACGGTCGCGGCCGACCTGGGCACCACGATCACCGGTATCCAGACCGCCATCACGCTGTACACCCTGGTGATGGCCACGTTGATGATCACCGGCGGCAAACTGGGCACCATCATGGGCCGCCGCAGAGCCATGGGTATCGGCCTGGTCATCTACGCCGCGGGATCGTTCATCACCGCTATCGCACCCAATCTGACCGTCCTGTTGATCGGCTGGTCGCTGCTGGAGGGCATCGGCGCCGCGCTGATCATGCCGGCCATCGTGGCCCTGGTGGCATCGAACTTCCCGCCGGAGAAACGTTCCGCCGCCTACGGAATGGTCGCGGCAGCGGGTGCCGTTGCGGTGGCCGCCGGGCCGCTGATCGGCGGCGCAGTGACCACCTACGCCTCCTGGCGCTATGTCTTCTTCGGCGAAGTGGTGATCGTGCTGGCCATCCTCGCCGTGCTGCGCAAGGTCAACGATGTGCCGGCTCAACCCGGCCGGATCGACCTGATCGGGTCGTTGTTGTCCGTCGTCGGGCTCGGTCTGTTCGTCTTCGGCGTGCTGCGGTCCAGCGAATGGGGTTGGGTGATCCCGAAGGCTGGCGCGCCGTCATTCCTGAACGTCTCGCTGACCACCTGGTTCATGGCCGTGGGCCTGCTGGTCGTCTACGGGTTCCTGCGCTGGGAGAGCCGGCTCGAGGCCGCGAGTGCCGGGCATCCGGATGCGCTGCAACCGCTGGTCCGCCCGACCATGCTCGCCAACAAGCAGCTCACCGGCGGGCTGAGCATGTTCTTCGCCCAGTTCATGATCCAGGCCGGGGCGTTTTTCGCGGTGCCGCTGTTCCTCTCGGTGGTGCTCGGCCTCAATGCCCTGCAGACCGGTGTCCGGCTGGTGCCGCTGTCCATCGCACTGCTGATCACCGCGATCGGCATCCCCAAGGTGCGGCCAAGGGCCAACCCACGGCGGGTGGTCCGGATCGGCCTGCTGCTGCTCATCATCGGCATCGGTTTCCTGGTCGCCGGGATGGACCCGGACGCGGACGCCGCGGTGCTGAACATCCCGATGGTGTTGATGGGCCTCGGGCTCGGCGCGCTGGCCTCCCAGCTCGGCGCCGTCACCGTGTCCGCGGTCTCGCAGAAGGAAACCGCCGAGGTCGGCGGCCTGCAGAACACCGCCACCAACCTGGGGGCTTCGATGGGCACCGCGCTGATCGGGTCCGTGTTGATCGCCACCCTGAGCAGCGTGGCACTGACCGGCATCGCGGACAGCCCGACGGTCAGCGATGCGGTCAAGTCCCAGGTCTCCACCGAGCTGGTCGGCGGCGTGCCGTTCATCTCGGACGCGCAGCTGACCACCGCGCTGGAGACCGCCGGGGTGAGTCAGAGCGATGCCGACGCCATCGCCGAGATCAACGCCAATGCCCGGCTGGAGGCCCTGCAGGTGGCGTTCGCGCTGGTCGGGCTGGTCGCGATCGGCGCACTGTTCCTGACCACCCGGATCCCGACCGTCCCGCCGGGCGCCGGCGGTGCTGGATCGGGCGCTGAATCGGGTGCTGATCCGGGCCCGCCATCGGGTGGTGACGCAGCGGCCGATCCAACAGCGGGATCCGGACCGGACCCGAAGCAGGACGCCGCACCGCCGGCCGACTGACGACCGCCGCCTGTCGGACCGTCGTCGAGCGATCGCTACGCACGAGAAGCACCGGCGGGCACCGCGCAGCCCGGCTCAGGTCAACCGTCGGCGGGCATCCGGCCGCGCCGGCGGGGGGCCGATGCGTCCCGAGCCGCTCGTCACCGCTACTCCCCCGGGCCCGGCGAGCACCGGACGCAAATGCAGCTCCCGCACCTCGGGCAGGTCGTCGGCCAGCGCGGAGAGCCGCAGCGCCAGGTCGATCAGCGGTTCGCGGGCGACCACACGGGTCCCCCGGTAGCCGTTCAGCAGCGGTGACGCGCTCGGCGCCGACATCAGATCGGCGGCGTCGACATCGGTCAGCGGCACGGCGCGGTAGGCGCGGTCGTTGAGCAACTCGGTGGCAACCCCACCGATGCCGAACGACACCAGCGCACCGAAGGATGTGTCGGAGGTGATCCCGAAGACGGTCGGCACCTCGGCCCGGTCACGGGGCGCCATCGCCTGGACGTGCAGCCACGGTCCGGCAATCGACGACAGGTCGTCGTACGCGGCGCGAACCTGCTCGGCGTTGATCAGGCCCAGGCGGACTCCCGACTGATCGATGCGATGACGCAGCGACTCGTCGAACGACTTGACGACGACCGGGTACCCGATCTCGTCGGCCGCCGCCACCGCTTCCGCGCCGCTGCCGATCGGGCGGTACGGCACCCAGTCGACGCCGTAGCAGTCCAACAGTCCGGTCAGCTCGGCTTCACTCATCGCCCGCTCCCGATCGTTCGGTCCGCGCATCCGACCGATCAGTGCCCGCGCCGCCTCGGTGTTCATGCCCGGCAGGTCGGGGGCGGCACCCGCGGGGCGGGCCAGCCAGGCACCGTAGGTGACAGCCTGCGCGAGGGCTGCAACGGCCCGCTCCGGGGTCCGGAAGGACGGCACCGAGCCGCGCGCCGCCATGCCGTCCGCGCCGACCACCGACAGCTTCTCCACCAACCCGTCCACCGCGAGGAACGTGGTGACGACCGGCACGGTCGCTTTGCTGACCGCCGCGCGCAGCGCCGCGGCGTGCGCCAGACCGGGGGTGGCCACCGTCGGCACGTACACCACGACCAGCGCGTCGACGTCGCGGCGTCCGACCGCGGTGCGGACGGCGGCGGCCAGGTCCTCCGGCGTCACGTTGCCCCCGAGATCCAGCGCCTCGCCGTCGACGACATGCAGGCCGGCGTCCACGCAGGCGTCGATCGCGAGCACCCCCAGCGCGCCGGAGTTACCGATGATGGCGATCCGGTCCCCACGCGGTACCGGCTGGGTGGCCAGCAGCTGGGCCACGTCGAAAGCGGCCGTCAACGTGTCCGTCCTGATCACTCCGGACTGCGCGAACAGGGTCGCGACCGCCGCGTCGGAGACAATCTCGGTGTTCGCCGCCAGCCCCTCGACCACCGCTGCGTGCCGGCCGGATTTCACTGCGATCACCGGTTTCGTCCTGGCCAGCACCCGGGCCAACCGGGCGAACTTGCGGGGATTGCCGAACGACTCCAGGTACAGCAGGACGACCTCGGTGCGATCGTCACCGTGCCAGAACTGCACCAGGTCGTTACCCGACACGTCGGCGCGGTTGCCTGCGGAGACGAACGTCGAAAGGCCGAGCCCGCGGGTTGCCGCATCTGCCAGGATCGCGATGCCGAGCGCGCCGGACTGGCAGAAGAACCCCACCCGGCCGGGCGGCGGCACCACCGGCGCCAGGGTGGCGTTCATCCGGACGGTGGGATCGGTATTGACCAGGCCCAGGCAGTTCGGGCCGATCACCCGCATACCCGAACCCCTGGCCACCGCGACCATCTGGCGTTGCGCATCCGCGCCGTCCAGACCGGCATCGGCGAAACCCGGCGTCATCACGACCAGACCGTGCACCCCCTTGGCCCGGCAGGCGTCCACCACCTCCGCCACGGTCGACGCCGGCACCGTCACCACGGCCAGATCGACCGGGTCGGGGATGTCGGTCACCGCGGGATAGCAGCGCACGCCCTGCACCGAGACGGCATCGGGGTTCACCGGGTACACCGGCCCGGAGAAGTTGCCGCGCAACAGGTTTGCCAGCACGGCGTGACCGTGCTGGCTGACATCACCGGTGGCTCCGATGACGGCGATCGACCGTGGGGACAGCAACCTGGCGATCGACCTGGCCTCCGCGCGATGCTCGCGGGAGGTGATCACCGCACGCGACTTCTCGGTCGGTTTGATGTCGAATTCCAGGTCGACCACACCCGAGTCGTACTCGCGGTGCACGGAGTACCCGGCATCGATGAACACCCTGACCATAGACGCGTTCTCGGTGAGCACCATGGCGGTGAACCGGCGGATCCCCCGCTCCTGCGCCGCCGCGGCCAGGTGCTCGAGCAGGATCGAGCCGAGCCCTCGGCGCTGCTGGGAGTCCTCGACCAGGAAGGCGGCCTCCGCCGCGTCGGTGTCGCCGACCTCGTTGCGGTGGTAGGTGGCGGCCGCGATGATCTCGCCGCCCAGCACGGCCACCAACCCGACCTTGGAGTCGTAATCCACGTCGGTGAACAAGCCGACCTGCTCGTCGGTCAGCTGCCCGACGGCCGAGAAGTACCGCATGTACAGTGTTCTCGCGCTCATCCTGCTATGCATGGCCCGGATGGCGTCCGCGTCGGCCGGGCTGGTGGGTCGCAGGTGGGCCACCCCGCCGTCGGCCAGCACCACATCGGCCTCCCAATGGTGCGGGTACTCGAGCACAGCGGAGCGGGCGGTCACCTGCGGTCCGTCGTGAGCGGAGCGGGCGGTCACCTGCGGTCCGTCGTGAGCGGAGCCGATTCAGTCCCGGGGATCATGGGCATCCAGACCGTGCAGCGGGTACACCACATTTCGGGTGTCCTGGATGGCGCGGTCGACGGGGAGGTCCACGGTGCCGTCCCACCGCTCGAAGGTCACCGGCTGCCAGATGCCGTCGGACATGTCAATGGGTAGCGGGACCTCGGGCCGCGCCGCGGCAGCCAGCGCCAGCCAGTCGTCGGGAAGCGGCGTCGCCGGGTCGATCTCGCGGCCGGCGACGATCGCCAGCAGGTGCGTCCAGGCCCGCGGCACCACCCGCACCGGCGAGTACCCCCCGCCGCCCACCGCGAGCCAGCGTCCGCCCGTGACCGATTCGGCGATCTCCCGCAGCGCCAGGTAGGACGCTCGCTGGCCGTCGACCGACAGGTTCAGGTCGGCCAGCGGGTCCTCCCGGTGCGAGTCGGCGCCGTGCTGGGTGACCAGCACCTCCGGTCGGAACGCCCGCACCAGGCCGGGCACGACGGCGTGGAAGGCGCGCAGCCAGGAGGCGTCGGAGGTACCGGCCGGTAACGCCAGGTTGACGGATGTGCCGTGCGCCTCACCGCGCCCCGTCTCGGTGGCGAAGCCGGTGCCGGGGAACAGCGAGAGCGGGGACTGGTGGATCGAGACGGTCAGCACCCGGGGATCGTCGTAGAACGCGGCCTGCACGCCGTCACCGTGGTGCGCGTCGACGTCCACGTAGGCGACCTTGCGCACGCCGGCGTCCAGCAGGGCCGTGATCCCCAAGGCGACGTCGTTGTACACACAGAAGCCGGAGGCGTTGTCGGGCATGGCGTGGTGCAGCCCGCCGCAGAAGTTGACCGCGCGTTCGACCTCGCGGTGCGCGATGGCCTGCGCGCAGGAGATCGATGCCCCGGCGATCAACGCCGCGTTCTCGTGCATGCCCGGAAAGATCGGATTGTCCGGGGTGCCAAGGCCGTGGCCGAACGCGCCGAGATGGCCGTCGGACGCGGACGCTCGCCGTACCGCGTCGATGTACCCGGGGGTGTGCACCCGGGCCAGGGTCTCGTCGTCCGCCACCTCGGCGGTGACGACCCGGTAGTCCGCGGTGACGCCCAGGCTCTGCGCCAGCGCCCAGGTCAACTCCCAGCGCAGCGGGTGCAGTGGATGGTCGCCACCAAGGTCGTAGCCGAGCATGCGCGGATCCCAGACCAGCAGTGGCGCACTCATGAACTAGAGGTTAGTGCCGGGTCCGGTTCGGCGCGGATCACGGGCCATCCCGTCCCGGCTCACGGCCCGACGGCAACCGGTCGGCCGGCCGCGCACCACTGCGAGTAGGAACCCGGGTAGAGCGCAAGATCGGCCCCGATGACGGCGCCGGCAAGAACCAGCTGGCAGGCCGTGATGCCCGACCCGCACGACGCGGCAGCCCGGGCGGCAGGATCGCCGGAGTTGATCCCTTGTGGGTTGATCCCGTGCGAGGCGAACACCACGGTCAGGTCCGCAACCGGCAGGAACAGCCCGTCCGCGTCGACGAGTTCGGTCGACGGCAGGTTGGCCGACCCGGGGATGTGGCCGGCGACCGGATCCAGCGGCTCGACCTCGCCGCGGAAACGCGGCGCGGCCCGCGCGTCCAGCAGCACTGCCGAGGGGTCGGCCGCCAGCTCCGCGGCCTCGTCGATGGCGACCACCGGCATCCCGCCGGGCCGGACGGTCACCGACCCAGGAGCCCGCACCGCCGGCGGGCCGCTCGCGACCGGACGGCCGGCGGCGGTCCAGGCGGCGAACCCTCCGTCCAACACCCGGACCTGGGTGAGTCCGGACCAGCGCAGCAACCACCACGCCCTGGCTGCGGCCAGCCCCGGCCCTCCGTCATACACCACGACCCTCGAGACCTCTTCGATACCCGCTGCACGCCAGGCGATCTGCAGGTCGAGCGGGTCCGGCAGCGGGTGCCGGCCGCGCTCGCCCGGTGGGCCGGCAAGTTCGCGGTCGAGGTTGACGAACGCCGCACCAGGGATGTGCGCATCGGCGTACCCATCCGGATCACTGCCGGCCAACGTCCAGCGCACATCCAGGATCACCGGCGCGGGCGACAGAGAGGAATGCAATTCATCGGACAGTTCTTCGGCGGAAATCAGCCAGCGTGGGGACACCGTCCCATTCTGCGTGGTGCTCGGCGGGGCCGGGCTGCCGGTCCAGGTCTGCCCGACCGGGTCACCCTCGCGACGCACGGCCACAGGGCTGGCGCCGGGTAGCATCATCAGGGCCAAGAAGGGGACTGCCAGGGTGAACGACCTGATCGACACAACCGAGATGTACCTCCGGACGATCTTCGAACTGGAAGAGGAGGGCATCGTTCCCCTGCGTGCCCGGATCGCGGAGCGGTTGAGCCAGAGCGGTCCGACCGTCAGCCAGACGGTGGCCAGGATGCAGCGCGACGGGTTACTGGTGGTCTCCGACGATCGGCACCTGGAACTCACCGACCTCGGCCGCGAGCGGGCCGTTGCCGTCATGCGCAAGCACCGGCTGGCCGAACGGCTGCTGCTCGACGTCATCGGCCTTGATTGGCAGGACGTGCACGTCGAGGCCTGCCGCTGGGAACACGTGATGAGCGAGCAGGTCGAACAGCGGCTCGTCACCCTGCTCGGCCACCCGCAAACCTCGCCCTACGGCAACCCGATCCCCGGCCTGGATCACCTGGGTGAGTCGTCCGAGGTCACCGAGACCCACCTGGATCTGATCGGGGCCGACGTCGCCGCCGGTCGAGGCGGGCGCTACGAGGTGCGCCGGATCATCGAGATCGTGCAGAACCAGCCGGTGGTGATGGATCGGCTGCACCGGGGCGGCGTGGTGCCCGGTGCGGTGTTGGAATTCGTCGTCCAGGGCGACCGACTGCTCGTCGTCGATGGGTCGACGACCACTGAATTGACCCCGGATGTGGCCCACGGCATTCACGTCCGCCCCGAGTCCTGACGCCGGCACATCACACCGGCCGCCGCCAGTTCGCGGCCAGAAGGCTATCGCCGTCAGGGACGTTCGTCCCTAGTGAAGGTCGTGCTGGTCGAACATCATGAACCATGGCACAGCACGCGGGGTTCGGGGACCCCGATCTGGGGGCAACAGCTGTGCGCCAGCAACCGTGATGGATGGGCCACGGCTCGCCGTCGATCGTGATGGGGGTACCGGTGACGGACACCAAGCGACTCCCGGGGTGCACCGAGGAACTGTGGCAGTGGCAACTGCATGCCGAGTGCCGCGGGATGGACAGCTCCGTGTTCTTCAGTCCGGACACCGAGCGGGGCCCCCGCCGACGGCGCCGCGAAGCCGCGGCCAAGGCCATTTGTGCCCATTGCCCGGTCCTGGCCGCGTGCCGTGACCACGCACTGCAGGTTCAGGAGCCGTACGGGATCTGGGGAGGCCTCACCGAGAACGAGCGGACCGGGCGTCTGACGCTGGCGGGTTCGGTGCGCGAGGGAGCCCCCGGTGCCGCGTCCGGGACATCGATCTCGGCCGCGACGGTCGGCGGCCGCACCGCCACAGCCGTTGTCGGACCGGGTAAGGCCCGAAGCGCCAGCAACTGGACACCGCAGCCGAGAACGGTCGCGGCTCAGACGCCGACGTCCTGACGCAGCAGGATTCCGCGGACCTCGCGGGACACCTCGTCCGGATACCGGCCGGCGATCAGCTCGATCTCCAACCGATCAGCCGGGGTGACGAATCCCGCCAGCTCGGTCCGGAGCGCACGCCCCTCGACTGGCGCAACAGAACTGTGTCGTTCGCCGCAAACGATCATGATGGAGCCGCGCAACCTGAGGGCGTCAGCCGCGTCGAGAACGCCCTCGGATGGCGTCGCCGACCACCATCCCGTCGGAGCAGCGCGAGTCATTCCACACTGCAGACAACACTGCATCGGATACACGCATGTATGTCGATACGAGGATGTATCGGATCAGGCTCTTACTCACCCCTTGTCCGCTCCGAGACGTTGCTCGGAATGGTGTGACCGTGCTGGTTTTCGTCATCCTGGGCAACCCGACGGCCGCCGTTGTCATCGAGTACCCGAATGCCGGCCGCGGCGCCGCGCGGCCCGCATCGGCGGGATACAGCACGCGGGTGATGTCCCCGGCACGGCGTCGTTGATACGGTCTGGTCTCGGATACCCGGATGAATGAAGGACGTGGGTCGAGAGGTGAGTCCCGTAGTGCGAACCGCCGAACACACTCCGGCAGCGGGGCGTGCCGCCCGACGTGCCGGATGGCGCCCGATGGCGCTCCGGCGCGGGTGACCAAGCGGCGCGCCGAGACCCGCGGCAGGCTGATGCAGGCCGCGACAACCCTTTTCGCGGAGCGGGGATTCGGGCAGGTCAGCATCGAACAGATCTGCGAGGCAGCCGGTTACACCCGCGGGGCGTTCTACTCCAACTTCGACAGCGTCGACGAGCTGTTCTTCGCGCTGTACCAGGAACGCGCGAGCGTGATCGCGGAGCAGGTCGCTCGGTCGCTGACCGCCGCCGCCCCCTCCGGTTCGATACCCGCCCTGGTCGACCGGGTCGTCAGTGCGCTGATGGTGGACCGGCAGTGCATCATGATCAAGACGGAATTCCTGCTGCATGCCGCGCGCTCGCGCGAGGTGGCGGCGGTACTGGCCGCGCACCACGACGAGCTCCGTGAGGCGCTCGCCGCCCACCTGTCCACCGTGGTCGACGTCGACGGCCTCCCGCCGGCGTTGCGAAACCCGGATGGACTGGCCCGCGCGGTCGGCACCATCCACGACGGCGCCATGCTCCGTCTCCTTCTCGACCCCGACGAGAAGGCCCTGCGCCGGTGGCTCAGGGTGCTGCTCATCGCCTTGCTCGACCACTCCGGGGATCGCCGGAGTGATGCTGCCCGGCACCTATCTGCCGCTCCGGGCGGGGCCTGATGAGCAGTCCGATCACCCGCCCGACCACCCCGTTCGCACCGTCCGCCGAGCACGTCGACGTGCTGATCGTCGGCGCCGGACTGTCCGGGATCGGCGCGGCCTGCCATCTGCGGCGGGAATGCCCCGATCGGTCGTTCGCGATCCTGGAGGCCCGCGGCGCGATCGGCGGAACCTGGGACCTGTTCCGCTATCCGGGAATCCGCTCGGACTCGGACATGTTCACCCTGGGGTACTCGTTCCGGCCGTGGTCGGGAGCGACGTCGATGGCCGACGCGCCGTCGATCCTGACCTACATCCGCGACACCGCCGCCGAGTACGGCATCGGCGGTCAGATCCGGTTCCGGCATCGGGCACTGACCGCGCACTTCTCGACCGCAACCGCAAGGTGGACGGTCACCGCGCACCGCGACGACACCGACGAGCCGGTGACGTTGACGTGCTCGTTCCTGTTCGTCTGCTCGGGCTACTACCGCTACGACAAGGGTTACCGCCCGCCCTTTCCCGGGGAGGAGAGTTTCGCCGGGACGATCGTGCACCCGCAGCACTGGCCGGCGGATCTTGACTACACGGACAAACGGGTGGTCGTCATCGGCAGCGGCGCCACTGCCGTGACCCTGGTGCCGTCGATGGCCGGCAAGGCAGCCCGGGTGACGATGCTGCAGCGGTCACCGAGCTACGTCGCCGCGCTGCCGGCGACCGACCCGATCGCCACTCGGTTGCAGCGGTGGCTGCCCCAGCAGGTGGCCTCCCGGGTGATCCGCTGGAAGAACGTGCTGTTGGGCATGGCCACCTATCAGCTGAGCCGGCGCCGCCCGGCGGTGCTGAAGTCCATCCTGCACAGGAAAGTCGTGAGAGCACTCCCGGCCGGATTCGACGTCGACACCCATTTCGCGCCGACCTACAACCCGTGGGACCAGCGGCTGTGCATCGCGCCGGACGGAGACCTGTTCCGCGCCATCCGAGCCGGGAACGCCGACATCGTCACCGATCACCTCGCCGAGATCACCAGTACCGGAATCAACCTCACCTCCGGACGCCACCTCGACGCCGACATCATCGTCGCAGCGACGGGTCTGAATGTGCTGGCGATCGGCGGAATCGGGCTGACCGTCGATGGCCGGGAGATCACGCTGTCCGACACCGTTGCCTACAAGGGCATGATGCTCTCCGGAGTACCGAACTTCGCCCTGACCGTTGGCTACACCAATGCCTCGTGGACGCTGAAGGCCGATCTGGTCGCGCACTATGTGTGCCGGTTGCTGCGCTACATGGCGGCCGCCGGCTACCAGGTCGTCACCCCGATCGCCCCGGAACTGGGCCCGGGCGAACTCGCTCCGCTGATCGACCTCGATGCCGGTTACATCATGCGGAGCATCGCCGCGCTCCCCCGGCAGGGGCCGTCCACGCCGTGGCGACTGCGGCAGAACTATCTCCTGGACCTCCTGCTGATGCGTCGCGGACCGCTCACCGATGGCGTTCGTTTCGGGCACACGGGCGATCCGGCCATCGGGCCTGGGCTGGCGGTGACCGTGTGTCGTGGGGTGAGCTGCTCATGAAGCATGATGCCTTATGAAGGGCGGTGTTTCATGAAGGGCCATGTTTCATGAAGGGCCATGTTTCATGAAGCACTATGTTTTCGGCGGTGGCACGGCCATCGTCACGGGTGCGGCCAGCGGCATCGGCGAAGCCCTGGCGCACGGCCTGGCGGCACGCGGCAGTCACTTGGTGCTGCTCGACCGCGACACCGACCGGCTCCCCGGCGTGGCAGCAGCGATCCGCGCGCGCTACCCACCCGTCGAGATCGACACCGTCGTGGCGGACCTCGCCGACCAACACGCCACTGCGCGGGCCGGCCGGCAACTGGCCGGGACCCACCCGCAGACGACGCTGCTGATCAACAACGCCGGGGTGGTGATGGGCGGGCGCTTCGACCAACTGACTCTGGAGGAGTTCGGCTGGGTGGTTGACATCAACTTCCGGGCCGTCGTCACCCTGACCCACCACCTGCTGCCGGTGCTCCGATCGCACCCCGGTTCCCATCTGGCGAACCTGTCGAGCATCTTCGGGATCGTCGCGCCGCCGGGCCAAACCGCCTACTGCGCCAGCAAATTCGCGGTTCGCGGCTTCACCGAGGCGCTGCGGTCCGAACTCGCGCACGACAACGTGGGCGTCACCTGTGTCCATCCGGGCGGGATCGCCACCCGCATCGCGACCACCGCCAGGTACGGGTCCGGGGTCTCCGAGTCGGAGGCGGCCAGGGGACGGGCCAGGGCCAACCGGATACTGACCATTCCGCCCAGCACCGCGGCCGCGGCGATCCTGCGCGGCGTCGAACTCCGGCGGCCGCGGGTGCTGATCGGTTGGACCGCCAGGGTGCCCGACCTGCTTGCCCGGGTCGCACCCACGGGGCACGGCACGTTGTTGGCCAAGGTTTTCTCCCGGAGCCGATGACCACCGGAGGCTGGGCGGACCGGGCATGGCTCGGCATTGTGGTCGGCAGCCGGGGGTGGAACCGTGGAGCACGCACGGGCCAATCCCGACAAGCCCGACGAGCCAACCGGGGACGAGGAGGTGGCCGGTGAGCGATTCTCAACCGCTGGGCCGCAGCGACCTGCAGGTACCCCGACTCGGGGTGGGCACGATGACCTGGGGCGATCCCAGGGGATGGAGCCGGATCAGTCCGGCCACCCTTGCCTACGGCGGCGCCCACGGACCGGCGGCGGAACAGGAGGCGTTCGCGACCAGCCTCACGGCGGGTGTGACCCTGTTCGACACGGCGGCGATGTACAGCAACGGCGCATCCGAGCGCCGGCTCGGCGTGCTGGCCGAAGGCACGGCGGCGCTGATCGCCAGCAAGTTCCCCCCGGGAATGCGGTCGACCGCCGAGGACCTGCCGCGCGCGCTGGCCGGGACCCTCGCCAGGCTCGGACGCCCGACGGTGGACCTGTACCAGCACCACTACCCGAGTGGGCGGGTGGACATCCGCCGGCTGATGGGGTTGATGGCCGACGCCGTCGCGGCGGGCAAGGTCACCGCGGTGGGAGTGAGCAACTACTCGGCCGAGCAGATGCGGATCGCGCACGCGGCGCTAGCCGAACGGGGTATTCCGCTGGCATCCAATCAGGTGCAGTACTCCTTGCTGCACCGTCGGCCCGAGACCAACGGCGTGCTGGACGCCTGCCGGGAGCTGGGCGTGACACTGATTGCCTACCAGCCGTTGGCCAGCGGCGCGCTCACCGGCAAGTACCTCGACGGTCAGCGGCCCAAGGGTTTTCGACGCTTCATGCCGTATTTCCGCCGCAAGGGGCGGGACTCGATGACCGCGGTGGTAAACCTGTTGCGGGAGATCGGCACGAGCCGGGGCATGGGTCCGGCCCAGGTCGCACTCCGGTGGCTGATCGAGAACGACTCTGTGCTGCCCATTCCCGGCGCGAAGAACGGTGCGCAGGCGCTCGCCAACGCCCGCGCCCTGTCGTTCCGCCTGTCACCGGACGAAGTCGAGGCGCTGGACCGGGCGACTCTCGCCTGGCGCCAGTAGCCCTTACCCCTCAACAGCATTCGAGGTAGCCGTGTCCAGCACGATCTCGATCGTCACCGTGCCGAGCCGCCCGACCGCGGTGATCCCCGCCGCCACGACCTGGGCCGAGTTTCCCCACGTGTGGAAGACCCTGCTGGACCAGGTCCACGCCGGTATGGACTGGGCGGGTCCCGGGCGCAAGGGCCGCAATGTGATGCTGTATCTCGACGATCTTCCGCATGTCGAGATCGGGGTCGAGCTCGACCAGCCAGCCGGGTTCGACCCGCCGATCATCCGCTCTCGGCTGCCGGCCGGGCTGGCGGCGAGGACGGTGCATCGCGGGCCCTACGACCTGCTCGGTCAGTCGCACGACCGGCTGCTGGCCCGGGTCCGCGAGCGGGGTCTGCAGCGCGCCGGACCGCGCTGGGAGGTGTACGGGCATTGGCACCAGGAACCGGAGATGCTCGAGACGGAGATTTCCTACCTGCTTGCCTGATCACCAGACCCCGCGCAGTGCGGTGATCGGGCTGCTTCGATGGGCACTGACCCCACCCCGAGGAAGGACCCGACGTTGGCACGAACCATCGCCACCACGACCGCCGTCGATCGCGACGCATTGCTCGATTTCATCCGGCCACGGCACAACATGGTGCTGATCACCGGCAGATCCGACGGTTCGCCGCAATCGTCACCGGTCACCGGCGGTGTGGACGCCGACGGCCGGATCGTCATCTCCAGCTACCCGGAACGCGCGAAGACCACCAACGTGCGGCGCTCCGGCTCTGCCTCCGTGCTGGTGCTCTCCGACAAGTTCGGCGATGCCTGGGTCCAGATCGACGGCGACGCAGAGATTCTCGACCTGCCAGCAGGGTTGGAGGCACTGGTTGACTACTTCCGGGCGATCTCCGGCGAGCACCCCGACTGGGACGAGTACCGCGCGGCGATGGTCAAGCAGGGCAAGTGTCTGATCCGGGTCACCCCCACTCGATGGTCCCCCATCGCGACCGGCGGGTTCCCCGCCCGACTGGCGTGACAGGCAGCGTGGGACAGGGGGCGCGCACGCACGCCGATCACCCCCGTCCCTCACGGGTCGCCGTTCTCGACGACTATCAACGCGTTGCCATTGCTTCCGCCGATTGGGCCTCGCTCGGCAATCACGTTGCGGTGCAGTCGTTCTCCGACCACGTGCACGACCAGGACGAAATCGTCGAGCGGCTCGCGGGATACGACGTGGTGGTCGCCATGCGGGAGCGGACGCCTTTCCCCCGCGACCTGCTGGCGCGGCTTCCCGACCTTCGGCTGCTGGTCACCACCGGGATGAGGAACGCGGCCATCGACATGCCGGCCGCGGCCGAGATGGGCATCAGAGTGTGCGGGACGGAGCTGGTCGGCAGCTCGACGGTCGAGTTGACCTGGGCACTGATCCTGGCGGTGACGAGGGACATCCCCGGCGAGGACCGCCGGACCAGGGCCGGCCAGTGGCAGCAGCACCTTCCGACAGGTCTGGCGGGCGGCACCCTCGGCGTCGTGGGGTTGGGCAGGCTGGGCCGGCAGGTCACCGCCATCGCCAAGGCCTTCGGGATGAACGTGCTGGCGTGGAGCCGCCATCTCACGGCCGACGGCGCGGCCGACCACGGCGCCGAGTACGCGGACTTCGACGAACTGTTCGAGCGCAGCGACATCGTCACGGTGCACGTGACGCTGAACGAATCCAGCCGCGGGTTGGTCGGCGCCCGTCAACTCGACCTCCTCGGACCCGAAGGATTCCTGGTGAACACCTCCCGCGGGCCGATCGTCGATCAGCAGGCGCTCGTCGACTCGCTGCAGGCCGGCACGATCGCCGGCGCCGCGCTGGATGTCTTCGATGTCGAACCGCTGCCCGCCGACCACCCGCTGTGCCACACCCCGCGCACCGTGCTGAGCCCGCACGTCGGATTCGTCAGCAAACGCGCCTATCGGGTCGCGTACGGCGGCGCGGTCGAGGATGTCCGGGCGTGGTTGGAGGGTGCGGCGATCCGCGTCCTGAGCTGACGGCGCGGGCCGGAGGACGGTCCCCCACCGACGCCGCCGGTGACATGATCACCCGGGAGGACCAGCCACGGCACGCCGCGGCCCCGCACCCGCCGACGTCGGAGGCCGCGCGATGAGCACCATCCACATCACGTCGTTGATCTTGATCCCGCTGATGGCCGCGCTCGCCCCGCTCTTGGCGTCCGTGCTGGCGCCGATCGTGAAGATCCCGATCGTGGTGTTCGAGATCGTGCTGGGATTGCTGGTCGGCCCTTCCGTTCTCGGCTGGGTGCAACCGACGGAGTTCGTGTCGTCGCTGGCGCAGTTCGGACTGGCGATGCTGTTCTTCCTGGCCGGCAACGAGATCGATTTCGGACGGATCCGCGGGCGACCGATCAAGCGGTCGGTGCTGGGCTGGTTCATCTCGCTGACCGTCGGTGTTGGGCTCGGCGTGCTGCTGGCGCCGTCCGCCGCGGCGGGTGTGTTCATCGGCGTCGCGTTGACCAGCACCGCACTCGGCACGCTGATGCCGGTGCTGCGGGACGCCGGCGAGATGCGCACCCCGTTCGGCACCGCGATCATTGCGGTCGGCGCAGTCGGCGAGTTCGGCCCGCTGATCGCCATCTCGCTGTTCCTGTCCGGCCGTCGACCCGGAGTCGCCTCGATCGTGTTGCTCGGCTTCGTACTCGTCACGGGGATCGCGATCTACTTGGCCGGAAAGGGCACCCACCCGCGGATGCACGCCTTGATCACGGCGACGCTGCACACCAGTGGGCAGTTCGCCGTCCGGCTGGCCATCCTGATGATCACCGCACTGGTCGGCCTCAGTCTGGTCCTCGACCTGGACATGCTGCTCGGCGCGTTTGCTGCCGGCGTGCTGACCAAATTGCTGTTGGCCGACGCGAAACCCGCCGATGCGCAGGCCGTCGAATCGAAGCTGGAGGCAGTTGGTTTCGGCTTCCTGGTCCCGGTCTTCTTCATCAACACCGGCGTCACGTTCGACCTCGACGCGCTGCTCAGCAACGCCGGCACGCTGGCCATGGTTCCGGTGTTCCTGGTGCTGTTCCTGATCGTCCGCGGACTGCCCTCGACGTTGACCGCTCCACCGGGTTCCGCCGGGGCCGACCGTCGGGCGATCGTGCTGTTCGGCGCGACCGCGCTGCCGATCGTCGTCGCGGTCACCGAGATCGGCGTCAGCTCGGGGGATCTGTCCGCCGGCACCGCGGCCGCGCTGGTCGGCGCCGGGATGCTCTCGGTGCTGCTGTTCCCGCTGCTGGCGCTGGGTCAGCACCGCAGGGCGCCCGACGGCGGCGTGAAGGCTCCGGACACCGACCAGCACGTTCCCGAGGAGGGCTGAGGCACATCCTGGCGGCCGGCGCTGAGAGCCGCTGTCAGGACGCAGGCGACGCGGTCGGGAAGCCCAGATCGACCGGTACCGTCGTGGGGTGACCGCCGGTGTGATCTCCGCCATCACAGAGCCGAAGATGATCGCCCCGACCCCGCGGGTCGGGGAGTCGGTCAGCGCGCCGCTGGTCGACGCCGAGCGGGCCGCCGCGCTGCTGACCGGTCGGCGGGTCGTCGCTCTCACCGGCGCCGGGCTCAGCACCGATTCCGGCATCCCGGACTACCGGGGACCTGGCAGCCCGCCCCGCTCACCGATGACCTACGA
The DNA here is from genome assembly GCA_038322925.1 of Mycobacteriales bacterium. Classification (GTDB taxonomy): domain Bacteria; phylum Actinomycetota; class Actinomycetes; order Mycobacteriales; family Nakamurellaceae; genus Nakamurella. The sequence goes on from JBBQGJ010000024.1 coordinate 22,206, forward strand.
CGAGTTCGTGTCGGGGAGGCGGGCCCAACAGCGCTACTGGGCGCGAAGCCACATCGGTTGGCAGCGCATGGGTCTCGCGCAGCCGAACCGCGGGCACCTGGCGATGGCCACCATGGAACGGTCCGGCGTCGTCACCGATCTCATCACCCAGAACGTGGACGGGTTGCACCGCCGGGCGGGCAGTCGCGCGGTGATCGACCTGCACGGCCGCATCGACGAGGTGATCTGCCTGGGTTGCCGCAGCATCAGCTCGCGCCGCGAGTTGCACGAGCGATTGACCGCGTTGAACCCGTACTTCGGGCATCCCGGTTCGGCCGAGACCGCGCCCGACGGCGATGTGGAACTCGAGGAGACCGACGGTTTCGCGCTGGCCGGGTGCCGGCGCTGCCCCGGTGCGCTCAAACCGCACGTGGTGTTCTTCGGCGAGAACGTCCCCCGCGATCGCGTCGACCGTTGCTACCGGGCCGTCGATGCGGCGGAGGCGCTGCTGGTCGCCGGTTCGTCGCTGACCGTGATGTCCGGGCTGCGATTCGCCCGGCACGCCGCACGCCGAGGCATCCCGGTGGTGATCGTCAACCGCGGCGTGACCCGCGGGGACCCGGTGGCGACCGCGCGGATAGATGCGGGCTGCTCGGAGACCCTGGCCTCGTTTGCCGATCTCTTGTCCTGATCGGGTTCTTGGATGGTCAGCTGCAGAGCGCTGGCGATGCAGCCAGAATAGCCGCATGACCGGCGCGATCACCATTCTCAATGTGCCCGAACACGTGCGAAACATCCTGGCTGCGCGAGCAGCAGGTTCCGGCCGGTCGCTGCAGGAATATCTGCTGGCCGAGCTCACCGACGCCGCAAGCAGAATGACCGTTGATGAACTGATCAACCGGGTCCGACCGCACACCCCCACCACCCAAATCCCGGTGGCGGACATTCTCGACGCCGTCGATGCGGATCGCCGTTGAGCCGACTGGCCGCCCCGGTCGTGGAACCCTCGTCGTGGACGCATCCGCGGTGGTGGCCCTGTTGGTCGACCAGGGTGCCGCCGGTCGGTGGGTAGCGGGCCGGCTCGCCGGGCATGTCCTGACGGCGTCGGAGCTCTTGCCTTTTCGAGGTCGCCGACGCGCTGCGGCGGCAGTTGCGCGCACGCCTGCTGCATGTCGATCGAGCGTCAGCGGCCCACCGGGCAATGGTCGATGTGCACGTCGAGTTGTGCCCCCACGCGCCGCTCTCCCGCCGGGCGTGGGCATTGCGCGACCAGCTGAGCAGTTACGACGCCGCGTACGTTGCGGTGGCCGAACTGGTTGACGCGCCGTTGATCACCCTGGATGCGCGACTGGCCCATGGGTCAGTGCCGACTGCGAGATCCGGGTGTTCGCCACCCGTTGAACCTCCGTGCGGGTGGTTCAATGGGCTTCCCGATGCGGTCCGGCATGGAATCTCGGGTAACGGGTACCAACAGGGCGAAGGCCGCCCACCACCAGCACCGATGCCTGGTCGAAGGCGCGGCACGACCTCGGAGGAACGCCATGATCGGCCCGGACGACGAGATCAACGCCACCACGCCGACGCCACCTCAACAGCACCAGCGACTGCGGCGGCTGGGACCCGCCGCGATCGGGATCGGGTTGATCATCGTCGTCGGCCTCGTCATCGGCGCCGCCAGCGCGCTGGGTTTCGCCACCGGGTGGAGCAAGGCGGCCGGTGGCGAGGTGATCGTCGTCAGGAATGGCGGATTCCTGGACGACAATTCCTTCCGGCAGGTGATCCAGCCCAATTCCGAACTCACCTACACCGGCCTGTGGAGCATCGATCATCCGTATCCGGCATCCCAGCGGTATTTCAAGGTCAGCGCCGCGCAGAATGCCGACAGCAATGAGGTGATCAACGTGCCGACAAAGGACGGGGTGCTGGTCGGAGTCGAGGGAACCTTCTATTTCCAGCTCAGCACAGAACCGACGATCCTGGAGGACTTCGACAACAAGTTCGGTACCCGAACCTTCCCCGGGGGCGACAAATCGCTGCATGCCTGGGACGGCGACGAGGGCTGGAACGCCTTCCTGGCAGCCACTCTCGGCAACCTCGTGCAGAACGTGCTCCGGCAGGAAATCGGGAACGTCACGTGCGCGGATCTGGTGGCCTCGTGCACGTTGGCGCAGAATTCCACCGAGGTGGTGGTGCCGACCGACGGAAAGGGAAATCAGACGATCGCCCAGGTCCAGCAGGCGGTCAACAGCGGATTCGCCGCGGACGTGCAGAACATTCTGGGCGTTCCGGTGCTGACCAACATCCAGTTCGCGCTGAGCAAGATCTCCTTGCCGGACAATGTGCAGCAGGCCATCAACGACGCGCAGGGCGCCTTCGCCGGGGTGACGAAGGCGCAGGCCGGGCTGCAGCAGGCGGCGATCGACGCGCAGACGAACGCCAAGAAGCAGGAGGGCTACAACGCCTGCCCGGTCTGCGGCCAGATGGACCTGCTGGACCACCTGCCGGCCGGCATCACCACCTACGCTCCGGGCGGTGCGTTCGCCATCGGCGCCGCGCAGCCCTCGACGACGCCGCAGGGGTGAGTGGTGCGCGCCGTCGACACGCTCCTGGTCGTCGTGGTTCTCGCGCTCGCCGGGTACCTGGTCTATCTCCTGGTGCGCTGGTATCTGCGGGGTCAGCAGAGCGCCGGCCCACCCGGTCCGCGAACGTCACCCTGGGACGCCCACTACCACGTCGAGGCCGATCAGACGGTCTGGTCGATCCGTCGCGAGGTGATCGACGCCGCCGGTCACCGGCGCGAGGAAATACAGGAGGTCGCGCGGATCGCCGCGCAGTCCGCCGACTTCGACGATCAGTTCCGCGCGGGTGAGCGCCGCGCGCACGATCGGGCGTTCCTGCTGAACAGCTCCCTCTCGCCATGACAGCGCGCCAGCCGTGGTGGGAGGCTGAACCCGAGTTCGCCGGATCCTGGCGGGCATGGACTCGCGGACTCACATTCTTGCCGCGGTTCTCGCGATGTCCCGACGTTCCCTGATTTCATGTTCGGCCGGTTGCTCTCGATTCAACGCTCCGAGCGCCGGCGTTCGGCGCTGCTGTGCCGGTGGTAATCTGCGCTGCCTCAGTCGTGGCGCGTCAGAACCAGAATCGACCGTTCTCTGACGGGAGCCATCCGGGAGAGTGAACCATCTGGATACCGAAGGGCCCCAGGTGTAAGTTCAGGCTCGGCCGTCGCCCCCGGGGAGGACTGTCCTTTCGATGGCCACAACCGTCGGGCGAACCCGACCTCATATCCAGGTCCAATCTGGGACCTCATGAACACGAACGACTTTCATGCTGGACGAGGTCGGCGATTCGATTCCGCTGCGCGGGAGCGGCCGGCGAGGTCGATGGTCATCATTTGCGTGTGCAGGGTGCGCTCGATTTCAGGGGAGCCGTTCAACGGTGCTCGGCGAATACGGGGTGACGGTGCGAAGTCCCTCGGCCCGACGGGCGCACTTATTGACATTGATCGGTGTAGCGGTACCGTAAACCAATGCCCGAAATGTGACATCACTCGAATCCGCAGATCGTTCGATGTGCCCACGTCTGCGGCGGCCCGGGCCAAAGGGGGATTCCAGCGTCGTGCGCGGTCGCCGCGAAATCGGCCGCCGCAAGATCATGTCCCGGCTCGTCACCAACACGGAGGCCGCCCGTGTCCGTTCGCGTCACCGGCACCCTCACGCGCGTCGCGCTGGCCATCGCGGCCGTGCTCGCCGCCGCTGTCCTGGCCGCAACTCCCGCGGCGGCCGTCGCCGACGGCACGCTCGTCTCACCTGGTCAGTACCCGTTCGCGGTGAGGCTGACCATGACCCACATCCCACGGCCGAACGGCACCTTCTACAACAGCGCCTGCTCCGCCGCACTGATCTCCCCGATCTGGATCATCACCGCCGGACACTGCTTCCACGACGTCAACCACGTCCCGGTCAGCGGACCGGTGCCCTATCCCACGACCGCGACCCTGAACACGGTTGCGGGAGACGAGCGCGCGCGCCCCGATCAGTGGGTCGACCTTGTCGCCCTGCTGTCCCCAGCACGGGGCGAGGAGCGGGACATCGTCGAAGTGCAGCAGTCGAACACGACCGACATCGCTCTGGCGCGACTGTCCGCACCGGTCGTCAACGTCACCCCCCTCGGCCTCAGCACAACCCGGCCCGCGGCCGGCGACGTACTGACCATCGCCGGCTGGGGAGCGACATCGAGCATCATCCCGACACCCAGCGCCCGGCTGTCCATCGGCCAGGTAAAAGCCCAGGCCGTGAACGCCACGACGATCACCGTGGTGGGCTCCTACCCGGCAGCCGACACGAGCGCCTGCCTGTACGACTCCGGCGCGCCCTACTTCACCACGCCCCTCGGTGCTACACCGCTGCTCGTCTCCACCGAAAGCACCGGCCCCGACTGCCCGCACACCAGCGGTGAAACGACCGCCCGGGTCGACACCATCGCCGCATGGATCACGACGATCGTGCCTGACCTGCCATGACCACACCGCTTGGCCCATCAACATGCCGGCCCTCAGTATCCGCCGGGTCGGAGTAATCCTCATGTCGCCCGACCGTGTGGGCCCGCTTGGCCGCAACCGATCCGCGTCGGGAACCGCCTGCCGGCACCACACCCGCAGCGCGGCTTCTTGCACCGTGCCCAACCGGCTGCCGCTCCCGACCGCACCCCGCTGTGAACCCAAAGAACCGGTCCCGCACGCCAAACCCGCTAACAGCTTTCAGGACCACGGCTGGGTTTGCTTGGCGAACCTTGGAAGGTGATCGTCATGTTTGATCAAGTGTTGAATGAAGTCTTGCTGGTCGCGATCATCTTCATTCTCGTCCCGATGATGATCATTGCGGCGGTCCTGATGATGACCGGTCGGCGAAAGCAGAACCGCTAACGATTGCGATGGCTAGCGCCGCTTGCGGCCGGTCGCCGGGGCCCTGCCGCGATACTGATGGGGTGATCCTCTCCCGCAACTGGTCTGTGTTCCTGGTGCTCGCCGGCGCCTTCAACTGGGTGATCTGGCCCCGGTTCGCGATGGCGATCTGGAATGACCAACGGGCCTGGTCCGGTGACGTCGGCCAGTCGAGCCAGACCCCCTTCCTACTGGTGCACGCGGTGCTGATCGTCACGGCCGTCACGATAGGCACGATCATCCTGGTCCTCGGCGTGCGGGCCTTCCTGGCGGACCGCCGGGCGCGTGCGGCGCGGCGGCCGGTGTTGTCCGACCGGTAGCCAGGACAGCCGGCGGAGGTAACCACCTCCCACCACTGCACCTCACCGCAAACCACCTGACGGGAGGTCGGGAGCACAATCCGGCTCACCGGACCCGGCGATCACCTCGCCAGGACCACCGCCACCCGCGCCGACACGCCGGCCCCGACCGATCCGTCGGCGACGCCCGGCGCGTCCGGGCCGGTCACGCCGCGGAACACCGAGGTGGCCAGGGTCTCTGCCTGCACCTGATCCAGCCGGGCCTGCACCGCGGACCACAGCTCGTCCGGCACCTCGAGGGTGAGCGCGATCCGGTCCGAGACATTCAGCCCGGCGTCCTTGCGCGCCTGCTGCACCAGCCGGAGCAGGTCGTTCACCGCGCCCTGGGCGAGCAGCTCGTCGTCCAACGCGGTGTCAAGCGACACGAACCCGCCGGAGCGCAGCAGTCCGACGGCGTCCGAGGAGGACCCGGTGGCCACCAGCTCCAGCGAGTACTCGGCCGGTTCTAGCACCACACAGCCGCAGATCACCACGCCGTCGTCGTCGACCGACCAGTCGCCCGCCTTGGACGCCTTGATCACCTTCTGCACGTCCCGGCCCAGCCGCGGCCCGGCGGCCCTGGCATTGACCGCCAGCCGCCGGGACACCCGCTCGTCGTGCTCGGCCATCTCGGTCAGATCCACCAACCGCACGTTGACCTCGTCCGCGACCAGCGACACGAACGGCCGCAGCCGGGCAGCGCCGCGGGTCGCGACCGCGAGGGCGGCCAGCGGCTGCCGCACCCGCAGACCGGCCGCCTTGCGCACAGACAGCGCGACGGACGCGATCTCCCGGATCTCGTCCATCGCCGCGACCAGATCGTCGTCCGGGACCACCTCGGTGGCGTCGGCCAGGCTCGGCCAATCGGCAAGATGCACCGACCGGCCTCCGGTCAGCCCACGCCAGATCACCTCGGTGGTCAGCGGCAGGAGCGGCGCGGCCACCCGGCTGACCACCTCGAGCACGGTGTGCAGCGTGTCGATCGCATCGGCGTCGCCGTCCCAGAACCGTTGCCGGGAGCGGCGGATGTACCAGTTCGTCAGCACCTCGAGGTAGGAGCGAACGGCAGCACAGGCACCGGCCAGGTCGTAGACGTCCATCGCCGCGGTGACGTCCCTGACCAACTCCGCCGTCTTGGCCAGCGCGTACCGGTCCAGCACATCCGGTGAATCGGTGCGGACGCGGCCGGTCCGACCCGACGCACCGGCGTACAACGCCAGGAAGTACCACGCGTTCCACAGCGGCAGCACCGCCTGCCGGACACCTTCCCGGATCCCCGGTTCGGTGACCACCAGGTCCGCCCCGCGCAGGATCGCCGAGGACATCAGGAACCAGCGCATCGCGTCGGAACCGTCCCGCTCGAACACCTGCCCGACATCGGGATAGTTCCGCCGCGACTTGGACATCTTCTGCCCGTCGTCACCTAGCACGATGCCGTGCGCCATGCAGGTCACGAATGCGGGCCGGTCGAACAGCGCGGTGGCCAGCACGTGCATCGTGTAGAACCAGCCGCGCGTCTGGCCGTTGTACTCGACGATGAAGTCGCCCGGGTAGTGCTGCTCGAACCACTCGGAATTCTGGAACGGGTAGTGCACCTGGGCGAAGGGCATCGAGCCGGATTCGAACCAGCAGTCCAGCACCTCGGGCACCCGGCGCATGGTCGACGTTCCGGTCGGGTCGTCGGGGTTGGGCCGGGTCAGCTCGTCGATGAACGGCCGGTGCGTGTCGGTCGGGCGGACCCCGAAGTCGCGTTCCAGCTCGTCGAGCGAGCCGTAGACGTCCACCCGCGGGTACGCAGGATCGTCCGACGTCCACACCGGGATCGGCGAACCCCAGAAACGGTTGCGGGAGATCGACCAGTCGCGGGCGCCTTCCAGCCATTTGCCGAACTGCCCGTCCTTGATGTGCGCAGGCACCCAGGTGATCTGCCGGTTCAGCTCGACCATCCGCTCCCGGAACTGGGTGACCGCAACGAACCACGAGGAGACGGCACGCTGGATCAGCGGCGTCTCGCACCGCCAGCAGTGCGGGTAGGGGTGCTCGTAGCTGTCCCGGCGCAGGAGCAGCCCGGCCTCCTTGAGGTCGGCCATGATCGGGATGTTGGCGTCGAACACGTGGTAGCCCTCGTACGGCTGGACCTGCGAGGTGAACTTGCCCTGCGAGTCGACCGGGTTGACGACCTCGATCCCGGCGGCGTCGGTGACGGCCTTGTCCTCCTCACCGAAGGCCGGCGCGATGTGCACCACGCCGGTGCCGTCCTCGGTGGTCACGTAGTCCGCCGGGAGGATCTGGAAGGCGTTGTTCCGGGAGGACCTGCTTGCAGGGTCCGACCCGTCATGCGCCCCGACGAAGAAGTCGAAGGGCGGGACGTAACGGGTGCCGACCAGCTGCGCGCCGGTGTACGTCGCGAGGACCCCCGGCGACTCCCCCAGCTCGCGGCTGTACGCCGCCAACCGAGCCCGTGCAAGCAGGTACCGGCCGGCGTCCGGTCCGGAGGACCGGACCACGACGTACTCGACATCCGGATTGACCGCGGCCGCCAGGTTGGACGGCAGCGTCCACGGCGTGGTCGTCCAGACCAGGGCGTTCACCCCGTCCAGCAGCGGGTCGGCGGACTGCAGTCGCAGTGACACCGTGACCGCCGGATCCTGGCGCGACCGGTAGGTGTCGTCCATCTTCGTCTCGGTGGCCGACAGCGGCGTCTCGCACCGCGTGCAGTACCACAGCACCCGGTAGCCCTCGTAGATCAACCCCTTGTCCCACAAGGACTTGAAGGCCCACATGACGGACTCCATGTAGTCCAGGTCCAGGGTCTTGTAGTCGTGCTCGAAGTCCACCCAGCGGGCCTGCCTGGTGACGTACTCCTGCCATTCATGCGTGTATCGCAGCACGGATGCCCGGCAGGCGTCGTTGAACTGCTCGACGCCCATCGCCTCGATCTCGGACTTGTGCTTGATGCCGAGCTGCCGCTCGGCCTCGACCTCCGCGGGCAGGCCGTGGGTGTCCCAGCCGAACCGGCGCTCCACCCGGCGGCCGCGCATGGTCTGGTACCGCGGGACGACGTCCTTGACGTAACCGGTCAGCAGGTGCCCGTAGTGCGGCAGGCCGTTCGCAAACGGCGGACCGTCGTAGAAGACGAACTCGTTCGACCCGTTGTCGCCCGCGGCCCGTTGCTCGACAGAGGCCTCGAAGGTCCCGTCCTTGGCCCAGTACGCCAGCACGTCGTGTTCCAGGGCGGGCAGGTCGGGATGCGCGACGACCTGCGTGTCGCCGGCCCTGGGATATCCCGTCTTGTCAGCGCCCGGCGTTGCGGACGGGTCAGCCGCGAGCTGCGCGGTCGGTGTGTCGTTCATCTCGGGTACTCCTCGTCCAGGCTGTCCATCGCCTGCAGGGACGAGGCGTGACCGGTGTCGGTCACATCCCGCGGTACCACCCCGCTTGCCTGAATCCTCGCTCCGTACAGCGGGGGTTCGGGCCACTCATCGTTCCGGCTGTGACGGGCCGGACCCGTTCGGTTCTAGTGAGCACCCGCCGCGGTGGAAATAGTGCAGTGGAAATAGTGCGGTGCGGTGATGCCGTTCTTCCGAATGGCTCGCCGGTGATGGCCGGGTCGTCGCCGTACTGCTGTGCCTTCAGGGTAATGCCCGCGGGCGAGCGGATAACCCGCCCACGGATGCGCGTCACTCGCTGTTGTTCACGATCGATCCCGCCGGCTCCTTGGGCGCCTGCCCGTCGAGCTGAGCCAGCTGCTCGGAGATCCAACTCTTCAGCCGGCCGCGGTATTCCCGCTCGTAGACGCGCAGGTCCTCGATCTTCTTCTCCAGGGTGATCCGCTCGTCGGCCAGCCTGCCGATGACCTCGTCGTACTTGGACTGTGCTTCCTTGTCCAGCGCATCGGCGCGGATCCGGCTGTCCCGTTCGGCCGCCTCTGCCCTGGTGGTGGCGTCGGTGATCAACGCATCCGACTGGCTCTGGGCGTCGGCCAGCACCCGGTCCGACTCCGTCTTGGCCTCGGCGGTCAGCCGGTCGGCGGTCTCCTGGGCCAGGCCCAGCAGACGCGCCGCCTGGACATGGCCATCGGCTGCGGCGACAGCTGTCGCCGCAGCCGCCGGGGCTGCCGCGGGCGCCGCTTCGGCAACCGGGGCCGGCCTGGCCGCGGGAGTACCGCCCGCCTCGTAGCTGGACAGCCGCGAGGTGAGGTCGTTGTTCTCCTCGATGAGTCGAGCGAGTTCGGCCTCGACGACATCAAGGAAGGCATCTACTTCGTCCTCGTCGTACCCCCGCTTGCCGATAGAGGGTTTCTTGAAGGCGACGTTGTGGACATCGGCTGGCGTGAGCGGCATGACAACTCCTTGGTGGCTCGGTCAACAGCGGGGCGCGACGAAGAACGCGTCGGATCCCGAACAACAAGATGGTAGATCGCGCTAGGAAGATGCTAGAGCGAACTGGAAATCGCCAATCGCATGACGACCTCCATCAGGATGTAGACCGCGATCAGGAGCACCACAATGCTGAGGTCGAACCCTACCCCGCCCAAACGAACCGTCGGAATGATCTTCCTGAGCAGCTTGACCGGCGGGTCCGTGCTGGCGTAGAGCACCTCCATGGCAACGGCCGGCGCGCCGGCAGGCCGCCACGACCGCGCGAAGACTCGCACGAACTCGATGACGATCCGACCCAACAGCGCGAGCCTGAACAGCCAGAGGATCAGGTAGAGCACCTGCCAGAGAATGTTCACACCACTACTTGTACCGGATGCGGAAGGGGCCCGGCAGCAGCGTCAGCGGACGGAACGCGCACCGGCATAGGCCGGACGATCGCGGGTGTCCTGGGAGAAGCCGCCGGTGAACGCGGCAGGAGCGCCCGGTTCGGACAAGTCGGCGACGTCAGTGTCCGGCGGCAGAAGCATGAACACCTTGGTGGTGACCTTGTCGATCGAACCACGCAGCGCGAAGGCGAGACCCGCCGCGAAATCAACCAGGCGACGCGCGTCGGAATCGTCCATCTCGGTCATGTCCAGGATGACGGGCTTGCCCTCGCGGTACTTCTCGCCGATCACGCGTGCCTCGGCGAAGCCGTTGAGCTTGATCGTCACGGGACGAATCGCGCCGGGGATCTCCGGTTCACGACGCATGTCCGGGCGTGCCTGCATGGCCAGTGCTCCCTGGGTCATCGGGGCGTCCTCGTAGGCGGGTCCGACGGGGCGGCGGGAATGGGCGGCGGGATACGGTGCGTCCTGACCGCGGTCGTACCCGTCGGGTGCGTACCCGTCGGCCGGGTAGTCGCGCGCGGGATAGTCAGACGGGTATTCGCCCGGGTAATCGCCGGTGTCCGGGTCGTGGTAGTCGTCCACGTACTCGTCCCGGTGGGACTCGTCCGGCACGAGCCCCAGGAAGGCCCCCACCTTGCGCCATGATCCCATTTTGGTCTGATCCTTCCGTTGCGCTACACGGTGAACGGGACCCGCGCTGGTGCCGCTTGCGGCATGCCGTGCGAACCGATCTCCTCGCCTTGCGCGTCAGGCTATCCCCGTGATCAGAACGATCGCGGCACGACACACCGGGCCGGACAAGCGGTTCCGGCGGTGTTCGTTCCTCGGTTTATTCCTCGGTTCGGTCATCGGTGCGCGGCATCCAGATCAGCCCGGCGAACCGGCCGGTGGGAGCGCCTCTTCGATGGCTGAACAGCGCCGGATCGGTGAACGTGCACCGCGGGTCGATGGCCACGCCCACCACCCCCGCCGACCGGAGCTGACGGGCCAGGCCGGCCCGCAGATCGAGGCCCGCGGTGCCGCGATCCGTTCGGCAGGCCGATCCCGGCAGCGCGGCCTCGACCGCGTCGCGCATCCCGGCCGGCACCTCGTAGCACCGACCGCAGATGGCCGGGCCGAGCAGCACCTCGATCGACGACGCGGATGCACCGGCGTCGACCATCGCCGCGACCATCCGCGGCGCGATACCGCCCGCCGCGCCGCGACGCCCGGCGTGCACGGCGGCGATCACCCCGGCGACCGGGTCCCCGGCCAGGATCGGCACGCAATCGGCGACCAGCACGCAGAGAGCCAGACCTGCAGTGCTGGTGACGATCCCGTCAGTCTCCGGTAGCCCCATCTCCGGTGGCCCCGTCTCCGGTCGCTCGGCCGTTGCGGCACCGGTGGTTGCCGCCGACCCGTCCGCCGACCGCAACACGCCGTCCACCCTCGTCACCGCGGTGCCGTGCACCTGCCGCATCCACACCACCGACTCCGGCGGCACGCCGGCGGCTCGGGCAAGTCGAGCCCGGTTGGCCGCCACGGCTGCGGGTGAGTCCCCTACGCCGACACCGAGGTTGAACGAGTCGTAGGGTGCAGCCGACACTCCGCCGTGCCGAGTGGTGACGATTCGTCGGATCCACCTGGGCGCGCCCGTCCCGGACACCGAAACGCCTGAGCCGGCCGACCCGCGGGTCGAGACCGGCTCAGGCGTCATGGCTCCATGAAACACCTCACCGGGGGTCACCCAGTGGTCAGCGCCTCATGAACGACGGAACGTCGACATCGTCGTCGTCGACGGTGGCCGGACGCGTTCCCGGACGCACGGACTGGTGCTGGGAGGGCACGTTCGCCTGCGGCGGGTAGTGACCGGCGGGTGCCCCCGGTGCCGCGTAGGCGGGTGCCGGGGGCCGGGCCGCCGGCGGAGGCGCCGAGGTGTACTGCGGCTGTGCTGGCTGCTGCGGACGGGCCGCCGGCTGGGCACCGTTGAACCCACCGTTGAAGCCACCACCGGCGGCGCCGTTGAACCCGCCGGCGGCGGCCGTGGCCCTGGCAGCCCGCTGGTCGATGGTGGGCGGCAGTACCGACGGCGTCGAGTCGAAGCCGGCGGCGATGACCGTCACACGCACTTCGTCACCGAGCGAATCGTCGATGACCGTGCCGAAGATGATGTTGGCGTCCTCGTGCGCCGCCTCCTGCACCAGCGAGGCCGCCTCGTTGATCTCGAACAGGCCAAGATCGGATCCGCCCGCGATCGACAGCAGCACCCCGTGCGCGCCGTCCATCGACGCCTCCAGGAGTGGCGAATTGATCGCCTTCTGGGCCGCCTGCACGGCGCGGCCCTCGCCGCGCGCCGATCCGATGCCCATCAAGGCGGTGCCGGCGCCGGCCATCACCGACTTCACGTCGGCGAAGTCGACGTTGATCAGCCCAGGAGTGGTGATCAGGTCGGTGATGCCCTGCACACCGTTGAGCAGCACCTCGTCGGCCGACCGGAACGCATCCATCAACGAGACGCCCATGTCGCCGAGCTGCAGCAGCCGGTCGTTGGGGATGACGATGAGGGTGTCGCACTCGTTGCGCAGTTCCTTGATGCCGTTCTCGGCCTGGCCGCCGCGGCGCCTGCCCTCGAACTGGAACGGCCGGGTGACCACGCCGATGGTCAGCGCGCCGAGCTTGCGGGCGATCGAGGCGACAACGGGAGCGCCGCCGGTTCCCGTTCCACCGCCTTCCCCGGCGGTCACGAAGACCATGTCGGCACCCTTGAGCACCTCCTCGATCTCCTCGCGATGATCCTCGGCGGCCTTGCGGCCGACATCGGGGTTGGCGCCGGCGCCGAGTCCCCGCGTCATCTCACGACCGACGTCCAGCTTGACGTCGGCGTCACTCATCAGCAGGGCCTGCGCGTCGGTGTTGATCGCGATGAACTCGACCCCACGCAGGCCGACCTCGATCATCCGGTTGATGGCGTTCACCCCGCCGCCGCCGATGCCGACGACCTTG
>JBBQGJ010000025.1:0-35121 GCA_038322925.1 Mycobacteriales bacterium
GCAGGAGCGACGCAGCCGTCGCGGCGATGCCCGCGGGAAGGGTGGTCAACGCGCGGCGGTTCAGCTCGGGCCAGACCGTCGAGCGCAGTCTGAGGTCTTTCACCTGAAACTTCGCAGTCGCCGACGTTCCCAGGACCAGCCGCGGGGTGCGCTTGAACACCCGACGGCATTCGCCGATGAGCGCCCCAACGGTGGTGCCCTGGTGCGATGCAAGGATCTTGGTGGTCAGCGGCCCCTCGAAAGTCGGGTCAAGGCGTAACGCGTCGGAGATCATGCCTGCGCAGTCGTCGACATAGAGGTAGTCGCGGATCGTGTCGAGCGACACGTACACGGACAACGGTTGGCCGGTGATGTGTGCTCGGCACAGGTGCGAGATCAACCCCTGCGCCTTGGCCAGGTTCTGGCCGGGGCCGTACAGGTTGGCAATCCGGCCGATGATCACCCGGTTGCCGGTGGCCCGCGCAAAGCGGCCGGCAGCCGCCTCCGCGGCCAGTTTCGCCTCACCGTACGGGGCGAGCGCACGGGGCTGATGGGCCTCGGTGAACGGCGGGGACGATGCACCGGCGTAGACCCCGCCCGCGGAGGAGGCCAGAAAGAACGTCCCCGTCGCGGGTCCTGCGTGAGTGGTGAGCACGTCGAGAAAGCCGTGGAAGGTCGTCACTTCGTCACGGAGGGTCTGGGCCGAGGTACCGGTGACTCCTGCCCCGGCGCACCAGGCGATACGCCACGACATCGCCGTGCTGTTGGCCCTGTCCAGGAACGCCACGAGAGCGCCCTGCAGGGCGGACCTGCTGCCGGAAACGTCGGCCCAGGGTATGCGGCTGGTCAGGACCGGCCCGTTGTCGTCCCGGCGCAGCCGCGATGTGACGGCTTGACCGAGAAGTCCGCCGGAGCCGACGACCCAGCTGAGGGCCTGGTCGGGCCGTGGCGTCACGTGGCAGCCCGTCATGTGACAGCGGCGCCACGCGGCTCGGCGTGATGGTCGGCCGGCGGGCTCCCCTGCGCGGGATCGGCTGGTGCAGCTTGCGCGACTGGCCCTCCCGCTGCGGCCTCTCCTGCTTCGCTTTCCGCTGGTACCCGGCCCAGCGGTCCGTCGTGGGGGTCGGAGACGATGAGGTACAGCGGTTTGCCCATGGCCATGCTCACGGCGACGCCGACGTATTCAGCGATCACCCCGAGAGCGAACAGGATCGCGCCACTGCACAGCAGGAAGGCCACCATCAGGGACGGCCAACCCTGCGGCAGGTCCACGCGGAAGAACACCGCCGCGATCAGCAGGTAGATGGCGAGAACGACGCCGATGATGCCGAAGGCCACTCCGAGCATGCTGACCAGGCGCAACGCCCTCGTGCCGCTGGAGAGCACCATCCGCCAGAAGTGCGACAGCAGCGAGCGGAAGGAATAGCCGGAGGGGCGGTCGCCCTCCGCACGGAAGACCATCGGGCAAATCGCAACTTTGCGCGCCACCCAACTCATCGCCACGTCCAGGTAGACGCCGGGACCGGCGTACGCGGCGACGCTGCGGCCGAGCTCGCCCAGCACTAGTCGGTAACTCTGGAAATCCGTGGCGTTCAAACCGCCGGTCGACAGCCGCAGGACCCTCTTGGCGCTGCGCGACGCGAGGTTGCGCACAGCGCCGTGCGGTGGAGGATTGGTCGGCTTCGCGTACACCACGTCCGCCTGCTCTGCCATCGCCACGTCGAGCATCGCCAGCAGGAACTGCGGATCGTGCTGGCCGTCCTCGTCGAGCGTGGCGATCCAGTCACCGCCGGAGGACGCCATTCCCGCCAGGGTGGTCGGGTGCTGGCCGAAGTTACGGCTCAACCACACCGTCCGCACGAACGAATACCGTTCGGCAAGGGCTCGCATCACGGCCGGTGAGTTGTCGGCACCGTTGTCGTACACCAGCAGGACCTCGGCCACCACGGCGTGATGGCCCGACGGTGTCTCGAACTCGGTCGTCAGCGGCTCGATCTCCGCCAGCAGTGCGGGGAGGGTGGTTTCGCCGCGGTACACAGGTATCACGATGGAGATCGAATGTGGCCGTGGACGCCCGACACCAGCGTCGTCAGTCATCGGTCGATGGTAGCCCAGCCGGGAGTGTCCCTGCCCGCACTCAGCGTGCTCAACACGCCGAACCCCGCATCACCCTGCTGTGCCGCTATGGGTGATCGCTGCGGCGGCGGCCGCGCGTTGTTCGGGTGTCGTCGTCGAGTTGACGCGGTCGACGGCGGGCCCGAGTGAGTAGTACACGTATCGCTGGTTGGGGCTGGTGATGCTGGGGACGCCGAGCAGGGGGCTGAGTTGTGCATCGATGTGGCTGCCGGCGTCGGCCAGCGGTGCTCGATCGACGACGATGCCCTTGAAACCGACGGTGGCCAGATCGACAGTCATTGCCTCCGGGGATTCCCGTGAGACCTCTCCCGGCCAGTCGCTCTGCGGCCGGCCCTTGATGCCGCCGCCGGACCAGCGCAGGTCTGAGACGTGCAGGTAGAGGTTCAGCTGGTCTCCGTCGGAGACGCCGTTGACGGAACCGGATTCCGGGTAGGGCATATATGGCAGTTGGAAGATCATCGAGCCGGCGGGGTTCGATGACTGCAGGGATCTGACAAATGTCTCGGTGGATTGCCATTCGTCGGCCGTTGCGCGGTACTTGGGGACGGCGGAGGTCAGGGACTGGTCGGCGGCCCCGACGAGCAGGACGACGACGGCGATGAGGGTGGTGACCACCCAGGAGTTGGTCCGGCGGAGCGCGGGAATTCTCCGGTGCGCCCAGCCGGCCGCCTGGTCCAGGAGTAGCCCGAGGGCAGCCAAGCTCAGCAACGCGATGAAGATCGACATGCGGTTCCAGCCCCGGATGCTATCCGTGACGAACAGTGAGACCAGGGTGCCCAAGCCCCCAATGGTGGCGGTGAGGAACGCGACATAGGTCAAGAAGGACAGCTGTCCGAGCCGCTGCATCAGGGGTGTCGGGGCCCGGCGGGCGGCGAGCGCGATGACGGGTATGACCAGCATGAGGATCAGGAAGCCTGCGGAGGCTACCGCGCCAAGGGCGGGGCTCTCACTGGGAAGCGGGTAGTTGCTGCCGTACCAACGGTTCAGATCGGCGAGGGCGGGAACGCGGTGACCGGGTGCCGGAAGGATCAGTGCGGCGAACTTGAACGCGTAGATCTCCCCCTCGCCGGGAGATCGCACGAACGCACCCGCGTTGGCGCCGTTCGCGGCGGCGTAGCGGATGTCGGGGAGCAACGCGCCGAGGAAGGCGGCCAGTACCACCGCGCCGGCAGCGACGACGCCGCCGAGGCGTGCGAAGCTGCGGTCCCGCAGGAACGCGAAAAGCCCGGCCGCCGCCAACAGGATGGCGGTGAACACTGCGTAATAAGCGCCGCTGTAGGTGATCAGGATCAGGATGAGCGCGGTTCCGGCGCCGCGGCCGGTCAGTGTTCCTAGAACAACGCCGGCGTTCGCGCGCCGGCCCCACAGCCCGATACCGGCCACGGCGGTCACCACCAGGCCAAGCGCCAGCGGCACGCAGTAGTAGGACGCCAGGAAGAGATGGCCCTGGTTGCGGAAGAGGTGGTAGGGGGCCACGGCGTACAGCACCGACAGGGCGACCGTCATCGCCGGGGACAGTCCACCGCGGCGCAGGAACCAGACCCCGGTCAGGGCGATCAGCAGGAAACCCAGCAGGTAGTAAGCGTTCAGGGCGATGCCGACCTGATCGGTGAACAGGCCGATCAGCCTGGCCATCGCCGGGTGCAGATCGTCGGAGAACGGGAAGTCGTGACCGTGCTGGCCGTAGGGTGCGCCCAGCTTCGGCGTGAATTCGTACCACCCGGTGTCCAGGGTGGTGCGGAAGATCGCCGCGCCGGCCGTCGCGTCACCTGTGGTGAAGAACGGCACCTGCCATGTCGCCCGCCACAGCCGCATCATCACCGTCACCACGGCCGCGGTCAGCAGCAGACTGGCCGCGTAGATCCACAGCTCCGACCCGCGTGCCACTCCGACCGAACCCATGGCTCGGGCGCTGCCGCTCGCAGCGGGTGTCGCCCCAGGAACCCGGCCGGCGCTGGCCGGAACCGACCCCGACGAGCGGAGCGGGGACGTCTCGGCAGAAGCGACTCCTGCCGGAGATTGCGAATCCGCCCGCGGACGCCCGACATGAGCGTCAGCAGTCACCGACCGATGGTAGCCCGAGCTGAAAGTGTCGAGACGCGAACACACAGAGAGCGTGGAAACGCGGGAAACAGGTCCGGCGAGCGAGCAAGCCCGGGCACACCCGGGCTTGCTGATGATCCCGGGAATCATCAAGAGCTTCGCAATCCGCGAAGGAGAAGTTCCTTCTCCGTCGGCCGGAATGTCCCGCTCAACACGCGGTGTCAGACCGTCGACCTGACCGACGGCGTGTCCGGCTTGCGGCGTGGCCGGGGGGAGGAGCCGCTCTGTTAGGTTCAGTCCCCAGTGATGCAGGGAGAGGTATGCCTACGTACGACGAGGATTACTATCGCGCCAACGGACAGCTGGGAGATCGACCAGCGCTCGCCTTCTATGTCCGTCTCGTGCGTCGGTACATCGGAGCGGGACCCTATCTGGACTTCGGCTGTGGAACCGGTCATTTGCTGCGACGTCTGTCCCAGCTGGGAGAGGTAGCGGGTTTCGAGGTCTCCGAGTTTTCGGCCGAGCGGGCTCGGCAAACGGCGGGATGTCAGGTGTTCAGCTCGATCAAGGAATTGCCGTCGAGCAGCTACGGCGGGATCACAGCGATCCACGTGCTCGAACACCTCCATGACGAGCTGGCCTCGTCGGTACTGCACACCTGGCGACGGGTGCTCGGGCCGGGGGGTCGGGTGCTTGCGGTGATGCCGGATCCTGGAGGCAAAGCGCGCCGCATGCTGGGCGAGGGTTGGGGCGGGTTCGATGACCCCACCCACATCAACCTCAAGCCGCACCGCGTCTGGCGGCGGTTTCTCACCGACCACGGCTTCGAGGTGGTGCATCAGGGGACGGACGGTCTGTGGAATCCCCCCTACAGCGGACTGCCGCGACTGGTTGATGCCGGTCTGCATTCCGTTCCGGCATTCGGCCAGTACCTGGCTGGCCGCATCGTGCTCCGCCCCGGCCGCGGGGAATCGAGCATCTTCGTGCTGGAGAAGAACTGACCTTGGCGTGGATGCTCGCGGCGTTTCGCGTCCGGATCCCCGACGCTCCATGCTGACCTCGGAGGTACCTGCATGGGGCTGACCGAGATCGAGATCGGCCTGATCGGCCGACTACAGGCGGTAGCCGTGCGCCGGCCGATTCCCGCTGCGGCGAACGCGCTCTCGACCTTCGGTGAGCATGCGGCAGGCTGGCTGGTCATCGCCGGAGCCGGCTTCCTGGTGGACACCCGACGGCGGTCGACCTGGGCGTCACTCGGCGCGGCCGCGTTCGCCGCCCACGCAAGCGCTGTGGTGATCAAACGAATCGTCCGTCGGCAGCGCCCGCACGACGACAGCATCAAGGTGCTGGACTCCACGCCTTCGCGGCTGAGCTTCCCCAGTGCACACGCGGCCTCGAGCACTGCCGTCGCCGTCACGCTGGCTCCGGTGATCGGCTGGGGGCCGGCCGGTGTTCTGCCGGTCCTCATGTGTACGGGACGGGTGCTGTTGGGGGTGCACTATCCCACCGACGTCGTGGCCGGTGCGGCCGTGGGGTTGGTGATCGGGCAGATCGCTCGACGAACAGTACGGATCGATCGGTGAAACCCGGAGCACTGCTCCGGGCCATCAGACCGAAACAGTGGGTCAAGAACGTCCTGGTCGTGGCCGGCCCGCTCGCCGGCGGGTGGCCGAACGGATGGCAGACGACCGTCTCGGTGCTCGTTGCGTTTGTCTGCTTCTGCCTCGCGGCCTCGGCTGTCTACCTGGTGAACGACGTGATCGATCGGCCCGCCGACAGGGCCCACCCGGTCAAGCGGTACCGACCCATTGCATCGGGCGAGATCCAACCCGGCGCCGCGGTGGCAGCGGCCCTGGTTCTCTTCGCCGTGAGCGTGCTGCTCGCGGTTCTCACCGACCGCGCGTCGCTGAGCATCGTGCTCGGGGTCTACGTGGTCATTCAGCTGGCGTATTGCGCGTGGCTCAAGCATCAGGCGGTCATCGACCTGGCTGTGGTGGCCAGTGGGTTCCTGCTCCGTGCGATCGCCGGCGGGGTTGCTGCCGGGGTCGTCCTGTCCCAGTGGTTCCTGCTGGTGGCGTCCTTCGGTTCGCTGTTCATGGTGGCCGGCAAGCGCTACTCGGAAGTGCACCTGATCGGCGAAGGTGCGGCTCAGACCAGGCGAGCCCTCGAGGACTACTCGGCAAGCTACCTGCGGTTCGTCTGGGGCCTGGCCGCGGCGACCACCGTCACCTTCTACTCGCTGTGGGCCTTCGAGGTAGGCGGCGGACGGCCATTGTTCGCCCAGCTCTCGATTGTTCCCTTCGTGCTGGCCCTGCTCCGTTACGCCGTGGACATCGACCGGGGGGTGGCGGGCGAGCCGGAAGCGATTGTCGCCGGAGATCGACTGCTGCAGGCTCTCGGGGTGGTCTGGCTCCTGCTGTTCGGTGCCAGCGCGGTGCTGATGTGATGGCCTCCGACGGCCTTCGCGGTTCACCGGATCCGTTGTCGTCCGGCGCCGGCACCTCCCGGCGGCACCAGTCGAGCTGGTGGGTGCTGGCCGGCACCGCCGTCACCGGCATCGGCACCTACGTGCTGCTGGTGTTCACCGCGCGCGCGATCGGTTCGGTTTCCTACAGCGATTTCGGTGTATTCTGGGCGGTCTCCGTGATCTTCGGTCTTGGATTGTTCCTCCCGGTGGAACAGGAGACGACCCGCCGTGGAGCAGGCATCGCCGCCGCCGGCGGCGGCCTCGGCCCGCTCTGGCGGGGTTCGTCACGGGTCGCACTGCTCTCGGCGGTGAGCATCGCCGCCGGCGGGTGGCTGGCCTGGCGTTGGGTCGGCACGGCGGTGCACGATCAATGGGGCCTGCTGGTCGCGTTCGCTATCGCCTGCCTCGCTGACGCTCTGCTGTTCCCCTCCCGGGGATTGCTGGCCGCACAGCGGCAATTCCGGGCCTACGCGGTCGTCGTGATGGTCGAGTCGGTCGTTCGTGCAGTGACGGCAGTGGCGCTGTGGGCGAGCGGCGTGACGTCCGTCGCGCCGTATGCCCTGGGGGTCAGCGGGTCGGCGCTGGTGGCGGGACTGACCGGGCTCGTCCTGGTCGCTCGATCCGGGTCCGGCGTTGGTGGCGAGCGGGTGGAACGGCTCGGGCGTGACACCGCGCGCTTGGTGGTCGCCGCGAGCTCGATGCAAACCCTGCTCAACAGCGGCACGTTGGTCGCCAAGCTGGTGGCGGCGCCGGCCCAGGCAGCTGTGGCCGGACAACTCCTGGCCGTCATGACGATCGCCAGGCTTCCGGTGTTGGTTTTCCAGTCCCTCCAGACGGTCTACCTGACTCGGCTCGCCGGCCGATGGCACCGGGGTGACCGGGTCGGAGTACGCCGGCTGCTTGCCCTGCTCGGGTTGCTGTCCGGCGGCTTGGCGGTTCTCCTGGTGGTTGGCGCAGCGTCCTTCGGGCCGTGGGTGACCACGGTGATGTTCGGCCCGGACTTCGTCGTCGATCGCATCACCACACTGCTGGTGGCGCTCGGTGTCGGCATCTACCTCGTAGCCTCGGTCGCGAGCGATTCCAGCATCGCGGTCGGACGGCACACGGTGATCGTCAGCGCCTGGGTGGCGGGGCTGGTGACAGGTGGTGTCGTCGTCGCGGTGGCGTCGTCGTTGCTGGGCAAGGCCACGCTCCCGTTGATCGCCGGCGCGCTGCTGGCGGGCAGCGTGCTGGTGGTGGCATTGGTCAGGACGACCATGCGAGGGCGGCGGACGTGATCACTCTCATCGTGACGGTCCTCGGCGGCTGGCTGGTACTCACCGTCGTCGGGCTGGCCGTGCTGGCACCGCTGCGCGGCGGGTTTCGCAACGCCTGGTTGCCGGCTGCGCCACTACTGGGTGCGTGCACCGTCGCGATCGTGCTGTCTGCAACATCCTGGTTCGTCACCACCGGCTGGGGGATGCTGGGAGTGTCTGCCGTCGCGGCCGGCTGCGTGACGGTCGCCGCCTTCCGCAAACGGCGCTTCTGGGTGTATCGCCGAAATTCGCTCGCCATTGCCGGGATGGCCTGGCTGATCGGGGCGGGTGGTGCCGCGCTGGCGCTGATTCCCAATTTCCTGGTCGGCGACGGACGTGTGATTTCCGTGAATCAAAGTCACGACGCCTTCTACTACGCCGCGGAGAGCGCCTGGCTTGCCGATCACTTGCTGTTGCCCGCGCCGGTGGTGGGCGCGGCACCTGGAGTGGGCGCGTTGGTTCCTGCCTTCGGACCTGCCGCCGCGTCGGCCGATCTGTCGCTCCGCATCGGTCAACCCATGGTGCAGTCGGGCATCACCCGCCTGTTCGGCACGGACGAGATCAACACCACGATGCCGATGCTGGCGCTGTGGGTGCTGTTGCTGGCCGGCGCGGTGGTCGTGGCGGGGCGTCTGCTGCGGATCCGGTTGTCGACCTGTCTGGGACTTGCCGTGGCGTCCGTGACCTCGGCGGTGCTGATCAACCAGGTGTACAGCCAGAATGCGGATTCCTTGCTCGGCGTCGCGCTGGCTGTCGGGACGGTGGGCGCTGTGGTCGGCGCCGCGCAGGGGCGTAGCCCGCGATGGCCGGCCGCACTCGCGCTGGCCGGCCTGATCGCTGTCTACACCGAGTATTCGGCCTTCGTCGCGCCGGCCGTCATCGGCGGGGTACTGCTTCATCGTTCGCCTCGTTACCGCACCATCGTGCTACGGGCCCTGCAGATCTTCATTGTTTCCCTGGCGATCGCGCCGACGGTCTGGTTGCGGGGCGTCCGTTCCATTCTCACTGCGCCGGCGAGTGGGTTCGACGCAGTGCCGTCACCGTTCGCAGCGGACGGCGCCTGGGCCACCGCGAGCAGGGCTCTTGGCGTGGCAACCATCGACGGGCCGACAGGACCGAGCAGGTCGACGATGCTGCTCGGACTGATCCTCGGCGCCGGCTGTCTGCTGGCGGCGCTGGTGGGTCGGAACCGTGGGGTTTGGATCGGGCTGTTGGTCGTTGGTGTCGGGTATACAGCCTGGTTGACGGTCCAGGGCCGGGGCTACACGCAGATGCGGGCCGTGATCCTGCTCATCCCGCTGCTGCTGCTGGCCTGCGCCGCCGGCTGGGACGGGCTGATCGCCGTGCTGCGCCGTCATGAGCGCAGCAAGCGGTGGGGGCGGGTGGTGTCGTGGCTTCTCATCCCCGTCCTGCTGTTGTGGGTGGGGGTCAACCTGCGCACCGTGAATGCGCAAGTGAACCGTGTGGTGATCCAGACCCGGCACGTGGACGCCGACTACGACGAAGCGGCGGCCTGGGTGACCGAATTAGGCGGTCCGGAAGGCAGGGATGTCACCGTTGTCGTGCCGGACTTCTTCCAGCAGTTGTGGATCAACTTCTCGCTGCGCGAGGACGAGGACGTCTCCTATCCCATGCTGAACACGTCCTACCTCCGAGTGGGCCGCTACTGGGCCGGCGACGCCGACCGCTATCTGTTGGTGGGCGCCGGGGCCCAGGTCGACGCGGATCCGTCCGCGGTCATCCGATCCAACGGGAAGTTCCGACTCCTGGACACCGCCGCCGGCTCGGTCACCGTCGTCGCACCGTACGACCTGTCCACCTGGCTGCCCTTCGCCCAACCCGGAGGGGTCTTCCTCGGGGGGTTCGGCAGCGAACTGCTGGTGATCCGTTCCTCCGGCGCACCGGTGGATCTGCGCATCTCGTTGGCGGCGCCGCTGGCCACCGCGCCGGTGAATGCGCAGTTGGTCGGCGCGGATGGACGGACCTTTCCGGCCGAGTTGGCGCCCACCGGTCGCGAGATCCCCGTGACGGTCACTGATAGCAGCGACGAGACGTTGACGATCGAGCCCGCACCCGGAACGCCACCGGATCCGGTTCAGATCCAATTGTTGGGAGTGACAGATGGCGGCTGAGCCGGACTACGACCTCGTGGTGGCTCTGAATTACTACGCGCCATACGTGTCGGGGGTGACCGAGGCCGCCAGGGTGATCGCCGAGGGACTGGCGGCCTCGGGGCTGAAGGTTGCTGTGGTCGCTGGCCGGCATGAATCCGGGCTCCCTCGGCGGGAGCGGCTGGCCGGCGTTCAGGTCGTGCGCACGGGGGTGGTCGCACGATTCGGCAAGGGCATCGTCAGCCCGACCTTCGTGCCGACCGTGGTCCGGATGGCCGGGCGGGCGCGGATGTTGTTGCTGCACGCGCCGATGCTCGAGGCGGGGCTGATCGCGGCCGCCGTTCGGCATACCCCGATCGTCACGCTGTACCACTGCGATGTCACCCTCCCACCTGGCGTGCTGAATCGGCTTCAGGAGAGAGCCCTCGATGCCTCGCACCGGCTCGCGTGTCGCCGGTCAGCCGCGGTAGTGGTGACCACCGACGACTACGCCCGGCACAGCAGGGTGTCGGCAGCACTGCGCGACCGTGAGGTCGTGATACCACCCCCGGCCGTCGTGCGCGGGAATGGATCACCCAGTTTCCGGTCGTCGTCGGGCACACACGTCGGGTTTCTCGGCCGCATCGTCGAGGAGAAGGGGCTGGAGTACCTGGTCAAGGGTTTCCGCGGGCTGGATGACCCGCAGGCGCGGTTGCTGATCGGCGGTGACTACACCAGGGTCGCGGGTGGAAGCGTCGTCGACCAGGTGCGCGCGGAAATCGGTGACGACACGCGGATCAGCTTGCTGGGGTTCCTGCCCGAGGATTCGCTGGCCGACTTCTATGCCTCGATCGACATCTTCGCGCTGCCCTCGGTCACGGCATTGGAGGCCTTCGGGCTCGTCCAGGTCGAGGCGATGATGGCCGGCGTTCCTTCGCTGACCTCTGATCTGCCCGGGGTACGGATTCCAGTACAAAGGACCGGTTTCGGCGCGATCGTTCCACCGCGCGACGCCGCGGCCATCACCGACGCGATCGCGCACCTTCGGGACGGCAACCTCGACCGCGAGGCCGGGTCTCGGACGACCCGCGAGTTGTACGAGGCCCGAACTGTGGTGGAACGGTTCGCCAATCTGTTGGCATCACCACTCGGCCGGTAGTGAGCCGACGAAACGGCCTCAGCCCGCTTCTTTGCGAGGTAGGTACAGGTCATAGCCGTCGATGGTCAAGCGATCGTAACGGTCCGTCGGAAGACTGAGGTTCGGCGGCTCTCCCGCGCCGTAGAGGTACGCGATGGCGGCAGGATCTGCCTGAGCGAATTCTTCCGCGTCCTCGGTCAGTCGCACACCGATATCGGGCTTGACGATCAAGCGTCCGTCCGCCAAGTAGTCCACCACGTAGACGCCCCAATAATTGCCACCCAGATACCGAATGCCCCGGCTGTCCAGTTCCCGGACGACGCTGCTCGGGGGCGCGTCCGGGTCCGAGACGGTCCAGCCGACCGACTGGTGCAACTGCGGAAGCGCGAACGCGAGCGCCCAGACAGTGGGCAGGACCGCGACCAGCCACGGCGAGGTCCTGGCTCGGGCGGGTAGCAACAGCAGCCAGGCACCAAGGCCCATCAGCAGTTGCGGCAGAAACGGCAGTGAATAGCGGGCATCGGCGTAGTCGCTCAGCGGCGGGAAGATCGCGAGAACCGGAAAAATCAACAGGCCGGTCGTCAGGACCGGAATCGCGGGCAGTCCCTTGCGGACCACCAGCAGGACCAAGCCGCCGAGCGAGCCGACGATCAGCGCCGCTGCGAGGCCGCCGGCAAGCAGCGGACTCCCTAGCCACACGCTGTCGAGCGCCCGCACGCCGAATGCGCGAGGCAGCAGTTCGGTGAAGAAATTCTCGATTCGTTCGAAGTAGGTGGCGTCGGACAGCGCGCCAGGTGTCTGCGGCCAGCCACTCCCGACGAGGAACACCAGCCACGGAGAGACTCCGAGAATTCCGCCCGCAGCCAGGGGGAGCCACCAACTCCGCAGGTATCGAAAACGATAGATCGACGTCGTGGCGACCGCGATCATCGCGACCGCACCGAAGATCGGGTGGCTCCACAGTGCGAAGCCGGTGGCGAACCCGGCGCCGAGAGCGGTTCTGCCGAGCTTCCGGTCGGTGCGCATCGCTCGGCAGGCAAGGGCGAGGGCCGCCACCTGGGCGATGAAACCGCTGGTGTACCCCATGTAGGGTCGCGTCCACATGATCACGACGGCACCGGACATGGTCCAGCCGATCAGCGCCAGTACGACTGCAATCGCCCGGCCGAAGGACGGACGGGCGAGCAGGAAGAGCGCCAAGGCCGCAACCGCGGACAGCAGCACACACATGATCCTGAGCGGCCATACTCCCGTCCACACAGCCAGGATCGGCGCCAGCAGGTAGGCCTCGGTGGTCGAGCCGTACTGGTTGCCGCCGACAACCAGGCTGAACCTCCCGTGAAGTACCCCGAACGCTTGCAGGCCCGTGACCGCCTCGTCCGCGTTGATGAAGAGCAGCGGGGTACGAGGCAGCCACGCCCTGATCGCCATGCCGATCACGACGGCGGGGAGCGCCGCGAGCAACAGGATCCATCCGGAACCGCGGTCCGGGATGTCGGCCGTCGTGGCTTCACCCTGGACTGCAGTCGCGGATTCGGCGCGGTCCGAGGAATCCGCGCTCTCGGGCTCGGCGATCGCCGACATGGGTGACATCCTTCCGCAGGTATGGACCCGGCGGCGTCAGGGTAACGCCCGGACCCCGACGGGTCGGCCACCTGCCCGGTGTCGTCCTGCAGTGCCGTCACCGCGTCACCGCGTCACGGCGTGACGGCGTCACGGCGTCACCGCGTCACGGTGGGGCGTCGGCGCGTTGGGCCGCGGACCAGGTCAGAACCGGCGGTGGTGTTGCTACCATCGCACTGCTCTCGGCCCGCGCGTACGGCGGCCGTTCGACCGGATTGGGTCCCTGTTCGACGCAGGCCGTGGAAAGGAACCAGGAAGGTGTCAGACCCAGCGGCAGAACCGGCACCCCCACTGGTCGGCACCTTCCGTACAGGCTACTTCGAGACCCGTTTGGCTCCCACTCCGAAGCGGGCCAAGACCTGGGTGCACATCTGCGCCTATCTCAAGAGATTCATCTCGCCGAACGCCGCCGTCCTGGAGCTGGGTGCCGGTCGGTGTGACTTTGCCAACCATGTCCAAGCCAAGCGAGTGGTGGCGATGGACCTCGACTCGACGGTGAGCAAGGCCGCGGTGGGGCATGTCGAAGCGGTGGTCGGTGACTGTACGGATCTCTCCCGTTTTGCCGCCGGAGAGTTCGATGTGGTTTTCGCCTCCAACCTGCTGGAGCATCTGCCGCGCGAGCTGACCGAGAGCCTGTTGGCCGGGGCGGCCCGGGTGTTGTCCCCGGGCGGTCGCTTGATCATCATGCAGCCGAATTTCAGGCTGAATCCCGGAGGGTATTTCGACGACTACACCCACGTCGCGATCTACACCGACAGGTCACTGGCGGACTATCTGACGTCGCTGGGCTGGACCATCGAAATCGTCATGCCGCGCTTTCTTCCGCTGACCCTCAAGAGCAAGGCCTCCGGCCTGACATTCCTGGTGCCGTGGTACCTGCGGTCACCCATCAAGCCCATGGCCGGCCAGATGCTGCTGGTCGCAACGCCCAGGTCGCCAGCCGATCCCGAGTAACGGGGCCGAAAGTGCAGCAGTCGAGATTGGACAGGAATATATGTGGCATGGCAAGACGCTGTCCGTGGTTCTGCCCACGTACAACGAAAAGTACAGTGTCGCCGCGACGGTACGCGGATTCCAGGCTCTAGGCATTGTCGACGATATTGTGGTGGTCAACAACAACGCGGCCGAGGGTACCTCCCAGGAGGTTGCAACCACCTCTGCCCGTGAGGTTTTCGAGGCCAGGCAGGGTTACGGCGCGGCGATCCAGCGCGGTCTCCGCGAGGTCGACACTGATCTCGTGTGCGTGTGTGAACCGGACGGGACGTTCAATCCGAGGGACCTGCTCAAGCTCCTCGCGTTCACGGAGGAATGCGACTTCGTGGTCGGGTCGCGTACCGTCTCCAATTTCATCTGGGACGGCGCAAATATGGGTGCCTTTCTGCAATGGGGGAATTGGTTTGTTGCGAAGCTCGTCGAGGTGCTCTTCAATACCGCGTATCTCAGCGATGTCGGCTGCACGTTCCGCGTAGTCTCCAGAGAACGCGCATCGGACATCCTGCACACCGCACAGACCGAGGGATCGGCGTTTGGGCTGGAGATGTTGTTGCTCGCGATCATTCGTCGTTGCACGTTGGTTCAGATTCCGGTCAACTACCACCCGAGGGTGGGCATGTCGTCAGTGACCGGCGACCCGAAGAAGACAATCGCCCTGGGGATGTCCATGCTGGTCATGGTGGTGCGGATGCGGGTCAGGATGGCCAAGCTGCGCAAGGTCGCAGGTGCGGCGGGCCGGCTGCCGGCCTGACCCGCTCGTTCTTGCCGGCGCCGCGACCCAGCAGCGACGCCGGCGCTGTCTGTGGGGATCTGCGGAACTCGCGCGGTTCCCGACCGGTTCTCACCGTGCCGGCGCCAGCAGCGCCCGCTGCACGGCCTCCATGACTCCCTGGTCGGTGTCCGCCGGTAGCTCACCGACGGGCCAGAAGCGAAGATCGACGGACTCCGATGACCTCAGGGGATCGCAGCCGGGCGGGGCAACGGCGCAGAATCGGATGTCGAAATGCCTGGTCGGCACGCCCAGCGAGCAGGTGATGGGGTGCACGTCAAGATGCACCGGTGCCGCGCCGATCACCAGCGCGTCGATCCCTGATTCCTCGGTGGCCTCTCGCAACGCGGCGGCCGCAATGGTCGCATCGCCCGATTCGCAATGGCCGCCCAGCTGTACCCATCGACCGACCCGCGGATGCAGGGTGAGCAGCACGTGACTGAGGTCCGCCGACAGCACCACCGCGCTGGCTGTGATGTGGCCGGGTTCGCACGAGCGGGCGGTGGCGTCCGGGCGGGCCGCGAGAAAGCCAAGGAATGCCTCGCGCAGTGAATTCTGCCCGTGATCGAACCCTTCCCAGCGGCGCAGCACCGATGACACGTCCGCGTGCAGCGAGGTCACCGCAGGACCAATCCCCCGGCAGCCGGCGGCCGGGGAGTGGGAGCCGTTGTGGGATGGCCGATTCCGACCGCGCCGAGTGGTGCCCAGTCGGCGGGCAGGTCGAGCACCGAACGGACGACCGCCGGGCAGAAGATCGTCGAGGAGATCCACGCCGAGCCCAGCCCCTCCGCGGCCAGCGCGACCAGCAGGGCCTGCACCGCGGCCCCGCCGGCCACGGTGAACATGGTGTGCTCTGCCCGCCGCCGGCGTTCGTCCGGATAGTGATGCCGGCCGTCACCGGTGATGAAGGGAATGACGATCTCGGTCGCCCCCCGCAGCACCTGGCCGCGGGCGGTCCGCTTCGCGATCCGGTCGGCCGACCAGCCGTCGGAAGCCAGGTCGGCCTCCCATTCCGCCTGCATCGCCTCGAGCAGCGCGCTTCGGTGCTCCCGCACCCAGACGAACCGGATCGGATCGGTGTGGTGCGGCGCGGGCGCGGTGCGCGCGATGTCGACGCAGCGGGTCAGCACCGCCGGGTCCACAGGGTCACCGGTGAACTCCCGGACCGTCCGCCGCAGCAGCACCGCCTCCCGTCGCCCCTGCGCGATCGACAGGTCCGTCCCGAGCCGGAACAGGTCCTCCTCGCGCGGCCGGATCAGCACCTTCGCGTCCTGCGCCGCCCCCCCTCGGCGCGGATCAACATCGTCGGCGCGGCTGAAATCGGCGACCTGCGTCACACCAGTCCCATAACCCAAACGTTCATGCGCGCTGGGGATGTTGATCCGCGCCGAGGGGGGTGGGGCTGGGGAGGGGGGTGGTGCCGAGGGGGGTGGGGCGGGGGACCGCTCGACGAGCGCAACCAGGCCGCGCGCCACGGCGACCGGCACCGCGTCGAGCTTCCCCTTCACCAGGTCGCCCGCGGCGGCCAGCTCGTCGCCGACCGCGACCTGGGTGACCACCAACTGGTTGCCGAAGGCATCGACGTTCCCGCGGTGGTCGGCGAGCACCACCACCCCGGCCGCGCCGACGGCCACATCGGTGACGCCGTTGCGCCAGGCCCTGCCCTGGGTGTCGGTGACGATCACCCCGACATCCCGCCCGCGGCGGGCGAACTCCGCGCGCAGCCGGGCCGCCGAGGCATCCGGATCCGCGGGCAGCACGGCGATCTCGTCGGCGTGCACATTCGACGCATCGACCCCGGCCGCGGCCGCGACGATTCCGAGCCGGTTCTCGACGATCCTGGTCCGGCCCACCTGGGCCACCAGCCGCACCGTCTCCTCGTCGATCAGCTTGCGGCGCAGCGCTTCTCGTTCGTCCGGATCGGTCGGGGATGGCACCAGCCGGCCCTCCGTCTTCGACACCACCTTGGAGGTCACCAGCAGTACGTCGCCGTCGGTGATCCACGGCGCGGCCGCGGCGATCGCGGCGGCGAGGTCGTCACCGGGGCGGAACTCGGGCAACCCGGCGACTGGCAGGATGCGCACCCCCTCGGGCTCCGCACCCGACTGCCCGGTCGGCCCCGAAATCGGCGCCCCGTCAGATCCGTACACCGGGTCAGATCCGGACACCGGCCACCTCCGCGCACGCCGCGACCATGTCCGCGGTG
The DNA here is from genome assembly GCA_038322925.1 of Mycobacteriales bacterium. Taxonomy (GTDB): domain Bacteria; phylum Actinomycetota; class Actinomycetes; order Mycobacteriales; family Nakamurellaceae; genus Nakamurella. Next base: position 16,740 of record JBBQGJ010000025.1, read on the forward strand.
GCGTCCGGGTCGGACATCAGCAGCGGGCGGGAGACGACGATGACCCCAGGCACGTCCGCGGTGTCCTCCTCCGCGACGAGAAAGGCGTCCAGAATGCCGCCGCCACCCCCGACACTGTTCCCGACACTGCGCCGGGATCCGTAGTGCCGACCGACGCCCTGCGCCGAGCACTTCACCCCGATCGCGGCCAGGCATGCGTCGGCATGTCCACGCACCGGGGCGCCGCCGATCACCGGGGACACCCCGACGACCGGCGCGGGGGTGGCTCGCAGGGCGTCGGCGATGCCCGGGATGGCCAGGATGGTGCCGATGGACACCACCGGGTTGGAGGGGGCCACGAGCACCAGGTCGGCGTCACCGATGGCCTCGACGACGCCTGGGCCCGGTTTCGCGTCGGCGGCGCCGATCGGCGTGATGGACAGCGCCGGCAGCGCCGCCCGGTAACGGATCCACCATTCCTGGAAATGCAGCGCGGTCAGCGGTGGCCCGCCGGCCTTCGCAGCCTCCTGCGCTGCGGCGACCGAGGGCTCCGGGTCGGGCACCACCACGTGGGTCTCCACCCGCTCGTCGGTCATCGGCAGCAACATCACGCCGGGTTGCCAACGTTCGCACAGGGCTTGCGTGACGGTCGACAGCGGATATCCGGCGTCCAGCATCCGGGTCCGCACCAGGTGGGTGGCGATGTCCTTGTCGCCCAAGGAGAACCAGGGCGCCTCCGCACCGTAGGCGGCGAGTTCGGCCGACGCGGTCCAGGTTTCGCCGGCCCGGCCCCAGCCGCGCTGCAGATCGGCTGCGCCGGAGAGGGTGTACATGCAGGAATCGAGATCCGGGCAGATCTGCAGGTTGTGCAACCGGATGTCGTCCGCGGTGTTGACGATGGCCGTGATCCGGTGGGCCGCCTGGTCACCGGAGTCGGCGTCCGGTGACGGCGAGGGCGGCCCGAACGGTGACCAGCCGAGGTAGGCCTTCACCCCGAGCAGGAACTTGGCGCCACCGACACCACCGGCAAGGACGGCGATCTTCACGTCTGAAGATCCTTCCAGACGACCGGTCGGTGGCCCGCATCCCAGGTGGCGGCGGGGCGAAGGCACGGCGCGCCGTTGACGTCCCAACTCCACGGGCCTCAGGCCCAGAACCGGAACAACCCAGAACCGATCCCGGCCAGCGCCCGATTGCCGCCCGCCAGATCGAACAGCTGGGTCCCGGCGCTGAAGATCCAATTGCTCGCGCCCGGCACCGAGAAGAGGATGGCGAAGACACCCAGCGGCAGCCATGGCCGCAGCGGCCGGATCGCCTCTTTCAACCGCTGCGGCAGGTAGGGCTCCAGGATGCCGAGTCCGTCGAAGCCCGGCACCGGCAGCAGGTTCAGCACGGCCGCTACGAACTGCAGCAGGGCAAGGTAGGACAGCGCGGCGCCCAGGGTGGACAGTAGCGGCGCTGCGACGATCGCCAGCACGAATCCGGCGATGAGGTTGGTCGCGGGCCCGGCCGCGGACACCAGGCTGGCGTACCAGCGGTGGCGCAGCCGTCCCGGTTCCACCAGCACCGCGCCGCCGGGCAGCGGTATCCCGCCGACCGCCAGCAGCACGATCGGGATGACGACGCTGTAGGCGACGTCGGTGTACCGGGCCGGGTTCAGCGTCAGATACCCACGGGCCCGCACCGAGGTGTCCCCACCGGCCAACGCGACAAGGGCGTGCGCGAATTCGTGCAGGCACAGGGTGATGACCCAGCCACCCAGCACCAGCAGGAACACCCACACCCCGACGGGGCTCGCGCCGAGCTGGATGGCGATCCCGGCACCGGCAGTTGCCGCCACTACCGTTGGGAAGATCCAGTTGCCGCCCGTTCGGTTCGCCACGCCTTCAGTGTGACCGGTGGTGACGAAAGCAGGCCGCCTGAGGCCTCGATCGAGTCAACCTGCCGTCATCAGGCATATAGCACCCCCGAGAGCTTGACGAGACACGGGACACACCTGTGTAATCACATCGGTGTCATTCGCCGAGACGTTCTCGTTCAGCCCGTCACCGGCCACAGCCGGAGGGTTCCAAGCCAGCAACACATCGGCGACACCGGCAGCCAGATCACGGCATCAGGGGCGTGGGTTGGCTCCATCGGAAAGGACAGGTCCATGACGAGCTTGGGTCAGACCTCCATGCAGGTCGTGCCGATACAGCGCAGCACCAGCGCCGAACCGGAGTGGCACGAGCGCGCGCTCTGCGCGCAGACCGACCCCGAGGCGTTCTTCCCCGAGAAGGGCGGCTCGACGCGGGAGGCCAAGAAGATTTGCACCGGCTGCGAGGTCCGCTCCGAGTGCCTGTCCTACGCGCTCGCGCACGACGAGCGCTTCGGTATCTGGGGTGGGCTGAGCGAACGCGAGCGACGTCGCCTCAAGCGCGCGGCCGGCTGACCGTTCCGGCGGTCAATCCGTCATGGCCTCCGGGTTGCCGGTCCCCGAGCGGATTCCCAGCCGTCCCCGCGTGCGGCCGCGATCAGGGCTGCCCGGCCGTTGAATGGGCCTGCGGGCGGGCCCGCGGACGGCCGGGCATCACGGTGAGCCGGTCGCGGGCGGCTTCCTCCACCAGGATGGGCACGAATTCCCGGGTCGGATGGTCATCGAACCGGTGGTACGTGTCCCGGACCACCCGCCTGACGTCGTCGGGGTCGACCGCGGGAAAGTGCCGCGAAAGTCGTTGTGCGACATGTTCAATTGTCTGGCGTTCTGGATCGGCAATCATCACCCTCAGCCTGACCGCCCGACCCGCGGCCCGTCAATCCAGCAACCGGTGATGCGCGGCGCTCGACCGGTTCGGCTCGACCACGCACCGACACCGTTGTCGTCACCCCATCGCCCCGGAATCGGGAGAACTCGTCGCAATTCGTCCCTTTCGGGTATTTCCAGCGGGATCTCAGTATGTGGACAACGGGGGAAAACCGTTGTCGCCGTGACTGTTGCGCTGTGCATAACCTGTGCACAACTCACACCACCTTTCCTCTGACAGGGCCGTGGTCCGGGCCGGCGAGCGGGTCGGTGACGGTCGCGTCCGCGGCCGCGAGCGATCGCCGGCCCACGGCCGGGTGAACCCCGCCACGATCACCCACTCGGTGTACGGCCGGCCGCTACCGTCTTCAGGCATGCGGTTCTTGCTCAACATCATCTGGGTCGTGCTGTGCGGATTCTGGATGGCCATCGGTTACGTGCTGGCCGGCATCGTCTGTTGCATCCTGATCATCACGATCCCGTTCGGCATCGCCTCGTTCCGGATCGCGGGCTTCGCGCTGTGGCCGTTCGGTCGCACCGTGGTCAGCAAGCCGATGTCCGGGGCACCGTCCTTCATCGGCAACGTGATCTGGTTCATCTTCGCCGGATTGTGGCTCGCCATCGCACATTTCGTCACCGGCATCGCGCTGTTCATCACGATCATCGGGATCCCGCTGGCCCTGGCGAACTTCAAGTTGATCCCGGTGTCCCTCGCACCGCTGGGCAAGGACATCGTCCGGCTGGACGATCCGTCCGCGCTGCGCACCGTCAGCTGACCGGAACCCTGGCCGGCCGACCCGACAGCCGACCGACCCTCCCCGAACGCCGACCCAGCCCGGAGGACCCCGGCCGACCCCGGCGCGACCCACCCCGGGCAGGGCGCTACGGCTCTACACCGTCCGTCCCCGGGTCGCCCAGCACAGCGCTGAGTTGCTCACCCAGCACCTCTGCCACCAGGTCGGTGAGATCCCCGGAATCGGTCGTCCGTGCCTCCAGCGGCCGCCGGTAGACCACCACCCGCGCTTTCGTCTGCCTGCCCCTGCCGTCGATACCCGGCGGCATGAACCGGGACAGCGGCACTCCGCCGTCCAGCACCACCTCGGGGGCGGGCAGTTCGGGGCCATCGGCCGGCACGATCGGCACCTCGTCGACCGCGAACTCCAGCGCGTCCAACCGCCCCGGCCACTGGAGCTCGAGGTCCGCGACCGCCTCCAGCACCGCCTGGTCGAACTGTTCGGCCCGAGTACGCGACGCCGGGAGGTTGTCCGGCAGCAGTGGTGTGCGCAGACCCCGGCCCCGCCGGTCGCGGCGCGCCGACACCGGCGGAACGGGCAGCGCAACGGGTCGGCGGGGGAGGGCCGGGCGCACCCGAGGAGACCGGCCGGGAGCCGACGGTCGGGCCTGCCGGAACGGAACGGACTCGTGACCAGCCATGACCGGGCCAGTCTAGGAGTCGATGCACAAGCCCGGCTATCGCGACTGGCTGCCGCCTGCCGCCTGCCGCCTGCCGCACGCCTCACCGCTTGACGGCGCGCCGCCGCCGCCACGCCGGTCGGCGCGCGTTATCGTGCCGCAGTGGCCAGATTGCGGCGTTGCTCACGGAGCGGTTGCACGAATCCTGCCGTCGCCACGTTGACCTTCGCCTACCGCGATTCGACGGCCGTTGTCGGCCCGCTGGCCACTGCGGCCGAGCCGCATTCCTACGACCTGTGCGCCACCCACGCGGTCACCTTGACGGCGCCGCGCGGCTGGGAAGTGGTGCGTCCGGACGGCGAACTGGCTGACCAGGCGAGTCTGTCGGACGACCTGGAGGCGCTGGCCAATGCGGTTCGCGAGGCGGGCCGGGCTGATCGGGCAGCAGAGCCCGCGCCCGCCAGCACCGGTCGGCGTGGACATCTCCGGGTGCTGCGGACCCCGGAGCCCTGACGCCGAGCCCTGACGCCGAGCCCGACGACTGAACCCCGTCGCCTCGGCTGTCCCGATCGAGCCCCTGCCGGGGGGCTGCAACGGTTTGCCACCAATCAGCCGCCGCACGCCCGGCGGGGTATCGGGACCATCCTTGCACTGTGCCGGCGCCGGTAGTGTCTGCGCATGGGGCGCTGCTGGCGGTTGATCCAGGGCCTTTCACACCAGCAGCCTCAGCCAACACTGAGCCAACTGAGCCAACTGAGCCAACTGAGCCAACACTGCCAACACTGCCAACAGTGAGCCAACAACCAGACGGTCACCGACCGCCCGAACAGTCAGGAGCACCACGGTGGGTGATGCGGTCATCGCGTCCGGGTCGGGGCCAGTCGGCCCGGTTGAGGCAACCGGGAGTCATCCGATCCGGCTCGACGCCATCGTCAAGGCCTACGACATCCGCGGACTGGTCGGCAGCCAGCTGACCGCCGATGCCGCGCGCGCGATCGGGTTCGCGTTCGGTGGCTTCGTCGCCGACCGATCGCCGGCCGTGGTGATCGCGTACGACATGCGCGAGTCCTCGCCCGAGCTCGCCGGGGCGTTCGCCGAGGGCGTCACCGGCGCCGGACTGGACGTGGTGATGGCCGGGCTGGCCTCCACGGACCTGTTGTACTTCGCCTCCGGTTCGCTGCAGCTGCCGGGCGCCATGTTCACCGCCTCGCACAACCCCGCCCGGTACAACGGCATCAAGATGTGCCTGGCTGGGGCCGTGCCGATCAGCCTTGACACCGGGCTGGCCCTGGTGCGCGATCACGCGCAGGCGATTCTCGACGGTGCCACCCCCGAACTCGCCCCCCTTTCCGGAACGGTCACCGAACGGGCACTGCTGGCCGACTACGCGGCCTACCTGCGCTCGCTGGTCGACCTGTCCGGAATTCGGCCGTTGCACGTGGTCGTCGATGCCGGCAACGGCATGGCCGGGTACACGGTGCCCGGGGTGTTCGAAGGCCTGCCGCTGCGCACCGAGGAGATGTACTTCGAACTCGACGGCTCGTTCCCCAACCACGAGGCGAACCCGCTGGATCCGGCCAACCTGGTGGACCTGCAGGCCGAGGTCGTCCGCACCGGTGCCGACATCGGGCTGGCCTTCGACGGTGACGCGGACCGCTGTTTCGTGATCGACGAGCGGGGCGAACCGGTCTCGCCCAGCACTATCACCGCGCTGGTCGCCAGCCGGGAGCTGCGCAGGCACCCGGGCGCCACCATCCTGTACAACCTGATCTCCTCCCGCGCGGTGCCGGAGATCGTCACCGAATTGGGCGGGGTGCCGGTCCGCACCCGCGTCGGTCATTCCTTCATCAAGGCCGAGATGGCGTCAACGGGAGCGGTTTTCGGCGGCGAGCACTCGGCGCACTACTACTTCGCCGACTTCTTCCGTGCCGACACCGGAATGCTGGCCGCGCTGCACGTGCTGGCCGCACTCGGTGAGCAGCCGGGGCCGCTGTCCGAACTGGTCGCGGCGTATTCCCGGTACTCCGATTCCGGGGAGATCAACTCGACGGTGACCGATGTGCCCGGCAAGCTGGAGGAGATCCGCGGCTGGGCCGCGCGGCACGACGGGAAGATCGACGAATTGGACGGCATCACGGTCAGCATCCCGGGCGCGCGCTGGTTCAACGTGCGACCGAGTAATACCGAACCCCTGCTCCGGCTGAACGTCGAGGCTCCTGACCCGGACGCCATGGCGTCGCTGCGCGACGAGATCCTCACCCTCATCCGCTCCTGAAGTGGTTCAGACCCCACGAAAGGCTCGCCATGGCCTCCGCAATCCCGTCACCCATCCCGTCACCCATCCCCCAGTCGAACGCGGCCAATGCCCAGGGTCTCGACCCGGTGCTGCTTGAGGTGCTGGCCTGCCCGGCCGAGCATCACGCACCGCTGCGCCTCGGCGGCCCGGACGATCCGAACGCACCCAGCCTGACCTGCACCGAATGTGGACGGGTATTCCCGATCAGGGATGGCATTCCGGTGCTGTTGCTGGACGAGGCGACGTCCGGCGGACCGTCCCTCGACTCCGCCGCGGGCCGATGACCTCCCGTGATGCGCCGGCGGACCTGCACGACCCGGCCAGCCTGACCGCCGCCGATGCCGGCTCGCTGCTGCCCTCCGCCGCGCTGGCCGGTGCGCAGGTGCGCTCCGCCGCCGAACAACTGGCCGGGCTCACCGCGCTGGACCGGCCGCGCGCCTTCGTCGTGGTGGGCGCCGGCGCGACCGTCGATGCGGCCCTGCTCATCGCGCTGATCGGCGAGCAGGCGCAGGCGCCGGTGGTCGGCGCGGCCAGCCTGCCCGCGTGGGTGGGCCCGCTGGACGTGGTGGTGGTCCTCGCCGCCGGCATCGACGACATGATCGCGTCAAGGGCCGCCGCGGTCGCCGCCCGCCGCGGCGCCGCGGTCTTCGTCCGTTCGTCGGCGGAGGGCCCGGTGGCCGACGCTGCCGGTGGCAACCTGCTGGAGCCCAGGGTCTCCGTCACCGAGTCGCTGGCCGGACCGGCCCGGCTGACCCTGCTGACGTCCGTGGCCGCGGCCGCCGGCCTGTTCCCGCGGCCGGATTTCGACGGCGTCGCCGAACTGCTGGACGCGATGGCGCTGGCATGTCACCCGAGTTCGGAGTTCTTCGTCAACCCCGCGCTGCCGCTGGCCGAACACCTGACCGCCGGTACCCCGCTGCTGATCGGCACCGACCCGGTGGCGGATGCGCTGGCCGGATATGCCCGCCGATCGCTCGGTGCACTGGCCGGGGTCGCCGCTTGCGTGCTCACCGCCGGCGAGGCTGCGGCGTCACCCGCGGTACTGGCCAGGACGGCCCCGCCGGACGCCGCGGCCGGGGTGTTCTACGACCCCTTCGAGGACGACGGCGACGAACCCGGCCAGCGGATCAGCCCGGTGCTGCTGTCGGGGCCATCGACGAAGGCGACCGCGGAGACCTCCCGGTTCTCCGCGGCACTGGACGCTGCCGTCCCCAGGGCGTTTCGGATCGGACGCGACGAACTCCCCGAACCTGGTGCGGCCGCGCCGAACGGCCCCGAGCAGGCCGAGGTGGAGGGTTTCGCGTCCACCGTCCTGCTGATGAGCAGGCTCGATTTCACCGCCGTCTACGCGGGCCTGGCCACCAGGGCACGCCCGCCGGCGGACGTGCCCGACGGCCTGGGACGGCCAGGGCGCAATGCGCAGCATGTGTCGCCCGCGGTCGTTCCGTCCCCTTGGACCGAGAGTGAGCCCGGTTCGTGGAGCTGATGCATAACCGGATTCGGCCGTACGCCTGGGGCTCCCGGACCGCGATCGCGGAACTCCTAGGGGCGCCCAGCCCGTCGCCGCACCCGCAGGCGGAGTTGTGGATCGGTGCGCACCCGGCCGATTCCTCGACTCTGGTCGACGAGCGCGGCGAACGCTCACTGGCGGATCTCATCGCCCAGGACCCCATCGGCATGCTGGGTGAGCCCTCGTACTCGCAGTTCGGGCCGCGGCTGCCGTTCCTGCTCAAGGTGCTGGCCGCCGACGAGCCGTTGTCGCTGCAGGCCCATCCGTCTGTCGAACAGGCCACCAGGGGATTCGCCGCGGAGGAGACGGCCGGCGTCCCACGGACCTCGGCCAACCGCAACTACCGGGACAGTTCGCACAAACCGGAGCTGATCTGCGCGCTCACCGAGTTCGACGCGCTGTGCGGGTTCCGGGAACCGGAGGCCACCGTGCGGCTGCTCAGCGCGCTCGGGGTTCCGCAACTGGACCATTACCTCGGGGTGCTGTCGGGGCAGCGCGACGAGTACGGCACCAGGGCGCTGTTCTCCATGGTGATCACCATCCCGCCGGCCAAGCTGGGCCCGCTGCTGGCGGATGTTCTCTCGGCGTGCGTGGAGAAGGTTCGCAGCCTTACCGCGTCGGAGTTCGACCTGGAGTACCGCACCGCACTGTCCCTGGGGGAGCGCTACCCGGGCGATCCCGGGGTACTTGCTTCGCTGCTGCTGAACCGGTTCGTGCTCGCGCCCGGGGATGCCCTGTACCTACCGGCCGGCAACCTGCATGCCTATCTGCACGGCGTCGGCATAGAGATCATGGCCAACTCGGACAACGTGCTGCGCGGCGGCCTGACCCCCAAGCACGTGGATGTTCCCGAGTTGATGAAGGTGCTCGACTTCTCGCCCGGCGACGTGCCGGTGCTGCGCGGCGATCCGGTCGCCGACCGGCACGTCGTCTACCCGACGCCCACGCCCGAATTCCGGTTGTCCCGGCTGGAGTTGCGCGGCGAGCAGCGCGAGGTGACCCATGGCGGCCCGCAGGTGCTGCTCACCATCCAGGGCGAAATCGTGGCCACCGACGGCAAGGGCGCTGAGATCATCGTCCCCCGCGGCCATTCCGTGTGGTTCGCGGCGACCGACGGTCCGGTGTGGATCACCGGCAACGGCACGGTCTTCCGGGCGACGGACGGGCTGCCGGGCTGATCGGCGCACGGCCGCTGCGGACGACCCAGCGGAAACCCTGCGGAAAACCGCTGCGGAGAACCGCTGCGGAAACACCGCCGAACAGTCGACACCGTGCAGCTGCCGTGTCGCCGGCCGCTCTCGGCTCCCGCGTTTTGCCGATAGATCTTTCGGGCACATTGAGGCTGTCGTCGTCGGTCGGTTTGCCCTGTTCGGCGCGCATCTGCATCGACCCGGCGTCTGGATACGGCGGAATGGGAGCTGACATGGCATCTGCCTGGCGCACGAAATCGGTGGAGCAATCCATCCAGGACACGGACGAACCCGGCCACAAACTCAAGCGCAGCCTGTCGGCGTGGGATCTGACGATCTTCGGCGTCGCCGTGGTGATCGGCGCCGGCATCTTCACCCTCACCGCGCGGGTCGCCGCGACCACCGCGGGCCCGTCCGTCTCGATCGCGTTCGTGATTGCCGCGATCGCCTGCGGGCTGGCCGCCGTGTGCTATGCCGAGTTCGCCTCCACGGTCCCGGTGGCGGGCTCGGCGTACACGTTCTCCTACGCGACGCTCGGCGAATTCGTCGCCTGGATCATCGGCTGGGACCTGGTGCTGGAACTGGCGCTGGGTGCCTCGGTGGTGGCCAAAGGCTGGTCGTTGTACCTGGGGGACCTGTTCAGCCAATTCGGCGGGGCATTGACGACCACCGTCTCGCTCGGTCCCGTCGACTTCGACTGGGGCGCCGTGGTCATCGTCGGTCTGATCACCTGGTTGCTGGCGGAAGGCACCAAGCTCTCCTCGCGCGCCAACATGATCATCACCGCGGTCAAGATCGGCGTGGTGCTGCTGGTGATCGTCGTCGGTTTCTTCTTCTTCAATTCGGCCAACCTTTCGCCGTTCATCCCGCCCAGCGTGCCCGCGGCGGAGGGCACGTCCGGCGGCCTGGAGCAACCGCTGCTGCAGCTGATGCTCGGTGGCGCGCCGTCCAGCTTCGGAGTATTCGGTGTGCTGACCGCGGCGTCGCTGGTGTTCTTCGCTTTCATCGGGTTCGACATCGTGGCCACCGCCGCCGAGGAAACCCGCAACCCGAAGAAGGACCTACCGCGCGCCATCATCGGCTCGCTGGTCATCGTCACTGTGCTGTACGTGTTGGTCACCGTGGTGCTGACCGCGATGGTCCCGTACGGCCAGCTGGGCCCGGTGCTCCCGGACGGCACCCACGACGGCGACGCCGCGACGCTGGCCAGTGCGTTCACTGCCGTCGGCGTCGATTGGGCCGCGAAGGTGATCGCGATCGGCGCGATTGCCGGACTGACCACGGTGGTGCTGGTGCTGATGCTCGGTCAAAGCCGCATCATCTTCGCGATGAGCCGCGACGGCCTGCTGCCGCGCGGGATGGCGCGCGTCAACGAGAAGACCGGCACGCCGGCCAGGATCACCGTCGGCGTCGGCGTCGTCGTTGCGGTGATCGCCGGGTTCTCCGAGATCGGTGTGCTCGAGGAGATGGTGAACGTCGGCACCCTGTTCGCGTTCGTGCTCGTTTCGATCGGGGTCGTCGTGTTGCGCAGGACCCGGCCGGATCTGGAGCGCTCGTTCAAGGTGCCGTTCATGCCGGTCATCCCGATCCTGTCGGTGCTGGCCTGCCTGTGGCTGATGATCAACCTGACGGCCATCACCTGGGTGCGCTTCGTCGTCTGGATGGCCATCGGGGTGGTGGTCTACTTCGTGTACGGCAAGAGCCACTCGATGGTGGGCCGGCGGAGACATGAAGGCTGGGAGTTCGCCCAGGAAGAGCTCGGGTCGACGTGGAAGGCAGAGTCGGAGAGCGGCTGGGTCGGTCCGCGGCAGGCTCATGCCGGTCGCGGTTCTGGCAGGCGTCCTCACCAACAGCCCGACCCAGGTGGACCGCCGTCAGCCCGGTCCGACACGCCCCCCGGCGATCCGACAGGCCGGAGCGGTGTCCCGGGCGAGTGACCGGGTGTCCCTACCCTTGGCGGGGGCGGTCACCATGAGCTGCCCGAACGATCTGCCCGAACGACCCTGCGCGGGCGCCCGGCGAAAGGACGTGCCATGTTCGACTCGCTGTTGGTGGCCAATCGGGGGGAGATCGCCGGCCGGGTGATCCGCACGGCCACGGAAATGGGGATCCGCACCATCGCCGTGTACTCGGAGGCCGATGCCGGTCTGCCGTTCGTGGCAGCGGCCGACGAGGCCGTGCTGATCGGGCCGGCGAATCCGGCGCAGTCCTACCGCAACGGGCCGGCGGTGATCCAGGCCGCGCTGGCCACCGGCGTGCAGGCCGTGCACCCCGGCTACGGCTTCCTGTCCGAGGACCCCGCCTTCGCCCGGCAGGTGGTCGACGCCGGGCTGATCTGGGTGGGGCCGTCACCGGAGGCGATCACCGCGATGGCGGACAAGGTGGCCGCCCGGAACCTGGTGGCGGGCGTCGGGGTTCCCGTCGCACCCGGCACCGAGGAACCGGTGCGCACCCCGGAGGATGCCGCGCTGGCCGCCAAGGAGATCGGCTACCCGGTGATGATCAAGGCCGCGGCCGGTGGCGGCGGCATGGGCATGGCCGTGGTGACCGCTGCTGAGGCGTTGACCGCGGAGTACGAGAAGGTCACCGCGTTCGCCGGCCGGCTGTTCGGCGATCCTTCGGTGTTCATCGAACGGTTCTTCCCGCGGGTCCGGCACGTGGAGGTGCAGATCCTCGGCCTGCCCGACGGCACCGTGCTTGCCGTGGACGAGCGGGAATGCTCGGTACAGCGGCGCCACCAGAAGGTCGCCGAGGAGACCCCGTCGCCGGGCGTGGACGAGGCGTTGCTGGCCAGGATGCTGGCCGCGGCGCGCAGGGCCGGTGAGGTCGTGCACTACCAGGGCGCGGGGACGGTGGAGTTCCTGGTCAGCCCGGCGATCGAGGATGCTGACGGCAGGAAGCTGAAACCATCGGAGTTCTTCTTCCTGGAGATGAACACCAGGCTGCAGGTCGAGCACCCGATCACCGAGGCGGTGCTCGGCATCGACCTGGTACGCGCCCAGCTGCTGATCGCCGCGGGCGAGCACCCCGGCTTCGACGAGGACTCACTCACGCACACCGGCCACGCCATCGAACTGCGGATCAACGCCGAGGACTCCAAGCGCTTCCTGCCAGGGCCGGGCTTGATCACCCAGTGGCACGAACCGACCGGTGAAGGGATCCGGGTCGACGCCGGTTATGCCGCTGGGACCACGGTGACGCCGTCCTACGACTCGCTGATGGCCAAGTTGATCGTGCACGGGGCGGATCGGGCGCAGGCCCTGGCCCGGGCGGAGCGGGCGGTCGCGGACTTCACCATCGTCGGGCCGAAGTCCAATCTGGCCTTCCACGCCGAGCTGCTGGCCAACCCGGAATTCCGTTCCGGTGATTACGACACCGGACTTGTGGGAAGGATGCGTGCCTGACGATCAGTGCCGCCGGGGGCGGTGTTTGCCGCCGTGCGCGGGCGTGGGTAGGTTCGCATGCGGACCGTTCACCACCGCGGTGATCGGCGCCCGAGCTGGTCAGCCCTGACGACAGCGCGCGTGGTGATGGCTCTTGACGACAGTTCACGATCAACATCGAAAATGAAGTGAGGCCGACGTGGCTCTGCCCCAACTGACCGACGAGCAGCGCGCTGCGGCTCTGGAGAAGGCCGCGGCCGCCCGCCGGTCCCGCGCCGAACTCAAGGAGCGGCTCAAGCGGGGAGGTACCACCCTGAAGCAGGTTCTCGCCGACGCCGAGAACGACGAAGCTCTTGCCAAGCTGAAGGTTTCCGCGCTGCTGGAGTCGTTGCCTGGCGTCGGCAAGGTCCGCGCGGCCGCACTGATGGAGCAGTTCGAGATCGCGCCCAGCCGCCGTGTTCGTGGGCTGGGTGAGCGACAGCGGCAGGCGCTGCTGAGCGAATTCGGCTACTAGCCCGCCGTGGCGGCCACCGGCTCCGGGTCCGACTCCTCTGGATCCCGGCAGCCCGGCGCGGGGCCGCGTGGTCGGCTGTTCGTGCTCTCCGGTCCGTCCGGTGTCGGCAAGAGCACCGTGCTGAGCCGGGTGCGGTCGCTGATGCCCCGTCTGTGGTACTCGGTGTCGGTGACGACCAGGGCTAGGCGGCCCGGCGAGGTCGACGGAGTGAACTACCACTTCGTCAGCCACCACCAGTTCGCCGAACTCGTTGCCCGCGGCCAACTCCTGGAGCACGCCCACTTCGCCGGCAACCACTACGGCACTCCGCGGGCCGAGGTGGAACAGCGGCTGGCGGCAGGTCAGGATGTGCTGCTGGAGATCGAGGTGCAGGGCGCCCGGCAGGTGCGGGCCGCTCCGGGACTCGGGCCGGAGGCGGTGCTGATCTTCCTGGCGCCGCCTTCCTTCGAGGAATTGGCCCGCCGGCTGGTGGGGCGGGGAACCGAGGACGAGGCGACCCGGGCGGCCAGATTGCTGGCCGCCCGCGCGGAGCTGGATGCCGAACGGGAGTTCGATCACACCGTCGTCAACACCGATGTTCAGGCCGCGGCTGCCGGCTTGGTACAGTTGATGGCTGGGTCGCGCCCAGGTTCACCCGTGGGCTGAGTGCGACGATCGAAGTGTTGGGCCGACGGGGATGGTCTTCGGCCGGGTTCGATCAATTCTTTCCCGTTCGAATTCTTTGCGAAGTCTCTCAGTACGCGGCACCGAGCCGCATGTGCCCCCGACGAACCAGGAGTCCTGTGCCGATGAGCACTGCAGCCGATAGCGCCGCACCGACGGCAGCCCAGATCGCCGCGGCCGGCATCACCTACCCGCCGATCGACGAGTTGCTGACCCGCACCAGCTCGAAGTACGGCCTGTCGATCTACGCCGCCAAGCGCGCCCGCCAGATCAACGACTACTACGCCCAGCTGGGCGAGGGTCTGCTGGAGTACGTCGGGCCACTGGTCGAGCCGCTGCCCAAGGAGAAGCCGCTGTCGATCGCGCTCCGCGAGATCAACGCCGGGCTGCTCGAGCACACCGAAGGCGAGTGACCCCACTCGGTGACGAGATCCCGGCCGTAGTGCTGTCCGCCCCGTCCGGCGACGTTGCGTTGCCCGGCGCCGCCCCTGGTGCCGTCCGGGGCCTGGTGGTGGTCGGCGTCGGCGGTGGGATCGCGGCCTACAAGGCGTGCGAACTGGTCCGCCGGATGCGCGCCGACGGCTTCGATGTCACCGTTGTTCCTACGGCCAGTGCGTTGAAGTTCGTCGGCGTCGCCACCTGGGAGGCGCTGTCCGGACATCCGGTTTCCGGTGACGTGTTCACCGACGTCCCCGCGGTCACCCACGTGGCCACCGGACAGCAGGCCGATCTCGTCATCGTCGCGCCGGCGACCGCTGACCTGATGGCCCGCGCCGCCACCGGCCAGGCCGATGACCTGCTGACCGCGACCCTGCTGGTCACCCGGGCCCCCGTGCTGATGGCGCCGGCGATGCACACCGAGATGTGGACCCACCCAGCGACGGTGGCCAATACCGCAACGCTGCGCTCGCGCGGAGTGACCGTCGTCGATCCCGCGGTCGGCCGGCTCACCGGCGCGGACAGCGGGCCGGGGCGGCTGCCCGAGCCCGAGCACATCGCCGCGCTGGCCGACCTGCTGCACCGCGACCCGCAGTCGCTGCGCCGGGACCTTGTCGGGCGGCGCGTCGTCATCTCCGCCGGTGGCACCCGCGAACTGCTCGACCCGGTCCGCTACCTGGGTAACCGCTCGTCCGGCCGTCAGGGGTACGCGCTGGCGCTGGTCGCCGCCGCGCGCGGCGCGCAGGTGACGCTGGTGTCCGCCAACGCCCCCCTGCTCGAGCCGCCCGGTGTGGCCCTCGTGCCCGTCACCGACGCGCGCGAGCTGGAGACTGCGATGGTGGAGCTGTCGGCCGGTGCCGACGCCGTGGTGATGGCCGCGGCGGTGGCCGATTTCCGGCCGTCGAGCACGGCCACCATGAAGATCAAGAAGGTCAGCGGCCAGGATCCCGCTCCACTCACGCTGGTGAAGAACCCCGACATCCTGGCCAGGCTGTCGTCGGCGGGTCCGGCCCGCGCCCGGGTGGTCGTCGGGTTCGCCGCGGAGACCGGCGACGGATCGGCCGACCCCATGGCCTCCGTGCTGGCCTACGCCCGGGAGAAACTCGCCCGCAAGGGCTGCGACCTGCTGGTGGTCAATCGGGTCGACGACGGACGGGCCTTCGAGGTCGCCGACAACGCTGGCGTCATCTTGGCGGCGAGTGAGCGGCCGGGTGACTGGTCCGATGTCGTCGCGGAGGCCCCGATCGGACCCAAGACGGTGCTCGCCGCAGCGGTCTGCGACGCCATCGCGGCACGACTCGGACCGCCGGAATGACCGCAATGCGTCCGGAGCGGCGTTTCGCAATGAGAGAATGCACCGACCTTCTCGCCGGGACAGATCCCCAACCATCCAGCGGGTCAGCCCGCCGCACCGTAGGAGCTCTTTCGTGACGTCTCGCCTGTTCACCTCCGAATCCGTCACCGAGGGCCACCCGGACAAGATCTGTGACGCGATCAGCGACACGATCCTGGACGAACTCCTGCGTCAGGACCCCAGCAGCCGGGTCGCTGTCGAGACGATGGTGACCACCGGCCAGGTGCACGTGGCCGGTGAGGTCACCACCAGTGCCTATGCCGACATCCCGACCCTGGTCAGGGAGACGGTGCTGCGGATCGGCTACGACTCGTCCGCCAAGGGCTTCGACGGCGGCTCCTGCGGGGTCAACGTGGCCATCGGCGCCCAGTCGCCGGACATCGCGCAGGGTGTGGACACGGCGTACGAGACCCGAACGCATTCCGCAGAGGAGCTCGATGACGCCCTCTCTCAGCAGGGCGCCGGCGACCAGGGGCTGATGTTCGGGTACGCCTGCACCGACACTCCCGAGCTGATGCCGCTGCCGATCGCGCTGGCCCACCGGCTGGCCCGCGGACTGGCCACCGTCCGCAAGTCCGGCGCAGTGCCCTACCTGCGGCCGGACGGCAAGACGCAGGTCACCATCGAGTACGCCGGCGACCGGCCGGTCCGGCTGGACACCGTGGTGGTCTCCAGCCAGCACGCCGAGAACATCCATCTGGAGCAACTGCTGGCGGTGGACGTGAAGGAGCAGGTCGTCGAGCCCGAGCTGGCCTCACTCGACATCGACGTCAGCGGGTACCGGCTGCTGGTCAACCCGACGGGGCGGTTCGTCATCGGTGGGCCGATGGGCGACGCCGGGCTGACCGGCCGCAAGATCATCGTCGACACCTACGGCGGGATGGCCAGGCACGGCGGCGGCGCGTTCTCCGGCAAGGACCCGTCGAAGGTCGACCGGTCCGCCGCGTACGCGATGCGGTGGGTGGCCAAGAACGCGGTGGCGGCGGGGCTCGCGGACCGCATCGAGGTCCAGGTGGCGTACGCGATCGGCAAGGCCTCCCCGGTCGGGCTTTTCGTGGAGACCTTCGGCACCGAGCAGGTGGATCCGGTCAAGATCGCCGATGCCATCCGGCAGGTCTTCGACCTGCGGCCGGCCGCGATCATCCGTGACCTCGACCTGAAGCGCCCGATCTACGCACAGACCGCCGCGTACGGCCACTTCGGCCGCACCGACGTCGACCTGCCCTGGGAGAACACCGACCGCGCCTCTGACCTGAAGTCCGTCCTGGGCATCTGACCCGTCGGTGGACTATGGGCGCACCCACGTCGCCCCCACCCCGCGAGCGGCGCGCGCAGGCCGCCCCCCCGCGTCCCCTCATTCGGCGCGGATCAACGTCGCCTGCGCGGCTGAAGATCACGGTTGTGGGACCGGTGGGGCACAAGCGCACCATTTCAACCGCGCAAATGGGTCAGCGGGTCGGAGGCTGCGGAATGGGCCGATGACCAAGCTCGGCGCGGTGGTGTTCGGGTAGGCCAGACTGACGGTGCCGTCTGATATCCAGAACCCATGACGACCGCGCCTCCGGCGACCCGCGGCACCCGCCGTTCCGCGGCGGGCGCCCGGCAACCGGCGGTGCAGCTGCCGGTGGCCAGGGTGGCGGTCGAGGTCTCGCTGGCGCACCTGGATCGGCCGTTCGACTACCTGGTGGACGAGAAGGACAGTGCCGCCGCGCGGCCGGGGGTCAGGGTGCGGATCCGGTTCGCCGGACGGCTGGTCGGCGGTTATGTGCTGGCCAGACTCGCCGAGTCCGAGCACCAGGGGCGGCTCGGTTACCTGGAGCGGGTCGTCTCGCCCGAGCCGGTGCTGACGGCAGAGGTCGCGGACCTGGCCAGGGCCGTGGCGGACCGCTACGCCGGCACCCTGGCGGACGTGCTGCGACTGGCCGTTCCGCCGCGGCACGCCAAAACGGAAGCCTCGCTCGCTGAACCGTCAGCCGTCGCGCCGGTCGCCGATCCATCAGCCCCGCCCGGCGAGCACCCACAGTCCGCGGAGCCGGTGGCGCCGCCGGAGCCCGCGGCGCGGCCGCATCGACCTGCGGCGGCCGCGACAGAGGGCTGGGCCCGCTATCCCGCCGGCCCGGCTTTCCTGGCGGCGGTCCGCGACCGACGGCCCGCGCGCGCCGTGTGGCAGGCACTCCCCGGTGAGGACTGGCCGGCCAGGCTCGCGGACACTGCGGCGGACGCGGCCCGCGCCGGCGGTGGCGCGCTGATCATCGTGCCGGACGCCCGTGACCTGCACCGCCTCGACATCGCCCTGGCCACCGCGCTCGACGGCCTTCCGCACCTGACGCTGGCAGCCGACCTGGGACCGGCAGAGCGCTACCGGAGGTTCCTGGCGATCCGCCGCGGTGACGTCCGCATCGTCGCGGGAACCAGGGCCGCGGTTTTCGCGCCGGTGGCCGACCTCGGCCTGGTGGTCGTTTTCGACGACGGCGACGACCTGCTGGCCGAGCCGCGGGCGCCGTACCCGCACGCCCGCGAGGTGCTGATGATGCGCTCGGCCTCCGATTCGTGTGCGCTGCTGGTGGCTGGTTTCGCCCGGACTGCGGAGGCGCAGTTGATGCTCGATTCTGGCTGGGCGCACCCCATCACCCCCGACCGGGCGGGGCTTCGTGCCGCGGCCCCGCGGATCGAGGCTGCCGGTGACGACTACTCGACGGGTGCGACGTCCGCCGCCGCGCACGCCCGACTCTCGCCCACCGCCTTCGCCGCGGCCAGGGACGCCCTCCACGCGGGGGCGCCGGTGCTCGTGCAGGTGCCGCGCAGCGGGTACCTGCCCACCGTGGCCTGCGCCCGCTGTCGCCGGCAGGCGCTCTGCCGG
>JBBQGJ010000026.1:0-34193 GCA_038322925.1 Mycobacteriales bacterium
CCGGGTCAGTCCGAGCTGACGGCTTAGCCGTGGCTCAGCCGGTCCTGGCGTCTAGACCCCGGCGGTCGCCGGGGAGTCAGCCGGGCGCACCACCAACGCACCCGGATCGTCGTCGTTGACGTCCACGATCACCGTCTGACCGTCCCGGATCCGGCCGGCCAACAGTTCCTTCGCCAGCTGGTCCCCAATGGCGGATTGGATCAGCCGGCGCAACGGCCGGGCGCCGTACATCGGGTCGAAGCCGCCGATGGCCAGCCACTCCCGAGCCTCGGGTGTCACGTCCAGCACCAGCCGCCTGGCCGCGAGTCGCCGGCTCAGCGCATCCACCTGGATGTCGACGATCGCCGCGAGCTGCTCGGTGTCCAGCGCGTGGAAGAACACGATGTCGTCCAACCGGTTGAGGAACTCCGGCTTGAAGGCCACCCGGACCACCGACATCACGGCCTCGCGACGCTGGTCCTCCGACTTCGAGGTGTCCATCAGCGCCTGGCTGCCCAGATTCGAGGTGAGGATCAGCAGCGTGTTGCGGAAGTCGACCGTCCGTCCCTGGCCATCGGTCAGCCGACCGTCGTCGAGCACCTGTAGCAGGATGTCGAAGGCGTCGGCATGGGCCTTCTCGACCTCGTCCAGCAGGATCACCGAGTACGGCCGGCGGCGGATCGCCTCCGTCAACTGACCGCCCTCCTCGTACCCGACGTACCCTGGCGGCGCGCCGACCAGCCTGGCCACCGAGTGCTTCTCGCTGTACTCGCTCATGTCGATGCGGACCATGGCCCGCGGATCATCGAACAGGAAGTCCGCCAGCGCCTTGGCCAGCTCGGTCTTGCCGACACCGGTCGGGCCGATGAACAGGAACGAGCCGGTGGGCCGGTCGGGATCGGAGATGCCGGCGCGGGCGCGGCGCACCGCGTCGCTGACGGCACGTACGGCTTCCCGCTGCCCCACGACGTGCTTGCCCAACTCCTGCTCCATCCGCAGGAGCTTCTCCGTCTCACCTTCCAGCAGCCGGCCGGCCGGGATCCCGGTCCAGGCGGCGATGACGGTGGCGATGTCATCAGGGCCGACTTCCTCGCTGACCATCGGGCCCTCGTGCTCGTCGACCTCCCGCTCGGCCGAAATGGCCTGCGACAGTTCACGTTCCAGCGCGGGGATGCGGCCGTACAGCAGCTCGGACGCGGTCGCCAGGTCGCCCTCGCGCTGCGCGCGTTCGGCCTGCATGCGCAGCTCGTCGAGCTCCTTCTTCAACTGACCGACGCGGTTCAGGCCTGATTTCTCCTGTTCCCACCGTGCTGTCAGCGATGCCAACTGCTCGGTCTTGTCGGCCAGGTCACGGCGCAGTCGGCCGAGCCGTTCGACCGACGCGGGATCGGATTCCTTTTCCAGCGCAAGCTCTTCCATCTTCAATCGATCGACCTGCCGCTGGAGTTCATCGATTTCCACCGGGCGCGAGTCGATCTCCATCCGCAGTCGGGACGCGGCCTCGTCGATCAGGTCGATGGCCTTGTCCGGCAGGAAACGGGCGGTGATGTAGCGGTCGGACAGGCTCGCCGCAGCGACCAGCGCGGAGTCGGCGATCCGCACGCCATGGTGCGCCTCGTACCGCTCCTTGATGCCGCGCAGGATCGCGATGGTGTCCTCGACGCTGGGTTCACCGACGAAGATCTGCTGGAAACGCCGTTCCAGCGCCGCGTCCTTCTCGATGTGTTCGCGGTATTCGTCCAGGGTGGTCGCGCCGACCATCCGCAGCTCGCCGCGGGCCAACATCGGCTTGAGCATGTTCGAGGCGTCCATCGCGCCCTCGCCGGTCGCGCCGGCGCCGACCACGGTGTGCAGCTCGTCGATGAACGTCACCACTTGGCCGTTGGAGCCCTTGATCTCCTCCAGCACGGCCTTCAGCCGCTCCTCGAACTCGCCGCGGTACTTCGCGCCGGCGATCATCGAGCCCATGTCGAGAGCGATCAAACGCTTGTTCCGCAACGATTCCGGGACGTCGCCGGCGACGATCCGCTGGGCCAGGCCCTCCACCACGGCGGTCTTGCCGACGCCGGGCTCACCGATCAGCACCGGGTTGTTCTTGGTCCGGCGGGAGAGCACCTGGACTACTCGACGGATTTCCGAGTCGCGCCCGATGACCGGGTCGATCGTCCCGTCGCGGGCCCGATCGGTCAGGTCGACGCCGTACTTCTCCAGCGCCTTGAAGGTGCCCTCGGGATCCGGCGTGGTCACCTTGCGGTCGCCGCCGCGCACTACCGGGAACGCCTCGACGAGGGCCTCCGAGGTCGCTCCGGCTGCGATCAGGACGTCCGCGATGTCGGTGCCTGGCCTGGCAAGAGCGGCCAGCAGGTGCTCGGTGGACAGGTACTCGTCGCCGGCGGAGCGCATGATCTGCTCGGCGCCGGTGAGGATGTTGACGACCGCGCGGGACAGACCCGGCTGAGCGACGGTGCTCCCGCTGACCCGGGGCATCCGGGCCAGCACCGCCTCGGTCCGCGACTTGATTGCCTCGGGGTCGGCGCCGACGGCCCGCAACAAGCCCGGCGCTGTCGATCCCTGGGTCACCAGCAGTGCTCCGAGCAGGTGCGCGGGTTCGACGGAGGAGTGTCCCGCCGCGGTCGCAGCGGTCACGGCCGCGGTCACAACCTCGCGGCTCTTGGTGGTCAGGATCTCAAGGTTCACGGCTGCTGCGATGCCTTTCTCTGCGGTTGGGCGTACCTGAGCCTACGCGTGGCTCCATAGAGTGCAACGCAGAAAAGTTGAGCGTATTCCACTCAACTCTGAACCCTCTCTGATCAGCCCTGATCAGACCTGATCAACGACGATCCGGGACGAGCTGGGACGCGAGCCAGCGACTGATCTCCTCACCAGCCAGCACGCCCAACTCGGAGGTGACCCGGACGTGCGGCCGCACCCAACCGGTGTCCGCCAGTTCCCCGTGCGCCGGCCGAATCGCAGCGTCCGCCAGCTGGAGAAAACCCGCATCGAGAGCACCGTCCCCCGCGGCCAGCAGCCGATGGGCACCGGTCCGTTTCAGCACCTCCGTCAGGGCTGCCTCCTTGGTCAGCTCCCGCGGCAGGGCGTAGATCTTGCGGCCCTGCACCGACACCACCCACCCCCGCCGGGCGCACCAACTCGTCCATGTCGGCAGGAAATCTCCGGGCAGCTCCGCGAGGTCGACGACCAGGTAGCAGAACAACTCGTCGGCCACCCGGCGACTGCGCACCCATTGCCCGTCTGCCTGTCGAGCCAGTCCGTCGACAACCTCGGCCAACGGCGCGCCGGAGCCCGCGATCCTGGCGACGACGGCGCCGCGCCAAACCTGGTCGGCGGCGCCGTCCACCACGATGTGACCGCCGTTGCTGGTCACTGCGTAGGCCGGCCTTCCGCCGGGGAGACGTACCCGGCTGTACTGCTCCAGCGTCCTGGTCGTCGTCGGGACCAGCACCGCGTGCTCACGGACCTGTTGCAGCCAGCCGGCGGCGAGGCTGGTCATGAAGGACTGCTGCCGACCGCCGAGTTCCTCCACGCAGATCAGCCGCTGCACCGGCCGGTCACCGTCCGTCCCACCCGAACCGGCGGCAGCGGCGGAGTAGATCAGCGTCCGGTCCAGGTCGACCGCGACGACGGTGCTCACCCTTCGCTCGAAAGGTGGCGCACCAGACCCACGCACGAGTAGGCCAGCCCCGGTACCACCTCGATCGGCACGCCGCGCTGCGCGGCCAGGAGGCGCAGGTGAGCATGGTCGGGGTGGTTCGGCTCGCGGATCAGGATCTTCCACGGCACCCGTCGCAGCAGGACCCTGGTTGCCTCCCCGACGCCCGGTTTGACGAAGTTCGCCGACTCGATCCCGTACTGCTGACGGATCCGTTCGACGGCGGCCCAGCCCTCGAAGGTGACGCGGCGGTCGGATCCGGCCAGCGCCGGTAGTCCGCAGGTCACCTCGTCGGTGACAGCGGCAAACCGGTCGCTGACCGCATCGAGCAACACCCCGGACACGTCGGTGTCGGCCAGCTGCGGATAGAACTTCGCGCCGTGGAAGTCCTGGGGGCCCAGGTGAATCCGGTTGAGCACGGTGCGAGAGACCAGGCCGGACACGGTGGAGTTCAGGCACGCTGATGCGATCAGGAAGTCGTCACGGGTGCCGAAGGTGCGCACGCCGTGCCCGGGGTCCGCGAGCACCGCCAGGTCGTCGGAGAACCGGGGTCCACCGGCCGCGGCGACCTCGTCGAGAGCCGCCGTCAGCTCTCGGGCGATGGCGCCCTTGCCGGTCCAGCCGTCGACGAACACCACCGATGCAGGGTCATGGTGATCGGCCAGGTACTGCAGGGCCACCCGATCGATGCCCCGGCCCCGGACGATCGACACCGCGTAGTGCGGCAGATCGAGA
Organism: Mycobacteriales bacterium; assembly: GCA_038322925.1. Taxonomy (GTDB): domain Bacteria; phylum Actinomycetota; class Actinomycetes; order Mycobacteriales; family Nakamurellaceae; genus Nakamurella. The sequence goes on from JBBQGJ010000026.1 coordinate 4,385, forward strand.
CCGTGAAATCGCTGGCCCCACCGGCGCATCAGGATCCCGACGGGCGTCCCGGCCCTGGCCAGCGACGCCAACACGATCCGCGGTCCACGCTCGGCGAGCACCAGTTCGGTCACCAGCCCGACGGCCCGCGCGAGCCGGGCGGCGGAACCGGACAGCACCTGGTCGAACAACCGCTGATAGGCCGGATCCGGCTGGTACTCCACCGGCAGCGTTTCCGCGTAATGCTGTTCGCCGGACTGGATCGCGGCTTCCCTCACCCGAATGTCACCCTCCAGATCGACGGACGACAGGTCGGTGAGCAGCCACCACACCTCCTCCGGCCGGTAGCTGCCGAACGTCGGGCCGACCAGCGGTGCGGGCAGGGTGTGGGTCACGCCGGGAGCCCGCACAGCACCACATCCGTACCGGTCGCGGCGGCGATCGCGGCCGCAACCCCGTCAGCACCCGGCCGGGCGTCGCCCTCGTCGACCACCACGATCACGTCCGCCTCGTCTCCTGCGTTGTAGAGATGCCGCGTGACCGGGCTGCCCGCATCGTCGCTGACGAAGTCGATGCGCCGGCGAACGGGATAGCCCGGCTGGTCCACGGCGTGCACGGGGGATCGGGTGGTGGACTGGAACGTCACTCGCCGCCCGGGTGGCTCACCGTGAGGTGGGTTCTCGACCAGGTCGAGGGCTATCCGCAACGGCAGGTACATCAGCTCTTCCGACCCGACGACGAGCACCCGCCGCGCATGTCCGCACGCCACCGCCACCATCGCCGATGCCGTTCTCAGCGCGCGGTCGAATCCGGGTCGCTGGTCGGGCATCACCCCGTGCCGCCCGCCCGTCGGCACGTCTGCCGGCCAGGGCAGGTCGATGTGGCGCGGCACTGCGAGTCCGCCGACCGGCATCAGCGAGGATGGCCGATCGGAGTCGTCGGGAAACTCCCTGGCCACCCGCTCGACCAGGTCGGCGGGCAGCTCGATCCGCCCGCTGACCAGCGACACCACATCGATCCGGCAGCCCAGCCGGTACGCCGCGTCCGCCAGGGTGCGATCGTCGGCCGCCGACCTGACGTCGACCAGACCGGCCACCACGTAGCGAGCGCGGGGGCGGATCGCCTGCAGCTCGGTGATCACATTCAGGGCGGTGCGGCCCGTCGACAGCTCGTCGTCGACCAGCACCACCGCACCCGCACCGCCCAGCAGCGACGCGGTCCGTGGGCTGAGCAGGTGGCCGGCGGCGTGCGAGTGCGGCTCGGAGAACTCCGCCGACACCGCCATCCCCGGCACGCGCCGGCGGGTCGAATGCAAGTACGCGGCACCGGGCAGTTCGTCGGCGACCAAGTGGCCCAGCGCGGTCGCGGTCTCGGCGAAACCGAGCACCAGCACGCCGGTGTGGTCGGCACCCGTCCCCGCCGCCACGTCCGGCACACCAGCCAACAAGGCGCCGGGCTCGTCGCCGCGGATTGCCGATCGCGCCGCCGCTGCCCAGATCAGCGGCGGGGTCTCGTCCTCGCCGGCGAGCTGGCGGGCCACCAGCGCGCCGAGCAACCGGCCGAATCCGGCGGCCATCCGGGGATCCACCGCCACATGCTTGCCCAGCACCGTGGACACCAGCAGCTGAGCCCGCTTGCGGTTGCGGCGCAGCCCGATCTCCACCAAGTCAGCCAGACCCATGCCGACCGGCGTCCGGACATCGACCACGCCGATGCCGAAGCGATCACCCGCCCACGATCGGCAGGTCATCCGGCTTCCCGCTGCACGTTGAGGATGTCCACGTGCGAGATCCCGTGCCGGGCGACCCCGAACGCGTCGGCCCGCTGCAGAATGCGTTCGGCCCAGATCCGATGCGGCCTGACCTCGTTCATCTTGTTGCCGAAGCCCGACGGGCGGACCCCGCCGTCCGATGACGCTGGGTGCAGGACGTCGAGGGCATCCTGATATTCCTCGAGACTGACGACCGCCAACGCGTGGACGGGTGCGACGTGCAGCGGATGGATCACCGTCTTGCCGGTCAGCCCGTTGGCGCGGTCCAGCATGACCTCGCGCATCAATCCGTCCAGGTCCCGACTGAGCAGTTCCCTGCGCAGCCCGGCGGCCCGCCGCTCGTCGAACGGCGTCTGGCGCAGTTGCGGCCGCAGGATGCGCTCGTGATTGGCGAAGTACTCCCAGACCGGAGCGCTCACCGGAAATCCGGTCCCGTCGACCCGACCCAGGTGGTTGACCACCTGGGTGATCAGGTCCGCCGCGATACCGACGTCATAGATGGACAGGTCCCGGTCCCGCCGGATGCCGAACAGGCCACACAGATCGGTGGCCCCGATCCGGATCGCCAGGACCTGGTGGGCGTGCCGCTGCAGCAGATCCCGGATGCCGGCGAGTTCGGCGTCCCGGCTCTCCCGGTACAGCGCCTGCGCCGTTTCGATCACCGGCATCGCGTAGATCGTGTTCTCGGACTTCTCGTCCGCGTCAGCGACGGCCTGCAGATAGCCTGCACCGCCGGCCACCGAGAACTTCGGCAGCACGAAACCGCTGACCACCCCGAGCGCCGGGCCGAGCTGGTCGGTGAGCATTCCGACCTGCTCGGGTGAACGGACCCGGACGAACAGCAGGCACTCCGGCGGATCCTCGTGCAGGTCCCGCAGTGAATCGCCGGTGCTGGTCAGTGCACGGTCGACGGAATCGTCGGCGATGGCGTCCTCGAGGTCGATGACCAGTGACCGGACCCCCTGGGCGGCCTGCCGACGGACGGTGGAGGCCAGGGATTTCCTGGTGGCGGGGACATACAGCGTGGCGCCGAGCGCCTGCGCGAGAACCGCCTTGGCGCTCTCCCGACCGAACGGTTGCGGCGTGCGGTGGAACACGGCGTCACGGACTGCCGGTTCGAGCTGATCGAAATGACGCATGCTCTCTCCGAGTGTCGGTGTGACGAAGGGGCGACGAAAGGGCAGGGCGTGGGGGAACCATTCGCTGCGGGGAGGAGTTGACCCAGCGATGTCCCCGCGGGCTCTTGGAGCATGTAGACGATGCCCGGACGGTACAGGTGCATCGCGGTGACCAGATCGGGCAACCGCTCCGATCATTGATGGCGAAAGGAACCAACGATGGGCGTCAGCCTCTCCAAAGGCGGCAATGTTTCTCTGACCAAGGCGGCTCCAGGCCTGAAGGCGGTGGCGGTCGGCCTCGGTTGGGATGTCCGGTCGACCACCGGCACGGACTTCGACCTCGACGCCAGCGCGCTCGGGCTCGGCGAGAACCACAAGATCGTCGCCGACGAGTACTTCGTGTTCTTCAACAACACCAGTTCCCCCGAGGGCTCGATCGAACACACGGGCGACAACCTGACGGGCGAGGGCGAGGGCGACGACGAGGTGATCAAGGTCGACCTCACCACGGTTCCCGCGACGGTGTCCTCGATCGTCTTTCCGGTGTCCATCTACGAGGGCGACTCCCGCGGCCAGTCCTTCGGTCAGGTCCGCAACGCCTTCATCCGGGTCGTTGATCAGGCGAACGGCACCGAACTCGCCCGGTACGACCTGTCCGAGGATGCCTCGACGGAAACCGCCATGGTCTTCGGTGAGCTGTACCGCAACGGCCCCGAGTGGAAGTTCCGCGCCGTCGGACAGGGCTACGCATCCGGCCTGGCCGGCATCGCCCGGGACTTCGGCGTCAGTGTGTGACCCGGCCTGACCCGGCCTGACCCGGCCTGACCCGGCCTGACCCGGCCTGACCTGCCCGCCTGGAAAGGCTGTTCGTGCATCTCAAGATCTTCATGTGGTCCTACATCGTCACGGCGCTGTCGCTGGTGGCAGCCTTCGTCTACGGCAGTTGGTCGGCGGTGGTGCTGTGCGCGATCCTGGGAATCCTCGAGGTGTCGCTGTCGTTCGACAACGCGGTGATCAACGCCACCGTGCTCGAACGGATGAGCAACTTCTGGCAGACGATCTTCCTGACCGTCGGAATCGTCATCGCCGTGTTCGGGATGCGGCTGCTACTGCCGTTGGTCATCGTGTGGCTCGCTGCGGGGCTCCCCCCGCAGGAGGCCTTCAGCCTGGCGATGAACCCGCCGCCGGACGATGCGGCGTATTTCCCGGACGGTTCACCGAGCTACGAGACCCTGCTGACCGATGCCCATCCGCTGATCGCGTCCTTCGGCGGGATGTTCCTGCTGATGCTGTTCCTGAGCTGGCTGTTCACCGAGCGTGAGTTCACCTGGCTCAGCTGGCTCGAACGCCCGCTGGCCAAGGCCGGGCGGCTGGACTACCTGGCGGTCATCCTCTCGTGCGTGACCCTGTTGGTCGCCTCGCAGACCCTGGCCGAGGACCCGCAGACGGTGCTGTTCTCCGGGTTGATCGGGCTCGTCACCTTCCTGGTCGTCAGCGGTCTCGGCACGCTGTTCGAGAACACCTCGGGCGAGCAGGCAACGCTGGACAGCGGCGAGCCTGTGCAACCGGCACGAAGCGGTGGGCCCAACAAGCTCGTCGTGGCGACGGGTAAAGCCGGCTTCTTCCTCTTCCTCTACCTCGAGGTGCTGGACGCGTCGTTCTCCTTCGATGGTGTCATCGGGGCGTTTGCGATCACCTCCGACCCGATCATCATCGCTCTCGGCCTCGGTCTGATCGGGGCGATGTTCGTCCGGTCGCTGACCATCTACCTGGTACGCAAGGGCACGCTGTCGGAATACGTCTATCTGGAACACGGCGCGCACTGGGCGATCGGTGCGCTCGCGGTCATTCTGATCATCTCCATCGGCTACCACATCAGTGAGTTCATCACCGGTCTGCTCGGGGTCGCCTTCATCGGGGCGGCGCTGCTGACCAGCATCCGGCGCAACCGTGCCCTGGCCGCCAGGGGCGAGAAGGTCGGCACAGTGCACGCCTGACGGCGACCCGGCGCCACTTCACGAAAGGACCAGCAACAGCACATGGCCATCGACTACACCAAACGACCGCAGCCTGCTCCGCCTCCCACGGCGGCGGGCGTCTCGTCGGAGTCTTCGGGTTCGCCACGGAAGGTGACGCTGACCAAGGGCGCTCCCAAGGTCTCGCTGACGAAGTCAGGTGGGGTCGGCGGTGTCGCGCGGGTGAATCTCAACTGGTCGTCGCAGAGCCCCGAGCCTGCCCCGCCGTCCGGTGGCGGCTTTCTGTCCCGGGTGAAGAAGGCCGCGGCTGCGGGGTCCGCACCGAAGGGGGTCGACCTCGACCTGGGCTGCCTGTACGAACTCGCGGACGGGCGCAAAGGCGTGGTGCAGGCGCTCGGCGGTTCGTTCGGTTCGCTGAACTCGCCACCGTGGATCTTCCTCGACGGCGACGATCGCTCGGGCAGCGTCGCCGGTGGCGAGAACATGTCGATCAACCTCGACCAGCCGGGCAGGTTCCGCCGGGTATTGATCTTCGCGATGATCTATGAGGGAGCACCGAACTGGGCGGCGGTGGACGGGGTGGTCACTTTGACGCCCGCCACTGGCCAGCAGATCGAGGTTCGACTGGACGACACCGGCGCCGCATCCCGGATGTGCGCCGTCGCGCAACTCGTCGAGTCCGGCGGTGATCTGGTCTTCCAGCGCGAGGTGCGGTACATCGACGGCGGCCAGGTCGCCCTGGACAAGGCGTTCGGATGGGGAATGAACTGGGCGCCCGGCCGCAAGTAGCTCCTCGCTACAAGTCGAACTCGGTAGCGTCGATGCCCACCGCGTAACAGGCGTCGCGGACCGCGGCGCGTTCCTTGGCGTCGAAATTGCCGTCCGCGCCGCCGATGATGATGCCGATCTGCAGCACGGCCCTGGCCTGCTCGGGCTTGGAGCGGAGCTTTCCGATCGTGGCAATCGCCTCGACCTTGCCGAACTCGAAATCGCCGGCCAATTTAGAGCAGTACCAGTCGAATTTCTGTTGCAGCTCATCCGGCGGAAATACCGACAGGACCTCGTTGCTGCGGATCAGCGCCGAGGTCTTGGCCTGTTCGGCCGGATCGACCGACCCGTCGGCAGCGGCGATCAGCGCGCACATCGCCATGCTGCCGTTGGCGAATTCCTTGTTCTTGAACTGACCCGCCTTCGTCGACAGCTGTGTGTTCATTTCTCTGGTCTTGGCTTTCAGCGAATCCCAAAATGCCATATCTTCTGTCTCCCTTGTCTCAGAACGAACGCAACGCCAACGGCGCGAGTTCCTGTGCGGTACGGGCATTTCCGGGCGTGCCGATGGCGGTGAACGTCCATCCGGCACCGTCTCTGGAAAGCCTGGCCATCACCACGGCGGTGTGCGTCCCTGACCCGGTGAGCGCGTACTTGACCAACTCGCGATCCCCGTCGGCGGAATCGACGACCCGCGCCGTGGCGTTCTCGATCTGCGTGAAGTTCTGCCCGCTGAACGAGTTGACGACGAAGACGATGTGCGCGACGGCCGGCGGCACCTGCGGCAGGTCCACCAGGATCGACTCGTCGTCCCCTTCACCCTTGCCGGTCAGGTTGTCCCCGGTGTGCTGCAACGACCCGTCGGCGGATCGCAAATTCCCGTAGTAGACGATCTCGAGCACCTGATGATCCGCGGACAACAGCAGTGCAGAGGCGTCCAGGTCGACCGATACCTCTTTCTTGCCGCCGAACAGACCCTTCTTCTTGATCGCGTCCCAGCCGAGGCCCATGCGTACCTGTCGCAACCCGCCACCACCTTGCTTGGTGAGGCTGACCGTTTGTCCCTTGCTCAGGCTGACGCCCATGAACTGCCCTTCTGTCGTGGTTCTCTCAGTCTGCCGGAATGTTGCCGTCCAGCCAGGTGATCCGGTCGAAACCGTAAGCGCTGCAGGCCTCCTGAACCGTCCGGCCGACCGGTTCCATTTCCGAGCGCAGCACCAGCTCGCCGCGAACGTTGTACATCGAGGCCAGCACGGCGACGGCATTCGACGGCGGCAACGTGATCGGCAGTTCTACTCGGGCCCCACCGAACGTCGTCACCACGAGGGTACCGGCCCAACGGATGTCGGTCCCGTTGCCGGAGAACCCGAACACCACCATCCGTTCCAACTGTCGGGATTGGCGCAGATCCACCTCCAACCGCTCGTACTGCTGCCGCCCGGCGAGCACGATGGGTCGCCTGGTCTCGCCGGGCGGGGCAGTGCTGCGTCCGGCAGAGTGCTGCACCGTGGAGGATCGGCCCGATTGGAGCTGGTAGGCGCAGCCCAACCGGACGTCACCGATGGACGGAGCGGTGACGGCCTCGAACAGGAGCGTGCCCACGCCGGATTGCACCCGGGTGAGGGTCACCGTCGGGGAACGGGCGGTGAGAATCGTCGGGACGTCGGGCCGGGTCCTCGCCTCCTGGCGCACGGGTGAGCGTGAGCGACCGTCGACGGAGGGCACCGGCCGGGTTCGTCCGGCCGCGGGCGGGGCGGTTCCGGAAAGGTCGAGTGAGGTATCCAGGGAGGTATCGCTCCTCGTCCCGCTCGGCGGCACAGGACCGCGCGGGGGGGACAGATCCAGCGGATCGACGGAGAGATCCAGCGGATCGGAGAGATCCAGCGGATCGACGGTGCGCGAGGGCGGTCGTGCTGCCGCCGGTGACGAAGCGGGCGGCGAAGGGGGCGGCGATCGGCGTACCGGCGCGGGCGGACTGGCCGGAGACGACGGAACGGGTGCCGTCGATCTGGCCGGTGAGTTGTGGTGGCTCCGCTGCCCGGCAAGGAATTCGGCCAGTGGCGACCCACCCGGCGGCGACCCACCCGGCGGCGACGCTGCGGCCGGCGACGCTCCCGCGACCTGGCGGCGCGACCGGTGCCGCAAGAAGCCGAGATCCGGGCGCGCGGGCGCGCGGTCCGGCGCCGACGGGTCGAGGCTCACCGTGGCACGCTCACCGTGTCACGCTCAGAGGGGCGGGTCACCCTCACAGGGGCACCCCATAGTCCGCTGCGATTCCCCGGACGCCGTCGTCGTACCCCTGCCCGATCACCTTGAATTTCCATCCGGTCGGATGCCGGTACAGCTCCCCCAGGCAGATTCCGGTCTCCGACCGCAAGGCCGGCGCCAGGTTCTCCGACCGCACCAGTTCCTGCCCGTCCCGCAGATCGAGCACCCGGACGATGCACTCCCGCAACTGGCCGAGGGTACGGCGGGCTCCCACACCGTCGTTGATGTAGAGCGCGACCACGATCCTGGCGATCTCCGGCGGGACGTCGCCCAGGTCGACCTCGATCTGTTCGCGGTCATCGCCGAGCGCCTGATTCAGCTGGCTGACAGACATCTCGGGGGAGCTGAGCTGGTTGAAGAAGACGAAGTGCTGATCAGATGGCGCGCGATTGTTGGCCTCGCAGAGGATGGTCGCGGCCACCAGGTTGTCGTCCAGCGTCCGTTCGGCACCGGAATTCCAGCGGACGCCGAGCACCACACCGGCGAGGCTGGGTATTTCCTGGGTCAGCGCGACGTTGGCGCCGCGTTTCATCGGAGGGGCCATTTACAGATCGAGTTCCGATCGGGCGAACTTGCTGCGCAGGAAGTTGCCCTGCGCGATCAGTGAGTTCGCGTCGTCGTTGCGGACGGCGGTCAGCACCTCGGTGGCCCCGTCCAGCAGGGCGTCGAGCTGGGCGCCGAGGGCCGCTGTCGCGCTCGGACCGACGGCTCGCGGTTCGTCGCGGATGGCGGGGTCGAGCGCCAGGAAGGTGCGCAGGGTGGTCGGCAGGTAATCGCGCAGGATTCCGTTGAGCGAAACCCTGGCGTGGATGTCGAGCTCGCGGTCCCTGGTGGCGTACAGGACAGTGCCGACCGTGTCGGTGATCCGCCGCGCGAGCACCGTCGCTTCGGTCGGGAATTGGCCGGCCGAGGAGTTGATGAACCGGGTGACCCGGAACAGCTCAGCGGCCAGTGCGGTCGGGCTGTCCGGCACCTCGGTGGCGGGCTGTGGTGGCGACTGCGTGCCCGGCGCCTCCTGCCGTCGCCCGAACAACCAGTTGATCACCACGCGGTCAGCGCCCTCCCGACACTCGGAACCCCTCCCTGCGACGTTCAGGATCCGGACGCGATCTCCTCGCGGCGGACGCGCTCCAGATACGGCTTCGCCCGATCGATCTGTCCTTCCAGGGCGGCCACCGTCGCGGCCATGCTGTCCACCGCCTGGGCGCGGAAGGTGTCGACCGCGTCCATCGTCTGGAACACATTGTCGAAGGCGGCTTGCAGCTTCTCGACGGCGATGGTGCTGCTGGCCGCCTGCTCGTTGATCTGCGCACCCTGGATCCGCAGCTGCTCGGAGGTCCGTTGGATGAGGTCGCCGGTGGCAGCGTTGAGCCCGGTGATCTGGTCGAGGACCAGTTTCTGCCGGGCCAGCGCCTGGGACACGATCACCGCGGTCCGCAGGGCGGCAATGGTGGTGGTCTGCGCTCGATCAACACCCCGCATGAGTTCGAGGTTGTTCTTGCGGACCAGGTCAAGGGCCATGTAGCCCTGCACCGCGACGGCCATCTGGGTCATGATGTCCTGCCGTCGCTGCCGGATGGGGAACAGTGCGTCCGACCGGAGAGTGTTCGCGTCCTCGGACAGGCCGGCCGCCTCGAGCCGGGCGATCTCATTCTCGACGGCGGCGTCCAAGGCCGTGGCCAACTCGTTGTACTCGCCGAGCTTTCCCATCAACGTCCACATGTTGGCCTTCTCGACCTCGATGCTGGCGTTGTCCTTGCCCAGCTCGTCCTTGCCGGACGCCAGCGATCGGACGATCGCGTCCAGATGACTCTGCGCTGACTGGTACTTGGCGAAATAACGGTCGACCTTGTCCCCGCCGGGGATCCACTTGAGCAACTTCTTCATCCCGGTGAGATCGGCCCGGTTGGGGTCCAGCTCGGTGATCGTCACCCGCAGGTCGGCCAACGTGCCCGCGACCCGGGTCTGCGCGTCGTTGCCGCCACGCCCTTTGGCGCCGTTCAGCGCCGCGGCCGGCCGCTCCAGCATCCGGCTCGACACGTTCGCCGACTCGCGCATCTCCCGATCGCCCAGCCGGGTGATCGATTCGACCTTGGTGGCGAATGCAGGCGACCGCACATCCATGGCGGCCAACTCGCCGGCGAACGACGCCGCCCTGGCCTGGAGCTCGGCTTGCCGGGCATCGGCGACAGGTACCGCACCGGCCGCCTGCTCCGGGGCCACGACCTGGACGGGCGCCGGCGGGGCGAGCACGAGGGCGCCCGGTGGCGGCGGACTACTCGGACGCCCGGCCGGCACGGAGCCGCTGGCACCCAGATCGAGGTCGGTCATCAACGGACTCCTTCACGACGGACATCTGGCCAGCCCCAACGACGCCGTTGTGATGTTCGATCGCAGTCGCAGGAAGCCCGATCCCATCGTAGGCGCGGAGGATCAACCCTGGAGTCGGTACGCCGCGACCAGCGGGCACTGGAACGGATCCCTTGCCCGCAGCCCGACCCGGTTCAGGTAGCGGACGACGATGCCGTATGACCTGAACAGCCCGACGTCGGTGTAGGTGACCGACCGACTGCGGCAGAACTCGAGGACGATGGGCTTCGCCCGGCGCAGCGTGGGCCTCGGCATGCTCGGGAACAAATGATGCTCGATCTGGAAATTGAGGCCGCCCAGCAGGAACGTGACCGCGCGACCATCGCCGACATTGCGCGACATCAAGACCTGGCGCCGCAAGAAATCGATCGACATGTCCTTGGGGACCATCGGCATGCCTTTGTGGTTCGGCGCGAAGGAACAGCCCAGATACACCCCGAATACCGACAGCTGCACCGCCAGGAAACCGAACGCCAGCCCGGCCGGCAGGAATACGAACAGGAGCGCCAGGTAGCCGAATATTCTCACGCTCAGCAACGACAGCTCCAGCCACCGACGCTTGATATGGCCACGGGCCAATAGCGTACGAACGCTCTGTTGATGCAGATTGATGCCCTCGAAGATCAGGACGGGGAAGAACCACCAGCCTTGATGGGCCGTCACGAAGGCCAGCAGTCTGGACCGCTGACGGCCCTCCGGCGGGTAGAACCGGACGACGGTGGGCGCGATATCCGGGTCCTTGCCGATCTGGTTGGGCGCGGCGTGGTGCCGGGTGTGCTTCTTCGTCCACCACGTCGAGCTCATGCCGACCAACAGTCCGCCGACGACCGAGGCGAGCATTTCATTGGCGGGTCCCGAGGAGAAGATCTGCCGGTGCGCCGCGTCGTGTCCCAGGAATCCGAATTGCGTCAGCAGAACACCGATGGCTGCCGCCAGGATGAGCTGGAACCAGGAATCTCCCAGCAGGAAGAATCCGACGGCAATTGCCGCCAGAGCGGTGACCAGCAGCGAGATTTTCACCGCGTAGTACAGATATCGGCGCCGCATCAACCCCTGCGCCTGAACCAGGCTGAGTAGCGCGGCATAGTCGGATGGTTGGGAATGCCGCCCACGGACCGGGGACGGGGTAGCGATGGTCATGCGGACCTCATCCGCCGGGAAAAGAGACATACCGGGCGACGAGCAGATACTCAGCGGCATTGCGGCCCGAAGGCGGCGACACCGGCCCCGGCCGGCTGTTACGGTCAGCGCCTTCCAGGTAACCCCGCGCACACCGGCGCTGTCAAGTCGAACTGCTGTCGAACGATCCGGAACATCCCCTTCGCGCGGTACGGTCGGATGGTGGAGTCCGATGACCTTCAGGCCAGATCAGACGAGCTTCTGGCCGGTTCCGATGACCTTCAGACGAGCTTGGCCTCGTTGTCCCGCCTGTCGACCGGCAGCTTGGGGCTGGAAGATCTGCTCGTTCAGGTTGCCACCTTTGCGGCACGGGCCATTCCGGGTGCCGACGGCGCCGGCCTGACGATGATCGAGAACGACCGCGGCGACACCATCGTGGCCAGTGCACCTTTCGTGCGGGAAATCGACGCGATCCAGTATGGGATCGGCGAGGGTCCGTGCATCAGCGCGGTCGCCGAGCGCGCCACCGTCCGATCGGGGTCGCTCGGCGGCGAGCAACGCTGGCCCCGCTTCGGGCCGCGAGCGGGTCGGATGGGGGTGCACAGCGTCCTGTCGCTGCCGCTGCTCACCCCGGAGGGCGTCTTCGGTGCGATGAACGTCTACGCCCACGGCAAGAACGCCTTCGACGACCAGGCGGCACAGATCGGCGAGTTGTTCGCCGTGCCCGCGGCGATCGCCGTGCAGAACGCCCAGGTCCTGGCGCACGCCAGGAGAGTGGCGGCGACGCTGCAGTCTGCGCTCAACGCGCGGGCGGTGATCGATCAAGCCGTCGGCATTCTGATGAGCCGCGCCGGTTACTCGGCGGACGAGGCGTTCGACAGATTGCGCCACATGAGTCAGACGCAGAACACCAAACTGGCCGTGGTGGCTCGGTCCATCGTCGATGAGGCGGTGCGGCGGGCGCGGTCCCGACACACCGGGGGTTCACCCGGGGCGTAGAGTCGGTCAGAACGGGGCAAATGCGACGGACCCCCATCCGCCGTCGCCCCGAACGCCGTGCGACGCAACCGCGCCGCACGGGCCGGGCAGAACGGAACAGCGGTCGGGACGCCCGGGAGCCTTCCTGTGGACATCTCTGCCGTGCTGGCGGCCGATCTCACTCAGTTGACCGAAGCCCTTGCCGATCCGGGCGCTGACCTGAACGGCATGGTCGCCGGGCTGCACGAGAACCTGGCCGCTGCCATCTTCTCGGCGACCGGCCTGGCGATCACCGTCCGGGTCGCCGGCACCGAGGTGTGCGTCAGCACCGTTGGCAGCAACCTCGGCATCAGCACTGAACCGCCGGCCGTCACCTCGCTGGCGGTGCCCTTGTGGTGGCCCGATGACACCCGCAGCGGCAGCATCACCTTCTACGCCTCCGCGCCGGGCGCCCTGGCCGATCTGGCCGCGGATCTGGAGTGGCTCTTCGGCGAGCAGGAATCCCTCGCGCTGGACCGCGACCTTCCCCCGCCACGCGGCGATCTGGGCATCACCGGCCTGCACGAACTGTCGGTCATCGGGCAGGCGTGCGGTGTCCTGATGACCCGTGGCCGATCGCCGGAGGCAGCCCGCGCGGAGCTTGATCACGCCGCCCTGGCGTCAGATACCACGGTGGGCGTGATTGCCGACCGCCTGATCCGGGGTCTGCGGCCGGCCAGCCGACCGTTCCCGGAGTAGCGATCGGAAGAGAACCTGATCACGTCAGGCGGGTCGGGTGGTGGATCACGGCACGACCGGGTACCAACAAAGCATGGCCAGCCGTCAGAAACCCGCAGCACCTTCCGGTCCGGCAGCGCCGACCGGGTCCGGGTCGAAGGCGACCAGGCATGCCGAGGTCGAGACCAAGCTCGAGATCGCCCCCGACGCGACGCTTCCCGACCTGTCCAAACGCCGCAAGCTCGCGGCGACCGGAGTGGTGGCCGCCGCGGAGCCGGCCACCTATCACCTGGACGCGACCTACTACGACACCAGCAACCTCGACCTGCTGCGCTCGCGAATGACCCTGCGCCGCCGGACCGGCGGCCCGGATGCCGGCTGGCACCTCAAACTCCCGGCCGCTGCGGGAGCGAGAACCGAGGTGGGGCTTTCACTCTCGGCCGGCGACGACGGGAACGTGCCCGACGAGTTCGTGAACCTGGTGCGCGGGGCCGCTCGGGGCCGCACGCTGCGTCCGGTGGCCAGGGTGGTCAACGACCGGACGGTCCGTCACCTGCTGGACGCGGATGGGCGGACGCTGGTCGAGATCGCCGACGATCACGTCAGCGGGACACCGCTGCGCGAAGGAAGCGCCGCACCGAGCCGGTGGCGCGAGGTCGAGGTGGAGATCGTCGACGGCACCACCGAACAACTGGCCACCACGGTGGAGCTGCTGATCGCGGCAGGCGCGGAGAAGGCCGCGTCGGCATCGAAACTCGCCAGGACGCTGGGGATCGCCACCGCGACACCGGTCCGGCGGACCAGGTCGGCCGGCGCCGCTGTCGTCGCCGCGGTCGGCCGGCAACGGGACCTGCTGATCACCGCCGACCGCGGACTGCGTGAGCGGACCGAGTCGGCGCCGCGCGATGCCCGGTCCGCCGCCGGGCGGCTGCGGGCCGGGCTGACCGTGTACGAACCGCTGTTCGAGGGGACGAACGCACCCGGCCTGCGCTCACGGTTGCACTCGGTGGGATCCGCGCTGGACGCTGCCCACGATCTGGAGGTTGCCGAGCGCCGGCTGCTCGCCCAGCTCTCCGATGAGCCCGAGGCCTACGCCGGTCCGGCTCGGGCCCGACTCCGGGACGCCTTCGGCCGGCGGTCCGCCGCCGCCCGCACGGAGATCGATGTGCTGATCGACTCCAAGGACTATCTGCAACTGCTCCGTGATCTCGACGACTTCGTGGACAAACCACCACTGTCCCGCCGCGGCCACGGCGCGTCGGCGGTGGAACTGCCCGCGCTGATCGGCGACGCGTGGATCGGGTTGCGTGATCTGGCGGATGTCGCGCTGGCCGACCCGGGCAACATCCCGGCCGTACACCAGGTCCGCAAGGCCGCCAAGACGATGCGGTACGCCACGGAAGCCGCAGTCGGGCCGCTGGGCTCGGACGCGGTGGTGTTCGCCTCCGCGCTGGAAGAGATCCAGGAGACGCTCGGCGAGTTCACCGACGCGGGCATCGCGGCCGCGTTCCTGGCGGAGTTCGCGCTGGAGGACGACACCGACGGGGTCTCCGGGTTCACCTTCGGCCGGCTGCACGCGTTCGAGCAGGCGATGACGCACGGCGCGTTCGACGAGTTCTCCGACGCCTGGGACCGGGTGGAGGACGGGGATCTGGTGGCCGCGCTGGGCCGGTAGCGCCGGGGGTTCGCGGGTTTGTGGACAACTCGGTGCCGATCTCGGCTGGTCTGTCATGATCGGCCGCTGGAGATTTGGCACTGCGGGATCGTGACTGTTGACGATCCGGAAGGATCGCTTGAGGAGTTCGACGGTGTCTGACATGCTGGGTGAGCCTGCCAGAATCGCCCGCTCTGCTCGCACACATCGAATCGGCAACGCGCACATCCTCGAAGCGTTGACGAGGGCGCACAGCACCACTCCGGTGGGCACGGACGGTTATCTGCTCATCGGTGTCGATGCTCGAGGTGTCGAGCTCGAACTGATCGTTGTCCCTGACGATCGTGACGAAGACGGCTGGGTCGTGATCCACGCGATGCCTACTGCTTGGAGGAAACGATGAGCCGCCGACCACCGGTATTCGGCCCCGGGTCAGTAGTTTCCGATATCGATCTGGACGTCGAGGAGGTTCACCTCTCCGACGGCACCCGGCTGACCGAGGCCAGGGCCGAGCAGCTCGCCGCCGAGGTGCTCGCCGAGGTCCGGCGGCGAAATCTCGTGCCCGGTGGGAAGTCGATGAACGGCGACGGCTCCCACTCACCGCGGGTGCAGTTCCGGGTGCCCGAGGAGATCCGCGAGCGGGCGCAGAGCCGTGCGGCGGCCGAGGGAATCAGCCTGTCGGCGCTCGCCCGACGTGCGCTGGAGCGCTACCTGGCGTCCTGACTTCGGCTCTGGGACGACGGCTCGCGATGGCTCAGCGGCGCCCGCGGTCGGCGGCCAGTCGGTGCAGCGCTGCGACCATCACGTCGATCTCCTGGCAGGTGTTGTAGAACGCCAGGGACGGTCGAACGGTCGATTCCACCCCGAACCGTCGCAGGATCGGTTGTGCGCAGTGATGCCCGGAGCGCACCGCGATGCCCTCCTGATTCAACGCCGCGCCGACCTCCTCGGTCCGGTACCCGTCGAGCACGAACGACATCACGCTCGCCTTGTCCCGCGCGGTGCCGATCAACCTCAGCCCGCTGACCCGCGCAAGCCGCGGGGTGGCGTACTCCAACAGGGAATGCTCGTAGCCGGCGATGTTCTCCAGACCGACCCGGGTGACGTAGTCCAGCGCAGCGCCCAACCCGACCGCGTCGGCGATGTTCCCGGTGCCGGCCTCGAACCTGGCCGGCGGTTCCTGGAACGTCGTCTTCTCGAACGTCACATCGACGATCATGTTGCCGCCGCCCTCCCACGGCGGCATCGACTCCAGCACCTCCGGCCGGCCGTACAGCACACCGATCCCGGTCGGTGCGAAGATCTTGTGCCCGGAAAACACGAAGAAGTCCGCACCCAACGCCTGCATGTTCACCCGCAGATGCGGCACCGACTGCGCCCCGTCGATCAACACCCTGGCGCCGGCCCGGTGCCCCAGCTCGACGATCTGCTCCGCCGGCGTCACCGTCCCCAAGGCGTTGGACACCTGCGTCACCGCAACCAGTTTCGTCTTGTCGGACAACAGTTTCGCGTACTCATCGAGCAGGATCTGACCGGAATCGTCCACCGGGATCACCCGCAGCACCGCGCCGGTCTCGGAGATCAACTGCTGCCACGGAACGATGTTCGCGTGGTGCTCCAGGTGCGAGATGACGATCTCGTCACCGCGATGAATGTTCGCCTTCCCCCAACTCTTGGCCACCAGGTTGATGGCCTCCGTCGCCCCGCGGACGAACACGATGTCCTTGTGCGAACCCGCGCCGATGAACCGCGCCACCGTCTTGCGGGCGCCCTCGTAGGCGTCGGTGGCCCGCGCCGCCAGTTCGTGCGCGGCGCGGTGGATGTTGGAATTCTCGTGCCGGTAGAAATGCGCCAGCCGGTCGATCACCGCCTGCGGCTTCTGCGTGGTGGCAGCATTGTCCAGCCAGATCAACGGTTTGCCGTTCACCTGCTCGGCCAGGATCGGGAAATCCCGGCGCACCTGGTTGACGTCGAACGCCGGGTAACCGCCCATCGGCACCGCCGCCGGATTCGCCGGATCCGCCGTCGCGGCAGGCCCCTCCGGTCGATCCAGGAAGTGGTACGTCTCCAACGGCGGCTGCACCGGCACCGGACTGAACGCCGCCGCTGCCAGACCATCCAGACCGGCATCCCGGGCGGCATCCCCGGCGGTGCCGTCGGCCGGCCGGTACGGACTGGACTCGGCCAGGAAGTAATACGGGGTGGACGGCGTCGGCACCGGGGCGATCGGGTCAAGGACGGCCGACCCTGACCCGGTCAACGGCGGCTGCGGCACCGACGGCGTCCCCACCGCGAACGGATCCGACAACAACCCGGACGGCAGATCGGGAGCGTCCGGCACACCGTGCGCTCCGGGCAGGCCCGGAACCTGCGGCACCGCAGGCACTTCGGGAATTGCCGGACCGGAATCCGGAATGGCGAACGGCCCCGGCAGCACGTCCGGCGGCGGCCCACCCGACAGCTGAGTATCGGGCAGCTGAGTATCGGGCAGCGGGGAACGCAGCGGCTGGGTCTCCCCCGGTACCCGGGCAGCACCGGGCACCCGGGGCGCACCCGGAATCTGCCCAGCACCCGGAATCTGCGCAGCACCCGGAATCTGCGCAGCCGTCAGATCCCCGGACGCGGCCGGCAGAACCCCAACTCCGGTCAACGCCTGATCCGCCGCCGGCAGCCCCGGCGCCCCGCTCAGACCCGGAACCGTCGGCACAGCGGGCATCTCCGGCGTGACCACCCCGCCGGCGGGGAGTCCGAACGGCAGGTCCGGCGGACCCGCGATCGGCACCGCGGTGGACGCCGCACTCAGCACCGTCGGATCCGGTGACCCGCCCGGCACCCCGATCCCCGAGACGAGTAGGTCGCTCGCCGGTATGCCCGGCACACCCGCGCTGGGCAGCGGCGAGGACAACCCCGGCATGCCAGGGGTCAGCTCGCCCGGGCCCGCCAACTGCACCCCGGTGATCCCCGGGACCAGCGGGTTCTCCGGCGCGGGAAGGCCACTCATGCCGGCCGCACCGGACACCGAGTCCGAGACCTGAGTGAGGTCCGGCACCGATCCGCTCGGTGAGACACCCAGCGCCGCAACCGGATCCGTCTGGTCGATCCCCTGCCCATCCGCGTCGGGTGAGCCAGGCGAATGCGTCACCCCCGACGCGGTCGCCGGGCCGTCCACCCGCGGCGCGTGCTCGACCTCCCCCGGTGTGACGTCCGTCGGGCTTGCCAACCCGACTCCAGGCCCGACACCCGGCCAACCCGAGCCCGCGGGCAACCCCGGTAGCGCCGCGAAGAACTCACCGGCCAACCGGTTCAACGTCGCCTCGTCCGGCAGCCATCCCTCCGGCAACCCGTCCGGCAGCAACCCGGCAACCCCGGAAGGGGCTACCCGATCACCGGTAGGTATGGGCGTAGTCATGGAACTTGTCGACCTCGACATCGTCCAGCACCGCGAGCGCATCGTCGGTGAGCACCGCGAGCGAGCAGTACAACGACACCAGGTACGACGCGATCGCACTGCGATCGATGCCCATGTACCGCACGGACAGACCAGGGCCCTGCTCCCCGGCCAGCCCCGGCTGATACAAACCCACCACACCCTGCCGTGCCGCCCCGGTGCGGATCAGCAGCACCTTGGTCTTGCCGTTCTCCAACGGCACCTTGTCCGACGGGATCAACGGCAGACCCCGCCAGGTCACAAACGGCGACCCGAACAGGCTCACCGTGGGCGGCGGCACCCCGCGCCGGGTGCACTCCCTGCCGAACGCGGCGATCGCTTCCGGGTGGGTCAAGAAGAACGCCGGTTCCTTCCACACCTTGCTGATCAGCCGGTCCAGATCATCCGGCGTCGGCGGCCCGGCAAGCGTCGGGAACCGCTGCGCATCAGCGACATTCGCGAGCAGCCCGTAGTTCGGGCTGATGATCAGCTCCGCCTCCTGGTGTTCCTTGATCGTCTCGATGGTCAGCCGCAACTGCTCCTTGATCTGGTCGTGCGGACGCGAATACAGATCCGAGACCCTGGTGTGCACATCCAGAATCGTGGACACCGAATTCAGCACGTACTCGCGCGGGTGTTCTTCGTAGTCGACGAACGTCGTCGGCAGCGGCGACTCGTCGTAGTTGCTGCACACCACGTCTACGTCTTCGGGATGCTTGACCTTGTTCACCCGGTAGATGCCGGCCTCGACCGGCACCCACGCCAACATGTGCACCAACCACCTCGGGGTGATGGTGGCCATCTGCGGGACGGTCTTGGTGACATCCGCGAGATTCCTAGCACCAACATCACCGAGCGCCTGGGACTGGGCATTACCTGCGACCATGCGGAACGCTCCTCGGAACGTCGACGGCTGGGCTGCTTCAGCCGCCGGGATATTCAAACCCTAACCGCTGCGGCAGAGCCGCGCGGGGTCGGTACGGCCTCGATACGGCCAGAGCCCGACGTGGAACACCTGCCGGAATCCGCGACCCCCCAGACGGTCGCGGATTCCGGCAGGTAGCAGGTGATCCGGCTACCCCGACCCGACTACCCCGCCGTTTCCGGTTGGGGCATCGGCGGAGCCGGAAGGCCAGCGGAGTCAGCAGTCTCGCCGGGACCGTCACGACGGCGGGACGGCAACCGGCGGGCCAGGAACCAGGCACCGGCGATCGGCACGGCGGCCGCCAGCGCGGCCATCCGGACACCGAGCGCCAGGCTGGATTCGGTCGCCTCCTGCACTCCGGCCATGCTGGCCGGCGGCAGTGTGCCGAAGATCGCAGTGGCCGACGGGTCGGCGGGGCTGCTGGCGATGACCTGCGCCAGCACCGTGCGCTGCGCCTCAGGGATCTCCGGTGCCGAGACTGCCAGCCGGCTCGCCAGAGTCGCGGCGAGCACCCCGCTCATGATCGCGGTCAGCACCGCGACGCCGACCGCGGATCCGATCTGCCGTGCGGTGCTGGACAGCCCGCTCGCCTGCCCGATCCGCGGAATCGGAATCTCCAGCAGGGTGGCACTGGTCAGCTGACTGATGGCGAAACCCACACCAGCGCCGTAGATCAACAGCGGTCCGGACATCCACAGCACGGACGCGTCCGGGTCAAGGGCCGCCGCCAGCAGCACCAGGCCGGCGACCTCGAGGCCGAGCCCGATCATCACCCAGGTGCGACCGGTGACCGATTTCCGCGTCGCGGTCAACGGGGCCGAGATGAACGACCCGAGCGCGATCGGCAGCACCACCAGTTGGCCCTGCAGCGGCGACAACCCACGTCCCACCTGCAGGTACAGCGGCAGCAGGAAAAGGATTCCGAATTCGCCGAGTGCCACCACCAGAATCGCCAGGCTGCCAGCGGAAAAGGAGGTGATCTTGAACAGCGAGAGGTCCACCAGGGTCGGCTTGCCGGCGTTTCCGCGGAGACGTTCCACCAGCACGAACGCCCCCAGCACGACGACACCGACGGCGAGCGAGACGAACCCGATGCTGAGCGCGGAGTCGACACCCCAATCGATCGGCCCGACGCCGGCGGCGGCCGTGGGTTCGAACCAGCCGGCCCGTGGTGCCTCCACCAGTCCGTAGATCAGTGCGGCCAGCCCGAGCAGGAGCAGCAACTGGCCGATCGGGTCCGAACCCATGCCGCCGCCGCGTCCTGCGACCGCGGGCACGGTGCGCAGGATGCCGATCACCACCACGATCGCGATGGGCAGGTTGATCAGGAACGCCGATGGCCAGCCGAACCGATCGACAAGGGCGGACCCGACCAGCGGGCCGAGCGCAGCGGCGGTGCCGATCGTCGCGCCGTAGACAGCGAACGCTGCGATCAGCCCTTTGCCCCGGAACAGTGAGTTGATCAGGCTCTGCACCGTCGGCAGCACAGCCGCGGCGGACGCGCCCTGCAGCAACCGACCGGCGATCAGCACAGCGCTGTTGGGCGCGAGCGCACACAACAGGCTGGTGATGGCGAAGGCGATGACGCCGATGATCAGCACCTTCCGCTGACCGAGCCGGTCGGCCAAGCGGCCGAAGCTGATCAACAGTGAAGCCAGGGCAAGGCCGTACCCCGAGACCACCCACTCCGCCGCGGTGAGCGACAGCCCGATATCCGCGCTGATCGAGGGCAGCGCCACGTTGACGATCGTCGAATCGATGATGGCCAGGGTGGTGGCCAGGCCGAGGAAGACCAGGGCGCCGCGGGGTCCGCGGTCGTTCTCCTCGTCCGCCCTCATCAGGTTTCCCTCGGATGCCAGGTGATTACGCCCAACTAGTCACTCGATAGCCTAATGACTTCCGGGTTAGCCTGACAGTGTGGATGACGCCGCGCAAGCAGACGAACCCGAAAGAGGTTCGACGGCGGCCGCGGCGCGCGCGAAGTACAGCGAGCTTTCGCGGGCACTGCGAGCGGTGCAGCAGGCGGGCACCGAGGCGAACCGGGAATTGGCCCGCAGGCTTGGCATCGGCCTGACCGACCTGCACGCGATGAACCACATCTTCTCCGGTGCCGTTCCGATCGGGCCGGTAGAACTGGGCCAGCGGCTGGGCATCCGCAGCGCCAGCGCGACGGCTCTGGTCGACCGCTTGGAGCACTCCGGCCACGTGAGTCGGCAGCCGCATCCGGACGACCGACGACGGGTGGCGCTGGTGCCCAGCGAACATTCAGCGATCCGGACCATGGCCGCCATGGCGCCCATGCTGGCCGGCATCGAAGCTGCGGCCGCCAAGCTCAGCGACACCGAGAAGGACGCCGTGACACGCTTTCTCACCGACGCCGCTGAGGTGATGAGAGCCTACGCTCGCGGGGGCAGCGCGAACTGACGGACGTCGTGACCTCGCCGGCGGACGCGGCCGACGGACCCGGTCTGCCCAGAGCAGATCCGCTCCAGGTGGATAGCGCGGCAGCTGACGGATCGGTGTCCGCGGGCCTGGCGATCTACGACACGATGCGGCTGATCCCCAACGACGTCAGCGATGGGGATCGCCGCCAGCATGGGGCAGTTCCTGCTGTCGGCCGGCACCCGGGGCAAGCGGTTCGCCCTGCCGCACACGCGGATCCTGATGCACCAGGGTTCGGCCGGCATCCAGGGCACCGCGGTCGACGTACAGCTCCAGGCCGAGAACCTGGAACACACCAAGTCCGTGATGAACCGGTTGATTGCCGAACACACCGGGCAGGAGCTCGCGACCATCGCCAGGGACGCGGACCGGGACCGCTGGTTCACCGCCGAGCAGGCGCGGGACTACGGCTTCGTGGATCGGGTCCTCGAGTCGGTCCCAGACATCCGGCCCGCGGCCGACCGGCACCGCATCGGGCTGGCGTGATCATGGGCCACTACACCGTGCCGACCGTGGTGGAGAAGACGCCCGCGGGAGAACGCGTGGTCGACGTGTTCAGCCGGTTGCTCTCGGATCGCATCGTCTACCTGGGCACTGAAATCGATGACGACGTGGCCAACCTGCTGGTCGCCCACTGCTCTATCTGGAGTCGGACAATCCCGACCGGGAGATCTCCGTTTACATCAATTCTCCGGGAGGCTCGATGTCGGCGATGACCGCGATCTACGACACGATGCAGTTCGTCCGCGCGCCGGTGGCCACCACCTGCGTCGGGCAGGCCGCCTCCGCGGCTGCGGTGATCCTGGCCGCCGGCGCACCCGGGATGCGCTTCGTGCTGCCACACACCAGGGTGCTGCTACATCAGCCGTCGGCGGGCGGGCAGGGCACGATCTCCGATCTCGCCCTGCAGGCCAAGGAATTGCTCCGGGTCCGCGAGCAGATGGAGCAGGTGCTCAGCCGGCACACCGGGCAGGACGTCGCCACCTTGCGTGCGGACACGGACCGGGACAAGATTTTCACCGCGGAACAGGCCGTCGCCTACGGACTGGCCGATCGCATCATCAGCACCCGGGTACTGGCCGGACAGTCAGCCGGCTAGCAGCACCGGGCCGGTCGGCCGGGTGGTCACCCGGTCGACCGCGCCGGCGCAGCGAAAGGCGAACTGCCCCAGGCTGATTCCGAGTGAACCGCAGACCGCCGCGAGCATCTCCGACGACGCCTCCTTACGGCCTCGTTCGACCTCCGACAGGTACTGCACGGACATTCCGGCCCGCGCGGCGACCTGGGCGAGGGTGCGGTGTTGGCCGTGGCGCTCGTCGCGCAGCACGCTGCCGATGACCTCGCGCCACAGTGGTTGAGCCGGAGTCGGGAGGATCGGCCGGTTCGAGGACGGGCCGACCGCAACCCGGCCTACGGGTGATCGTTCCGCTCGTTTCCACGCCGGGAGTGTAATGACTTCGCCCATCACGTTTCTCCTCTCGACCGCTGCCCTCGAGAGTAGGTGGCCGGCGGCGTCAGGTGGTGGTGTTCGCGACGAGCGGAAGGGTCTAACCGGGGCCGGCGGCGATCACGGCCAGCACCTCCCGGGAGAAGTCCCGATGCCTGCCGCCGCTGTTTCGAATCCGTTCGAGCAATGGGACGATCGATGCCCCCGCGGTGACGAACGGACCGATGACACCCTCGTGCTCGGCCAGATTCACCGCCTCGGCCAGCGCCGCCGTGGACGCGACGTCCAGCCCCTGAGCCAGCTGCGCCTGCGCTCGCACGACTCGGGCCTGCACCGCCTGGGTGCGGTACGGCAGGTCGGGCTCGAGCATGGGGTCAAGCAGATCCATCGTCCGCTCCGTGGCGTCCAGGGCGAGATGGGCTCGCGCCAGCACCAACCGTTCCAGGCACCCCGCGAGCCCGATCGTCTCGCCCGGGGCACCCAGCAGATCGATGGCTGCAGCGGGAGACCCCGCGGCCACCAGCGTCTCCGCCTCGGCCACGGCGCACCAGCGGCGGAGCAGATCGGGCAGCGCGCCGACGCTCGCGGTTCGCACGCCGAGTGGCCCAGCAGTCGTCGCGATCGCGGCGGCGCTGCCGCGGGCCGTCGCGAGTTGGATGGCGGCGATGCCGAGGACCACCCGGCAAACCGGCATCGGTCCCGCGTTCGCTCGCCGCCAATCCCCTGTCGATCTGCACGGCGGCCCGGTCGAGCTGATGACGGGCCAGATGCGTCAGCGCGAGCGAAACGTAACCTGCGGATGCCTGGACCTCCGAGCCCCAGCCGCGGCGGTCCAGCGATCGCTGGGCGTCGGACGCCCGCCGGTAGCCCCGGCGGAGCCGGCCGTGCAGCACGTCCAGCAGGGCCAGATATACCTCGGCGCTGAACCCGGCCAACGTGATGCCGAGCGTCCTGGCCTGGGCAAGAGCCGCGGTCAGGCTTGCCTCGGCGAGTGCGAACTCGCCGGCCCACAGCTGGCCGGCGGCGAGGTTGTTGGTACCGACCACGCGGTAGTGCGCGGCGGCGGGCAGGACCCTCCCGTCGGTGCGGTCGACCAGCGCCAACAGCTCCGAGGACGCCTGGGCGACGGTCGCCACGTCCACACTGCGCCCGTACGCAGAGCGTTCCACGGCGATCAGCACCGCCGCTGCCGGCCGCACGTCGGCAGCAACGGCCGGCAGGAGTTCGACGGCCCGGCGCACGTCCCTGCGAGTCCCCTGATAGTCGCGGCGGTAGTAGTGACACAACGCGGCCGCCAGCAAAGCGCACAGCGGCGGATCTGCGGCGGCTGGATCAGCACCATCAGCGGTGTCGGCAAGTGCGGCGACCGGGTCAAGTGCCGCCACCAGGTCGGGCCCGTCGCTGCTCAGCACCAGGTGGAACGAGGCCCGTCAGCATCCGGGTCAACTCGTCCCAGTCCTGTCCGCGGATCGCATGCCGGATACCCTCGATGGGCTCGTCGTTCGCGCCGAACCACGTCGCGGCCAGCCGGCGCAGCTCCGGGACGATCTCCGGCTGCTCCCGGGAAAGCTTGTGTTGCAACATCTCCCGGAAGAGTGGGTGGTAGCCGAACCACTCACCCCTTCCGCCGAAACGCACCACGAAGGCGTTCGCCCCGACGAGCTTGTCGAGGATCATCCGGCCGTCGCTGCGTTCGCTCAGCGCGCCGGCCAGGTCACCGATCAGCCGGTCGGCGACGCTGGTCCTGAGCAGGAAGTCCCGGTCGACCATGGGCAGCCGTTCGACCACCTCGCCGATCAGGTAGTCCGACACCGAACCACGCGCACCAGAGAACCGGGCGATGCCGGAGTCGACGTCGGTCGCTTCCAGTGACAGGGCCGCCATTCGCAGACCAGCAGACCAGCAGACCAGCCGAGGGTGCGATCCAGCAGCTGGCGCAGCTGGATGGCCGTGACCTTGATACCGCTGCGATCGAACAACTCCGCGGCCTCGGCATCGGTGAACGCAAGATCATCGGACCGAATCTCGGTGAGCACACCCGGCTCGGGTTCCAAGAGTCGTTGCCGGGGCAGGCGCAGCGCCGGGTCCGTCCGGGTGGAGATCACCACGTGCAGATTCGTGGCCCGCTGGTCCAGCATCTTTTCCACGGAGTCCAGCACCGCACCGTCGGTGACCTGGTGAAAATCGTCGAGCACGAGCACCACCGGCCGCGGTAGCTCGGCGAGACCGGCCCACACGCCACGCAACTCGGCGGCGCCGAAACCCGTGGTCGGAGCCAGCTCGGACAGCGGACTGCCCGCCGGCAGGGCGCCGGCAACCGCAAGTGCCGTGATCAGATCCGCCCAGAAACGGGGGAGGTCGTTGTCGGTGTCGTCCAAGGTCATCCAGGCCGCCACCGACCCGGCCGGCCCCCCGGACGCCAGCCACGCGGCGATTGCCGAGGTCTTTCCGGCAGCCGCCGTAGCGCTGACCAGCGTCACTCGACCCGCAGCCCCCTGGCTGAGCCGTTCCTCCAGCCGGGGGCGTCGGACCAGACCAGGAGCAAACCCGGTTTGTGGGCGGCGAAGGCGAAGTTCGGTCCGCACCGGATCGGGCAGCACCGGATCCGACACGGGCTCCCCCATCGCGACCGTCGACAGTACGAGGCGCTCATGGTAAATCCATCACGCGGCAGGTGGGCACGCGGCAGGTGGGCCAGCCACACTGCGCTGCCAGGATCAGCCCCGGCGGGGGCGCCGCCAGGTGACCAGTGCGGTGGTCGGTTCCTGCCACGGCACGACGTCGCGGCGGAGGCCGGCGATGGCGTTGGCCGCGGCGTTCGCCGCGTCCATCCGGGATTGCGCCAACTCCGCCCGCAACTCGGCGACCTCTTCGGTCACCTCGGCGAGCCGGGCGCGCAGCGCGTCCACTTGGGACTCCAGTTCGATGATCCGCCGGATCCCGGCGCGGTTGACTCCCTCGTCCTGGCTGAGCTTTTGCACCTCGCGGAGCAGTTCGATGTCCCGTTGCGAGTAGCGCCGGCCGCCGCCGGAGGTACGGCCGGGCGACACGAGACCCTCGCGGTCGTAGGACCGGAGGGTCTGCGCATGCATCCCGGCCAGCTGGGCAGCCACCGAGATGACGAACAGCGGCGCATCGAGCTCGAATCCGCTGGAAACCGGTCCCTGGGCCGGTGTCTCCCGACCGGCCCTGCGATGATCTCCTGGTTGGCCGCCGGCCGAGCGTGGCCCGGTCATGACTTGCCCGCCGTCCCGGCGGCTGATCCGGCGCTTTCCCGGGCCCGCAGCGCCCTGGTGATGGCCTCGCGCGGGTCGCCGTCCTGCGCCTTCGCGAACGCCTCCAGTGCCGTCTTGGCCTCAGCGGACAGCCGTTGCTGCACGGACACCTCCACCGTGACGATCAGGTCGCCGGTACCGGACTTGCGGTGCACCCCGGCGCCCTTCACCCGGAACTTCCGGCCGGAGCCGGTGCCGGCCGGCACCCGCAGCCGGACGGACCCGGACAGCGTCGGCACCGTCAGATCGGTGCCGAGCGCCAGCTCAGGGAACGTCACCGGGACCGTCAGTGTCAGGTTGTCGCCGGCGCGGCCGAACAGCTCGTGACCGGACACATGCACGACGACGTACAGGTCGCCGGCCGGGCCGCCGCCGGGACCCGGTTCACCCTTGCCGGCCAGCCGGATGCGTTGCCCGTCAGACACTCCCGCGGGAATGCGGGTGGTGAGTCGGCGGGTGTGCAGCACGGTGCGCTCACCGTGGCAGGTCGGGCACGGATCGTCGATGATCGATCCGGTGCCGTGACAGTTGGTGCACGGTTCGGAGAACGCGAACGAACCCTGGTTGCGGGTCGTCAGCCCGGTTCCCTTACACACCGGGCAGTCTCGCGGCGAGGTGCCCGGCCGAGCACCGACGCCGTGACAGGTCGGGCAGGTGGTGCGCTCGGTGATCCCCAGCGGCACGGTCACCCCGGACACCGCGTCGGTGAAGGAGATCCGTACCTCGGTCTCCACGTCGGCGCCACGCCTGGCTCGGGGAGCCCTGGCGCCGGCGGAACCCCCGGCCCCGCGGTTGAACAGCCCACCGAACAGGTCGCCGAACCCACCGGCGCCGCCGGCGGACTGCCCGCCGGCGTTGCGCAGCAGATCGTTGATGTCGAAACCCGCTGTGCCACCGGCGTTCCCGGCACCGGGGGCACCGAAGCCGCGAAACGCGCCGGACGCCATCAGGTCGCGGGCCTCGTCGTATTCCTTGCGCTTGGCATCGTCGGACAGCACGTCATAGGCCTCGGACACGGCCTTGAACTTGTCCTCGGACTGCTTGTTGCCCGGGTTCTTGTCCGGGTGCAGGTTCCGGGCGAGTTTGCGATAGGCCTTCTTGATATCGGCGCTGCTCGCGGTCTTGGTGACCCCGAGTTCGGAGTAGAAATCCTTCTCGTAATAGTCCTTGGCGCTCACCCGGAACCTCCCTTCGTGCTCATCTTCGTCTGTAATGACAGCTGTGCTGACCGGTCATGGGCGGCCGGTGCGCTCAGCCGAACCGCTCGCCGGGCGTGCTCGCCGGATCGTGGTCGCCCGGAACCGACCCTTCCGCTGCCGGTCCCGCTTGCGGGACCTCGGCGCCGACCTCGCCGGCGCCGGTGTCCAGACCGCTTGGCTGACTTGCGCTCTCGTGCTCCGGACCGGTCACCACGACGACCGCCGGCCGCAGCAGCCGGCCGCCCAGGGTGTACCCGCTGCGGAACACCGCCGTCACCGTCGGCTCGGTCACCTCGGTCGAGGTGCCGAACTGCACGGCCTCGTGCACGGCGGGATCGAAGGGGTCACCATCCGCGCCCAGCGGCTCGAGGCCCAGCTTGCGCAGCGAACCGGTCAGCTTCTCGGCGACCGTCCCGAACGAACCGACGAGGTCGCCGTGGGCGCGCGCCCGGTCCAGGTCGTCCAGCACCGTGAGCAGCTCGGTGACGACCGTGCCCTTGGCGGCGGCGATCACCTGCTCCCGATCCCGGTCGACGCGCTTGCGGTAGTTCGCGTATTCGGCCGTCACCCGCTGCAGGTCGGCCGTCCGCTCGGCTGCTTCCTGGCGGGCCAGGTCCAGCTCGGCGGCGGACAGATCGACGTTCAACGGCTGGGCCGCGTCGTTGGGATTGCCGGGCTCCGGCGCGGAATGGCGGCCGGCGCCGGGGAATGGGCTCGAACCGCCGACCGGCCCGCTTGACGGGTCGCGAAGCTGGCCCGTCAGCGGATCGATCCGCCGGTTGTCCCTGATCACCGGCTCCGGCTCTTCGGAGTGTCCCTGACCGTCCCGATAGGGCCCAGTCACTTCTTCTCAGCCTCGTCGACGATTTCGGCGTCGACGATTTCCTCGTCCTGCGCCGAACCGTTCGAACTCCCGGATGCGCCGGCAGCACCGTCGGGCGAGCCCGCGTTCGCGGCATCGGCCTGGGTCTGCGCGTACAGCGCCGATCCCAGCTGCTGCGACTCGTTGGCCAGCTCCTCCACCGCCGACTTCAGCGCCGCGATGTCGGTGCCCTTGAGCGCCTCGTTGACCTTGGCCATCGAGTTCTTGACCCGCTCCTTGGGCTCCTCCGGCAGCTTCTCGTCGTTGTCCTTGATGAACTTCTCGGTCTGGTAGACCAGCGCCTCGGCCTGGTTGCGGACCTCGGCCTCCTCGCGGCGGGCCTTGTCATCCTCGGCATGCGCCTCTGCCTCGCGCATCATCCGATCGATGTCGTCCTTGGGCAGCGCGGAGCCGCCGGTGATCGTCATCGACTGCGTCTTGCCGGTGCCCAGGTCCTTGGCGGATACGTGCACGATGCCGTTCGCGTCGATGTCGAAGGTGACCTCGATCTGCGGCACGTTGCGCGGTGCCGGCGGCAGCCCTGTCAGCTCGAACATGCCGAGCTTCTTGTTGTAGGCCGCGATCTCCCGCTCACCCTGGAACACCTGGATCTGCACCGACGGCTGGTTGTCCTCGGCCGTGGTGAAGATCTCCGAGCGCTTGGTCGGGATGGTGGTGTTCCGCTCGATCAGCTTGGTCATGATGCCGCCCTTGGTCTCGATGCCCAGGGACAGCGGAGTGACGTCCAGCAACAGCACGTCCTTGACCTCGCCGCGCAGCACACCGGCCTGCAGGGCAGCACCCACCGCGACGACTTCGTCCGGGTTGACGCCCTTGTTGGGCTCCTTGCCACCGGTGAGTTCCTTGACCAGCTCGGTCACGGCGGGCATCCGGGTGGAACCGCCGACCAGCACCACGTGGTCGATGTCGGCGAGCTTGATGCCGGCGTCCTTGATCACCTGGTGGAACGGGTTGCGGGTGCGGTCCAGCAGATCGGAGGTGATCTTCTGGAACTCGGCGCGGGACAGCGACTCGTCCATGAACAACGGGTTCTTCTCCGCGTCGACCGTGATGTACGGCAGGTTGATGGACGTCTGCTGGGAGCTGGACAGCTCGATCTTGGCCTTCTCGGAGGCCTCACGGATGCGCTGCATGGCCATCTTGTCCTTGGTCAGGTCGATGCCATTGGCCAGCTTGAACTTGTCGACCAGGTACTTCACGACACGCTCGTCCCAGTCGTCGCCGCCGAGCTTGTTGTCACCGGCGGTCGCCTTCACTTCCACGACACCGTCGCCGATCTCCAGCAGCGACACGTCGAAGGTGCCACCACCGAGGTCGAAGACCAGGATGGTCTGCTCCTTCTGGCCCTTGTCCAGGCCGTACGCCAGCGCAGCGGCCGTCGGCTCGTTGACGATCCGCAGCACGTTCAGGCCCGCGATCTCGCCGGCCTCCTTGGTGGCCTGCCGCTGGGCGTCGTTGAAGTACGCGGGAACGGTGATGACGGCGTCGACCAC
>JBBQGJ010000027.1:0-33932 GCA_038322925.1 Mycobacteriales bacterium
CATCCGGTAGGTGTCGACGTTCAGCAGGATCGGTTCCTCGTTCAGGTAGTACCGGATGATGTCCGGGACGTAGGTGTAGACGAGCTTGTCGTCGGCGATGCCGTTGCCGACCGCGTTGGCGATGGTCAGGTTGCCGGCCCTTGCGGCGTTGACCAGGCCGGGGCTGCCCAGCAACGAATCGGCGCGAAACTGCACCGGATCGAGGAACTCGTCGTCGACCCGCCGGTAGATGACGTGCACCGGCATCTCACTGGCCGTGGTGCGCAGGAACACCCGGTTGTTCCGGCAGATCAGATCCCGGCCCTCGACCAGTTCGACGCCCATCTCCCTGGCCAGCAGGGTGTGCTCGAAATAGGCTGAGTTGTACACGCCAGGGGTCAGCACGACCACGTTCGGATCGGTGACGTTCCACGGTGCGACGGCGCGCAACGCCGCCAGCAGCCGCCCCGGGTACTCCGACACGGGTCGGACATGCTGATCGCCGCCGGCCTCGGAGAGCACCTGGGTCACCGCCTGCCGGTTCTCCAGCACGTACGAGACACCGGACGGGATCCGGACGTTGTCCTCCAGCACCCGGAACTCGCCGTTCTCGTCACGGATCAGGTCGACACCCGAGATGACGATCCTGGCGCCGTCCTGGGCGTTCATCCCGACGACCTGGCGGTGGAAATGCGGCGAGGTGGTGACCAGCCGCCGCGGCACCACCCCGTCGGCGAAGATCCGGCCCTGTCCGTAGGCGTCGGCGAGGAACGCTTCCAGCGCTCGAACCCGTTGCGGGACGCCCTGTTCGACGGCCCGCCATTCCTGGGCGGTGACGATGCGCGGGATCAGGTCGAGCGGGAATGGCCGCTCGACACCGCCGAGCGCAAAAGTGATGCCCTGATCCAGGAACGTCCGGCCCATGATGGCGGCGCGCGCCTTGAGATCGGCGGCGTCCAGCGTCTGCAACGCGGCGAAGACCGACTCGTAGGCGGGCCGGATCTGACCGGGTGCGGAGAACATTTCGTCCCACGCCCGGCCGAAGGGGTACTCCTCGAACAAATCGGCCATGGGTGCGACCGTAGGACCGCCATGTTGCGAGGGCATGAACACGATTGTGGCTGACGGTGCGAATGGTGTCCTGATGTGGGTGGGCGGCGTCGTCATCGTGAACAATCTGCTGGCGCAGGATCGGTGACAGCCGTCCAGGGCACCGGACCGCAACGACAGGGAGACAGCTGACATGAGTACCTCCGGCGGTACCAGGGCGATCGTCGCGGCGTTGCTGGCCAATCTCGGCATCGCGATCACCAAGTTCATCGCCTACCTGCTGTCGGGCTCGTCGTCGATGCTGGCCGAGTCCGTGCACTCGCTGGCGGATTCCGGCAACCAGGTGCTGTTGTTGATCGGCGGCAAGCGGGCCAACCGGGCCGCGACCGAAGAGCACCCGTTCGGCTACGGGCGTGAGCGGTACGTCTATGCCTTCCTGGTGTCGATCATCCTGTTCAGCGTCGGCGGTGTGTTCTCCATCTACGAGGGCGTGCACAAGATCGAGCACCCGGAGCCGATCAACGTGCCGTGGGTGCCGCTGGCGGTCCTGTTGATCGCGATCGTGCTGGAGTCGTTCTCCCTGCGCACCGCGCTGGGTGAGTCCGCGGGCGAGCGGAAGGGGATCAGCATCCTGGAGTTCGTCCGGCGGGCGAAGGCACCCGAGCTTCCCGTGGTGGTGCTGGAGGACATCGCCGCGTTGGTCGGCCTCGTGCTGGCACTGCTGGGCGTGTCGGCAGCGGTGATCACCGGCAACGGCGTCTACGACGGCATCGGGACGGTCTTCATCGGGCTGCTGCTGATCGTGGTGGCGATCGTGCTGGGCATCGAGGTGAAGAGCCTCTTGGTGGGGGAGGGCGCGTCGCCGGCCGACACCGAGGCGATCAAGGCCGCGGCCACCGAGGGCGCGGACATCGACCAGATCATTCACATGAAAACGCTCTATCTGGGTCCGGACGAACTGCTGGTGGGGATGAAGGTCGCGGTGCCCGCCACCACCTCGGCGCAGCAAGTCTCGGCGGCGATCAACGCGGTGGAGCAGCGGGTGCGCGCCGCGGTGCCGATCGCGCGAGTGATCTACATCGAACCGGACATCTTCGATCCCGACCATCGGGTCGAGGCCGAGTCATCCGCCGGCCCGGCAGCCGAGTCGCCAGCCCATCCCGCCGGTCGTCCGGACGCCGCGGCGGCGACGCAGGGCGGCCACGACCCGGTGGCTCCCGGGACCGGCGACCGGGACTGATTTTCGGCGACCGCGACGCCCGGCGGTCGGCCTCCGGATGATTGCCCCGGGCGCCGGCCAGAGGTGGCCCGGTGGTGATCCGGGATCCGGGATCATCAATCTGACCTGCGGTGTTGATCGGCTCTGACCTGGGCGTTGATCGGCCGAGATCGTCGGTGGTGATCACCACTGGATCACTGCGGACACGGGGCGTCGACTCTCGTGATCAGCCGATTTGTGGTGAGGTCTGTGCAACCGGTCGACGTAGCCCACGCCGTCCGGGCGCTGATCGTACGTTGTTCGTCCAAGCGGGAGGTGTCCATGGCGGCTGCCAAGAAATCCAAGAAGAAGTCGAGCAAGAAGTCCGACGTGAAGGAGTCCGGGCTGAAGTCGGATGCGAAGGACCGGAAGAAGGACAAGAAGAAGTCCGCCGACTCGAAGGTGCGCCCGTCGGGCCGGCCCGACGCCAAGCAGGACGGAAAAAAGGCCGAGAAGAAGGCCGAGAAGAAGGCCGAGAACAAGGCCGAGAACAAGGCCGAGAAGAGCACTGGACAGGGCAAGACCGCGGCAAAACCCCAGCCAGGCGGCAAGGCCAAGCCGGCTGCGGCCGACAGCTCCGAACCGACCAGGTCGGTGGCCAACGGCAGCTCGACCAAGGTCGGTGCGACGGCGTCCAGGGCCGTGTCCGCTCCGACGGCCGGCCGCGCCAAGGCCGAGCGACGACCGCCATCGGGTCCCGCGCCATCCCCGCGGCCGGCGGTTCGCAGGTCAGGTCTGAAGACTCCCACCCCGGCCGGTGCCGAGGTGCCGAGCACAGTGCAACGGTCGGACGCACATGCTCAGGCGACCTGGTCGGCCGCCCATGACTCCGCAGTGGAGCAGTACGGAGAGGGCGAGCGTGCACACCGCACCGCCTTCGCCGCGCTCAAACACACCTACGAGAAGGTCGGCGACCACTGGGAAGCCAAGGCCAAGGCCGGACCGTCGGATTCGCGCGCCGCGTCACCGGGCAGGGACGAGGGCACGCCGGCCGGTGGGGTCGACGCGACCGCATCGCGCGCCCACCTGTACCGGCTGGCCCAGCGGTTGGACATTCCCGGGCGGTCCAGCATGACGAAAGACGAACTGGTCCGGGCGCTGCAGAAGGCCAACGACAAGGCCACCGCCGAAGCTCGGATCACGTAGCCGCTGCCGCGGCGGCCAGTGCTGAGGCGACCTTCGATCTGGGCTTCCGACCGACACAGCCGTATGGCGAGCCGTCATCCGCCTCCGACCTGCCCGGCTGCGAACACCGCTCGGTCGGCGGCTTCCCGACCGGCCTGCCAGCCTCGCGCGTCTACGCGTTTCGCGCGGATCTCCCTGGTCTCCGGGAAGAGCCGATCGAAGGCGGAATCCACTGCCTCCGAGCGGCGCGCGAGCACCGGAATCAGTTCCGTCCCGTGGCTGGAGCCGGCCTCGGCACCGGCTCTCCTGTCGGCCTCCGCGAGCCGCTCGCCCACCCGAGTGGCGTAGGCCAGCAGGAACGCCCGGCGAAACGACGGCGACCGGTTCAACCGGCCGGATCGGTACCCGGGTTGGACGGGTGGGGCGTTGCCGGCCTCGGTGAGGGCCCTGGTGGCCTGTACCAGCAACGACGTGAACAGCATCTCCACCAACTGCAGGTCAACGGCCATGCCGACGACGCTGGCCATCCCGTGATGGTCATCCCACACGACTCGGACCCGGTTGATGGCTCCGACGGTGCTGAGCAACTGCACCTTGGCCTCTGCGTAGGGGTTGTCGATGTGGATGCGCCGGGCGGCCACCTCCGCCTCTCCGGCGGAATCCTCGAGCAGGGCCTCGTCGATGGCATAGCGCGTCATCAGGTCCTGCGCCTTTGCGGTGAAAGCCTCTGCTTCCTCGACGAACGTGGTCGCCTCCGCTTTGGACAGCAGCGCACGGATCTTGGACAGCATTCGCGGGTCGTGCTCGGCGGGCGGGTCCCGGCGCGCCGCGGAAGCCGCCGGTGGTCGCGTTCCCGCGCTGCCGGCCTTCGACGCCGTTCGCTTCCATGCCGAGGGCGGCGGCCCCAGCGGTGTCAGTCTGTGCAGGTTCTGCAGTTGCCCGATCAACTTCAGGACGTCGCGCCAGCCGTCCCAGATCGGGATCCCCCGACCGGCGAGCCAGGCGGTGATCAGCCAGTCGGACGTGACCGGCGGTCCGGCCGTGGAGCGCGCACCACTGCTGACACCGAGAGACTCGAGTTGGGCGGTCCACTCGGCGGGCGCACGGTCGGCCAAACCCGCTCGGAGGGCCTGTTGACCGATCACTGCGGTTATCAGGGAACTTCCGCGAACACCTTGATGACGCCGCACCATGTGTGCGAGATCGATTGGTTGCCAACCGTTTTCCCAGAGCAGGCCGGTCAGTTGCAGCAACCAGTCGGTCGCCAGCACGGCAGCGAGCTGGGCCGGCTCGGACGCTGACCGGACGACGAGCGACTGCACGACGTGGTCCAGCGCGGACTCGTCCACGTTGTCCCCGAAAGCCGCGTCGGCGCCGGCCACCAACAAGCGCGCGGTGGCTTCCCTGGCGTCCGCGTTGGCCTGAGGTTCCCCCGCGTCCGCGCCGGGATCGTCGGCGGGACGGTTCGGTTCACTTCGTCCTGCCGCGTTGCTCGCAGCCCGCCGCCGACGTTTGGCCGCTCTGCGCTGCTGATTGCTCTTCCCCATGGCCCGGAGTATGCCGAACCGGTCCGACAGTCGAAGAATCTGCCCGCGCAGCGGCGCAGGCGGCAAGCCGCAGTCCGGCCGGCGGCGAGGCCCCCCGATACGGTAAGGGGATGCTGATCGCCTTCTCCGTCGCACCGTCCGGTGTCGGTGAACGGTCCGGGTCCGACCCCACCGGATCGGTCTCGGCGGCAGTTGCCGAGGCGGTTCGGGTGGTGCGTGAGTCCGGGCTACCCAACCGGACGGACTCCATGTTCACCACCGTCGAGGGCGACTGGGACGAGTGCATGGACGTGGTCAAACGCGCTTGCGAGGTCGTCGGCCGCTATGGCAACCGGGTGTCCCTGGTGCTGAAGGCCGATATCCGGCCGGGGCACACGGGGGAGTTGGAGGGCAAGGTCGCCAGGGTCGAGTCTGCCCTCGCGGACCGACCGCAGCGGTCGGCGCCGTCCGGTCCGGACGGATGACCTTCCGACGGTGAGCGCACGTATCCGAATCGGCTTGTCCGGCTGGAAGTACCCGCACTGGCGTCGGGTGTTCTATCCGCGCGGGTTGGCCCAGCGTCGCGAGCTGGAGTTTGCGTCACACACCTTCGACGCGCTGGAGATCAACGGCTCGTTCTATTCGTTGCAGCGAACGAGCAGCTTCGTCCGCTGGCGGGACACGGTGCCGGACGACTTCACCTTCGCGGTGAAGGGCTCGCGCTACATCACGCACATGAAGAAGCTCGGCGACATCGACAGCGCCCTGGCCAACTTCCTGGCCTCCGGGTTGCTGGCGCTCGGCCAGAAGCTCGGACCGCTGCTGTGGCAGCTCCCGCCCGTCCTTCCGTACGACCGAGCCCGGATGACCGACTTCTTCGACCGGCTGCCCGCCACCACGGGGCGGGCCGCCGAGATCGCGCACGGCTGCGACGACCGGCTGAAGCAGCGGTTCGACGAGGAGCCGGTCACCACCGCTGCCGAGGACGCGCCGCTGCGGCACGCCGTCGAGGTGCGGCACGATTCCTTCGCCACCGGCGACTTTGCGCAGCTGTGTCGCGAACACGCGGTTGCGCTGGTGGTTGCCGACACCGCCGGACGGTTCACCTGGGTCGACGAGGTCACCTCCGATCTGGTCTACGTGCGACTGCACGGCGATCAGGAGCTGTACGCCAGCGGCTACACCGACCAGGGCATCGCCTGGTGGGCCGATCGGGTGGCGGGCTGGGCGGCGGAGGCGGGGGTCCGGGAAGTACAGGTGTACTTCGACAACGACGGACAGGCCCACGCCCCCTACGACGCCCTCCGGTTGGCCGCACGGCTCGGCCTACCCAGACAGCCACCGGCCCCGCTGCCCTACTGACCCCCTGACAGCGCGGATCAAAGTTCACAGCGCCGATCAAGTAGGCGACTCGTGTCACTTGAGTCCCACAACCGCGACGTTGATCCGCGCCGGTGAGGTCGGCGTCGGTGAGGTCCGCGCCGGTGAGGTCCGCGCCCGCTAGCGGCATCCGAGCCTCGCGGGGCACGGTGCGCACGAAGAGGCCCCCGGTCACCGACCGGGGGCTCCGTCGAGAAGCGTTGCGGTACAAGGATTTGCTGTCGGCAAATCACCGAATAAGCGCTAGAGGATGATCAGCCCGCCGGTGTTGTCGCGGGCCGCGGTGAACCGTGCTGTGGCGTCCGCCCAGTTGACGACGCTCCACCACGCCTTGACGTAGTCGGCCTTGACGTTCTTGTACTGCAAGTAGAAAGCGTGCTCCCACATATCCAGCAGCACGATCGGGATCTGCGCCGCGGGCAGGTTGCCCTGCTGGTCGAACAGTTGCAGGACGTTCAACCGCTGACCGAGGGTGTCCCAGGCCAGGATCGACCAACCGGAACCCTGGATCGCGTTGGCGTTGGCGGTGAACTGCCGCTTGAAGCCGTCGAACGAGCCGAAGAACTCGTCGATCGCCGCACCCAGTTCGCCGTCGGGCTTGTCACCGCCGGATGGCGAGAGGTTCGGCCAGAACACCGAGTGGTTGATGTGCCCGCCGAGATGGAACGCCAGGCTCTTCTCCAGGCCGTTGATGGACCCGAACGAGTCCTTGTCGCGCGCCTCGGCCAGCTGGTCCAGGGTGGTGTTCGCGCCGGCAACGTACGCGGCGTGGTGCTTGTTGTGGTGCAGTTCCATGATCTGCCCAGAGATATGGGGCTCCAGCGCACCGTAATCGTACGGCAGGTCCGGCAGCGTGTACTGAGCCATGCGGTCTCCTTCGACTCTGCGAATGATCCAAGAACGGCGGTGCGCTTCGTCCGCGCGGGTGGCGCAAACAGCGACACCGGCGGACTCCACGCAGAGCAGATCCGACCCTATACCCGGACATCACGGGCTGTTCGGGGCGGGACGGCGTCCGTTCCGCCACTAGCAATACCCGATCCCGAACGGCGCAAAACCGCGGGCCGAACCAGCCGAGGTAGGGCAGCGGTCGCCCTCCCTGCGGAACCGCGCCCACCTGCCCAGGCGGCCGCCGATCACCCCCACGACGGCAACCAGGTCTCCATCTGCAGCCGGTCCGGGGTGATCGGTTCCCCGGTCAGCACCGGCCAGAGCCAGATGAAGTTGGCGACCACCAGCCCGACGTAGATCGCCACCACCGCCACCGACGTCAGCCGCCGTTCCACCCCGACCTTCGCCGGGCCAAGGATGTCGCCGAGTACCAAGGTGATCCCGATGACCAGGAACGGCGCCAGCGGGGTGGCGTAGAAGAAGTACATCTGCCGGTCCAGGTTGGTGAACCAGGGCAGGTAGCCCGCGCCGTAGGCCACCAGCACGGCCGCGTACCGCCAGTCCAGCCCGCCGATCGCCTTCCACAACGCCCAGACCAGCACGAACAGCGAGAGCCACCACAGCGCCGGTGTGCCGATCAGAAAGATCCGCTGGACGCAATCGGTCCGGCCGTCGCCGCAGCCCGTCGTCGGTCCCTGCACGAAATACAGCACCGGCCTCGTGCCCAGCGGCCACGTCCACGGTTTGGACTCCCACGGGTGGCGCTGAGCCGGATCGGTCGGGGTCAGCAGGTGGGAGTGGAAGTCGAGCATCTTCCACGTCCACTGCCACAACTCGTTGGACCAGGTGGAGGCTAGGTCGTACAGCAGGCCGCTCTTCCAGTCGCTGCGGTTCGACGGGACCGCGACCAGGGTGTGCCGCGGCCAGACCGTCTCGGAGGCGAACCAGGCCCACCAGCTGGCGATGTACACCAGGGCCGGCACGATCGCCAGTGACCAGATGTTCGGCAGCAGGTCCCGACGGATGGTGGCCCAGATCGGCCGGCGGATGCCGATCTCGCGGCGCGCGCAGAAGTCCCAGATCAGTACCAGCACGAAGAACGCGATGATCCAGTACGCCCCGGACCATTTGACCGCGGTGGTCAGCCCCAGCAGCACACCGGCGGCGAAGCGCCACCAGCGAGCACCCAGCGCGATGCCGGATCGCTGCCCGAGGAGCGACCCATCGGCGAGGGCGGCCGCCAGCCGTGCCCTGACCTGGTCCCGGTCGGCGATGATGCACGCGAACGCGGCCAGCACGAACACTTCCTGGAACACGTCCAGCAGGGCGGTGCGGGCCATCACATGGCTGACCCCGTCGCAGATCAGCAGCACCCCGGCGATCCCGCCGAGCAGGGTGGACCTGGTCATCCGCCGGGTCACCCTGATGATCAGAAACACGCTGACCACGCCGGCGACCGCCGAGGCCAGCCGCCAGCCGGTGGGGTTGTAGCCGACCAGCCACTCACCGATGGCGATCAGCTGCTTGCCGAACGGCGGGTGGACGACGACCCCGAAACCCTGGTTGTCCTCGACCCCGCCGTTGCGCACGACCTCGGCGGCCTGGATGGCGTAGTACTTGCCGTCGAACAGCGGCGTGCCGTAGTCCGAGTACCGGCCGATACCGGCGAACCGCACCACGGCGGCGACGGCGGTGAGGATCCCGGTGACGAGCCAGCCGCGGGCACGGTCGTCGGGTGGCGGGGGGAGCACCCGGCGTCGAGGACTGTCGGGGGTGACGATTGACGGGACGGCGCCGATCGGCACCACACCGGCCGCCGGGTCGGGCCTGCCCTCGGGGCCGTCGGTCCCGACGTTGTCGTCTGTGGCGACGTTGACGGCTCCGGCTGTGACGTCAGGATTGAGCGGGCCGTTCGCCGGGTCGTCGCGATCGGCGACAGCGGACAGGACGGGCATGGCGTCGATCGTAGGGTGACGTGGTGACAGCGGACGTGAAGCCCGGTCGGCTGGTGTTGGCCGGAACCCCGCTCGGCCGGGTTTCCGACGCGTCCGCCGGGCTCCGCGAGGTGCTGGCCTCCGCCGACGTTGTCGCCGCGGAGGATACCCGGCGGCTGCACCGGTTGGCCGCAGATCTGGGCATCGAGATCACCGGCTGGGTGATCTCCTACTACGAGGCCGTCGAGCAGACCCGCATCCCGGCGCTGCTGGCGCGCATCGCCGGCGGGGACACCGTTGTGCTCGTCACCGATGCCGGGATGCCGTCCGTCTCCGATCCTGGGTACCGGCTGGTTGCCGCGGCGGCGGAGGCCGGGCTGCTGGTGACGTCGGTGCCGGGGCCGTCGGCGGCGATCACCGCGCTGGCGCTCTCCGGCCTGCCGTCAGACCGGTTCTGCTTCGAGGGGTTCCTGCCGCGCAAGTCCGGTGAACGGACCCGGGCGCTGGCGGGGTTGGCCGGCGAGGCCCGGACGATGATCTTCTTCGAATC
Source organism: Mycobacteriales bacterium (assembly GCA_038322925.1). Classification (GTDB taxonomy): domain Bacteria; phylum Actinomycetota; class Actinomycetes; order Mycobacteriales; family Nakamurellaceae; genus Nakamurella. The sequence continues at coordinate 9,694 of JBBQGJ010000027.1, forward strand.
GGTGCACCGGCTGGCCGAGACGGTGGAGGCGATGGTGGCGGCGTTCGGCGCGGAACGGCCGGCGGTGCTGTGCCGGGAGCTGACGAAGACCTACGAGCAGGTGGTCAGGGGATCGTTGGCCGAGCTGGCGGCGTTCGTCGCGGACGGCGTGCGAGGTGAGGTCACGTTGGTGGTGGCCGGCGCCGTCGGATCCGTGTCCCAGCCCAGCGGTGAGGATCTGGCTGCCGCGGTCGCGGAGCTGGTCACCGCGGGCGCGTCACGCCGGGACGCAGTCGACGTGGTGGCCGCTCGGCACGGTCTGGCCCGCCGGGTGGTGTATGCCGCGGCCGCCGGTCAGCGACGCGGCAAGGACCCGGAGAAACCGTCCAGCATCCGCCGGTAGCTCTCATCAAGGTCCTGCGGCAAGGCAAAACCGCCGGCCTGCTCCAGCGAGACGAACCCGTGCATCAGCGCGCGCAACCCGCGGATGGCGTGGATCTCGTCGTCACCGGCCAGGTCGTAGCCGTCCAGCACGGCCTCGACGGTGACCAGAATGCCGCCCGCGACCTGCTCGTGCTCGGTGTCGCCGGCGGCCGGAGCGATGACGCTGGCGGCGTAGCGCCCGGGGTGCTTCTTGGCGTAGGTGCGGTAGGCGTCGCCCATGGCGTGCAGCGCGTCCGAGCCGGACCGGCCGACGGCGGCGTGCGTCAGCTCCGCATGCAGCTCCCGGCCGGCCAGCACCGAGACGTCCCGGCGGAGCTCGGCGAGCCCGGCCACGTGCTTGTACAGGCTGGGCTGCCGGACCCCGAACCGTGCCGCCACAGCGGCCAGAGTGATGTCCTGCCAACCGATCTCGTCGGCGAGATCGGCGGCGGCCGCGGCGATCACGGCTCTGTTGAGCCCGGCCCTAGGCACCGGCGGGGCGGCCGTCGAGCTGCCCAACGAAGTCCAGCACGACGGGAGTCGTGAGCTCTGGGAACTCGGCCTGCGGGTAGTGGCCCGCATCGGCGATCATCTCGTAGCGGCCGTGCAGGCGGTCGGCGATCATCGCGGCCTCGGCACCCTGGTCGGGGAAGTCGGGGTCCTTCGTGCCCATCACCACCAGCGCCGGGGTGTGCACCCGGTCCAGCACGGCTTCCGAGGCGGCATGAGAGGTCCTGGTGACGGCCCGGAACGTGCGCGTGTAGCCAGGGCGGGCCAGCGCTCGGGCGATCCGCTCCTTGTGTTCGACGAAGTCCTGGCCGCGTCGGGTGGGATAGAACTTCGGGAAGTAGGCGAGCCAGGCCCGGCGCGCCCACGGTCCACCCATGACGGCGCGCATCATCCAGCGCTGCACTGCCGAGGATGGCAGGTCGCGGACGAACGGGCCCATCAGCACCAGCCCGCGGATCGCCTCCGGGTGCTCGGCCGCCGCGATGACCGCGGCGGCGGAGCCCATCGAGATCCCGATCACGATTGCCGACTCGCCGAGATGCTCTGCCAGCGCGACGATGTCGGAGGCCGCGGCCGGGTCGTCGAAGGAGTCGAAGCTCAGGTCGCTGTCGCCCTGACCCCGCAGATCCATCGTCGCCACCCGGTAGCCGGCAGCGACGAGTGCGGGCGTCAGGTGGCGGAAGGTACTGCGCAGGTCCCCCATGCCGGGAACGCCGATGATCAACGGGCCGGAGCCTGCCAGGTCGTAGGCGATGCGGCCCGTTCCGCGGTCCAGGAAGCGGGTGTCGCGGTCCGGTGTCGACGGGGATGACGAGCTGATGGAAGCTTGGCTGTTTGTCATAGCCATAAAGCTATAGCTGTTAGCTTGAGCCGTCAAGGGTGATCCGTGTCGGGATTTTCGCGCTCGGTGCGGGGGGCACCCGGGTGCGGGCACGGCCGTCCGGGCACAGTGACGGCAAAGTGACACCGACGACTCAGACACCGACGACTCAGATCGGAGAATCATGACCGACACCACTCCAGGCACCGCGGGCGGCGGTTCCACCCCCGCCATGAAGGCGCGGTTGCGTGCCGACTTGACCGCCGCCATGAAAGCCCGCGATCCGCTGACCACCGGCACCCTGCGGATGGCGCTGGCGGCCGTCACGACCGCGGAGGTCGCCGGCACTACCGCCAAGGTCCTGACCGATCAGGAGGTCACCGCGGTGCTCACCAAGGAGGTCCGCAAACGCGCCGAGGCGGCCGAAGCGTTCGCCGGCGCCGGCCGGGCCGAACTGGCCGAGAAGGAACGTGCCGAGGCCGCGGTGCTGTCCGCGTACCTGCCGACCCCGCTGACCGACGAGCAACTGGGCGCGCTGGTCGCCGAAGCGGTGGACGGCGTCGCTTCCGACATCGGCGCACCGGTGACCATGCGTCAGATGGGCCAGGTCATCAAGGCCGTCCAGGCCCGTGCCGACGGACGGGCCGACGGGTCACGGATCGCTGCGGCGGTCAAGGCCGTGCTCGGCTGACCCGGGTGCGCGCGAGCGTCGTGGGTGCGCGAAGCTAGGCCCCGACTCGTCCCCGCACGCTTACGGAGGCAGCACACGATGAGCGACCCTGCGACCCAGCCCAAGGCCGACATCGGCGTCACCGGGCTGGCGGTGATGGGCTCCAATCTGGCCCGCAACTTCGCCAGGAACAGCTTTGTCACGGCGGTGCACAACCGGTCGTATGCCAAAACCAGGGCGCTGATCGATGAGCATGGCTTGGACGGCACGTTCGTCCCGACCGAGTCCTCTGCGGATTTCGTGGCCTCACTGGCGGTGCCTCGCAAGATCCTGATCATGGTGAAGGCCGGCGGGCCGACGGACGCGGTGATCAACGAGTTGGCCGAGCTGGTCCAGCCCGGTGACATCATCATCGACGGCGGCAACGCCAAGTTCGAGGACACCCGCCGTCGGCAGGCAGCGTTACAGGAGAAGGGGATCCACTTCGTCGGGTGCGGGGTGTCCGGTGGCGAGGAGGGCGCGCTGAACGGCCCGTCGATCATGCCGGGCGGCTCCGCCGAGTCCTACCAATCGCTCGGCCCGATCCTGGAGAAGATCTCCGCGCATGTCGACGGCGCGCCGTGCTGTACACACATCGGCACCGACGGTGCCGGGCATTTCGTGAAGATGGTGCACAACGGGATCGAGTACGCGGACATGCAGCTCATCGCGGAGGCCTACGACCTGCTCCGCCGCGGCGCCAGGCTGTCGCCCGCGGAGATCGGCGAGATCTTCGGCGAGTGGAACAAGGGTGATCTCGACTCATTCCTGATCGAGATCACCGCCGAGGTGCTGGCCCAGGTGGATGCGGCGACGGGCAAGCCGTTCGTCGACATCGTGCTGGACGCCGCCGGCATGAAGGGCACCGGCACCTGGACCGTGCAGACCGCGCTTGACCTGGGCATCCCGGTGTCCGGGATCGCGGAGGCGGTGTTCGCCCGCGGCCTGTCCTCGGCCGCCTCGCAACGCGCCGCGGCAGTCGGCAAACTGCCCGGCCCGAACGGCGCGTGGGATGTGAAGTCCGCTGGACTCGACGCGGCGGCGTTCGTCGAGGACGTCAGGATCGCGCTGTACGCGTCCAAGATCGTCGCCTACGCCCAGGGCCTCGACGAAATCTTCGCCGGCGCGGCGGAGTACGGCTGGGACATCAATGTCGGTGCGGTGGCGCGGATCTGGCGTGGGGGCTGCATCATCCGGGCGAAGTTCCTCAACCGCATCACCGAGGCATATGACGTCGGGGCAGGGGTCGAGGTCCCGGCGTCGCTGCTGCTCGCGCCGTACTTCACGGACGCGATCACCAGGGCGCAGGATTCCTGGCGCCGGGTGGTGGCCGGCGCGGCGCAGTCCGGCATCCCCACCCCGGGGTTCGCGGCGGCGCTGTCCTACTACGACGGGCTCCGCTCGGAGCGGTTGCCGGCGGCGCTGATCCAGGGCCAGCGGGACTTCTTCGGCGCGCACACCTACAAGCGCGTCGACCAGGACGGGGTCTTTCACACGCTCTGGTCCGGCGACCGCACCGAGGTGCAAACCGCCTGACAGCGCCCCCTTTCGGCGCGGATCAACTTCCCCGGCGCGGATGAAATCGTTGCTTTCTGTCACTCGAGTCCCATAACCGCGACGATTATCCGTGCGAGACGGGACGCTGCCGTTTCCCCGGCTCGGTTCCCCGGGTAGCCGGGGCAACGCGTCGAGCAATGTCACGTTCGATCGGCCCACGGCCGGTTCACGACGCCCACGGCGGGATGGAGCGGCTCGCGGCGGGTCATGCCGCCCACGGCGGGATCGAGCGGCGGCGGGGTTCTGCCGCACGAGGTGGCCGTATTCCGTCAGCGGGTCATGCCGCCCACGGCGGCCTTAATCCGTCAGCGGGTCATGCCGCCCACGGCGGGGTCAGCGTCCAGCAGGTCGGCACGGGCTGTCCGGACCTCAACCTGGCTGCCTCCTGTGCCCGTCGAATGATCTCCGACGGCTTGCCCATCGCCAGACTCCAGCCGTACCGGGCGATGCCGAAGTGCAGGGAGCGAAGCAGCCGTTCGCGGTCCCGGTCAGCCCTGACCAGCGTCGCGGCGTCGACGCGATTGTCGTACTTGACAGCCCCGTCGGCCTCGAGAATCACTCCCTGCTCCGGCAAGAGATGGTCTGCGCGGAACCATTGGCCGGCCACCGGGATCCATGCGTTCGACACTGGTGCGGGCAAACCCTCGCTGAGAAAGGCGAAGCGCCCCAACGACTCCAGCGGACTCTCGGCGCGGGGATCAGCATTCTCGACCACCCAACGCGTGGACTCGATGCCTGGATACCTGGACATGTTGTCGACGAGGTTCGCAAGCACCGCGCGGTGCACACCAGAGGCGAGAACCCGGTCAGCGGCGAGGATTCCGTCCCGTGTCCCGTAATGCCGTGCGATGTCGACAGCGCAGTAGGCCGGACTCACCGTGAATGCCCGACCGCGTCGCCTCTGGTGGGAAGGCGGGAGGTAGCCGTGCCGGACGCGGCCGTACGGCGAGCGGTCATGCCCGACGTGCGCATTCCCTGGCCGCAGGGCCGTCGGGTGGTCAGGTGGATCACCCACCATCGGGATTTCCAGCACGGCCGCCGCCGCGGGGCCGGTCAGGAATGTGTCCGGTCCGGACGACAGGCTGAAGGCGATGGATCGCAGACGGAAGGCTTCCCACAGCGAGGCCGCCTCGAAGATACTGGTCGAGACGAACGCGGCCTTCCCCAATCGGGTGAGTTCGCCCCGGTCGGCCGACCGGCGAAGCACTGACCGGGAGATCCCTGCCGCCTCCGCGTCCCGCGCGAGGACCACCGGTCCGTGATGGACGAACAATGCCGCGATCTGACGACGATCAGCCAGCCTCCGCATGCCCGAGAGCCTCGGGGCGGTCCCGGGTGCCGTCCAGCGGCCGTCGCGGAAATGTGCACAGCTCTCTGGGTGGGGACAAGTCCAGGGGACGAGTCCATTCCTTACTGGCGGCGGTCAGGCCGCCTGCGCTTGCGCAAACTCGGGCCCTGGCACAACCCGACCGCGAGACCGCCAGACCGCCCGACCCAACCCGCCCTACCCAACCCGCCCTACCCAACCGCCGGGGCCCAACCGCCGGGGCCTAACCGCCGGGGCCTAACCGCCGGGGCCTAACCGCGGGGGCCTAACCGCGGGGGCCCAACCGCGGGGGCCTAACCGCGGGGGCCCAACCGCGGGGGCCCAACCGCGGGGGCCCAACCGCGGGGGCCCAACCGCCGGCGCCCACCACCGGCGCCCAACCGCACGTCGCGCGGATGAAGTGGGCTACTCCCGCCACACTCGTCCCACAACCGACGCCTTCACGCGCGCCCGCGACGTTGATCCGCGCCAGAAAGGGCACGCCGGGGGTCGGTTCGGCATGGGGGTGGGGAGTCCTGGCTGCCGGGCGCCACATCAGGGCTCGCCCCCACGGGGCTGCGCACTACCCTGATCGGAATGAGCTCCCCCGTCCTCACCGCGGTGGCCTGGCCCTACGCCAACGGCCCCCGCCACATCGGCCACGTGTCCGGATTCGGCGTACCCGCCGACGTCTTCTCCCGCTACCAGCGGATGGCGGGGAACGACGTTCTGATGGTCTCGGGGACGGACGAGCACGGCACCCCGATCCTGGTGCAGGCCGACGCCGAGGGGATCACCGCGCGCGAGCTCGCCGACCGGTACAACCGGGTGATCGTGCAGGACCTGCAGGGCCTCGGGCTGTCCTACGACCTGTTCACGCGGACGTCCACCCGGAATCACTACGCCGTGGTGCAGGAGCTGTTCCGCACCGTGCACCGCAACGGCTACCTGGTGCCCAAGACCACGATGTCGGCCATCTCGCCGTCGACCGGACGCACCCTGCCCGATCGGTACATCGAGGGAACCTGTCCGATCTGCGGCTACGACGGGGCACGCGGCGACCAGTGTGACAACTGCGGCAACCAGCTCGACCCCATCGACCTGATCAACCCGCGGTCCCGGATCAACGGCGAGACACCGGTTTTCACCGAATCCGAGCATCTGTTCCTCGACCTTCCAGCGCTTGCGCAGGCGCTGGGGGACTGGCTTCGAACCCGGAACGACTGGCGCCCTAACGTGTTGCGGTTCTCCCTCAATCTGCTCGACGACCTGCGGCCCAGAGCCATGACCCGGGACATCGACTGGGGCATCCCGGTCCCGCTCGACGGGTGGCGGGAACGCCCGGACAAGAAGCTCTACGTCTGGTTCGACGCCGTCATCGGGTATCTCTCCGCCTCGATCGAGTGGGCACGCCGGTACGGAGATCATGGCCGGCCAGACACCGACGCCTGGGAGAAATGGTGGTCGCCGGACAGCGCTGGCGCCCGTGCCTACTACTTCATGGGCAAGGACAACATCACCTTCCACTCGCAGATCTGGCCGGCGGAGCTGCTGGCCTACGACGGCAAGGGCGAGCGCGGAGGCGCCCCAGGGCGGCTGGGCACGCTCAACCTGCCCACCGAAGTGGTGTCCAGCGAGTTCCTGACGATGAGCGGGTCGAAGTTCTCCACTTCTCGTAAGACGGTGATCTACGTCGGCGATTTCCTGCGCGAGTACGGCCCGGATTCGCTCCGGTACTTCATCGCGGTCGCCGGCCCGGAGACCCAGGACGCCGACTTCACCTGGGAGGAGTTCGTGCGGCGCAACAACTTCGAACTCGCCAACGAGTGGGGGAATCTGGTCAATCGCTCGATCTCCATGGCGCACCGCAACTTTGGCGAGATCCCTTCCCGAGCAGCTCTTTCCGAGATCGACAGCGAACTGCTGAGGGCGTCGGCGCAGGCGTTCAGCACCGTCGGAGATCTGTTGGCGCGCAGCCGGTTCAAGGCTGCTTCCAGCGAGGCCATGCGCATTGTCAGCTTGGCCAACAAGTACATCTCCGAGTCCGAGCCATGGAAGCTCGGCGATGACCCCGAACGTCAGGGCACCGTGCTGCACACCGCCCTGCAAGTGGTCGACGACGCGAAAACCCTTCTGACCCCTTTCATTCCGCATTCGGCCCAGCAGGTTTTCGCCGCGCTGGGCGGAGACGGGGTATGGGCAGCGCAGCCGGAGATCCGCGAGGTCACCGATTTCGCCGACGATGTCGAGGGAGTGGGCGTGCCCGACGTGGTCGACTACCCCGTGATCACCGGTGAGTACGCGGCCGAGCAGGCGGTCTGGGCCCGCCGGGAGATCGAACCCCGCCGGCCGCTGGTCAAGCCGACTCCGCTGTTCAGCAAGCTGGATCCGAAACTCGGAGAGACCGGCCCTCCGTGGGCGCCGGTCGGGTGATGGCGGGGACCAGCGTGCAGGATCGCCCGCCGACACCGTCGGATGACGGTTGCGGGAGCACGATCGTGGCGACGCCATCCGGCGCGCACCGACGAGATCCCGCCCGGCGCGCCCAAGTCCCGGATCAACCGTCGCGAGCGGAAACCCAACGACACAGTCCGACACGATGACGGGCGAGATGCACCCCGCGGTCGCCGACCGTTCGCTGGCGCCGGCACCCGAGCCGCTGCCCGCGCCCGTCATCGACGCGCACACGCACCTTGACGCGTGCGGGTGCGCCGACGCCGACGACGTCGCCGCGGCGATGGCCCGCGCGGCCGCCGTCGGGGTGCGGGGCGTCATCACCGTGGCCGACGACCTGGCCTCCGCCCGCTGGGTGGTCCGGGCGGCCGGCTGGCACCCCGCGGTGTTCGCCGCCGTCGGGTTGCATCCGACCAGAGCCGACAAGCTCGACGACGCCGCCCGCACCGAGCTCGAGTTGCTGGCCGCCGACCCGAAGGTGGTCGCCATCGGCGAGACCGGCTTGGATTACTACTGGGACTACGCCGGCCCGGCCGACCAGGCCGAAGCGTTCGCCTGGCACATCGACCTGGCAAAGCGGCTGGGCAAGCCGCTGATGATTCACGACCGCGACGCGCACGCCGAGGTGCTGGCGATGCTGCGCAGCGAGGGGCCGCCGGACACGGTGATCTTCCACTGCTTCTCCGGGGACGCCGCCATGGCGAAGGAGTGCGTCCGGGCCGGCTACGTCGTCTCGTTCGCGGGCCCGGTGAGTTTCCGCAATGCCCGTTCGCTCGTCGAGGCGGCAAGGGTGGTGCCGGACGGGCTGCTGATGGTCGAGACGGACGCGCCGTTCCTCACTCCACACCCGTTCCGGGGCAAGCGGAATGAGCCGTTCGCACTGCCCTACACCGTGCGCGCACTGGCCAATATCCGGTCGGTTGCGTTGGACGAGCTGTGTAATTCGGTGACACTCACCACACGAAATGTGTACGTTCTGCCCGATTTATGACGATTATCTGTCGTGCCTCGTCACTTTGACCGAGTCCTGACCGTTATGCATGGATTTCGACGGTTGCCTCGCTGTGCCCCCGCCGTTACCCTCCTGTGATAACAGCCGGGATGGGGAAGTCCCGGGTGCGTCAGGGGCAGGACTTGTCGGCATCGACGCCGGCGCGGCGTAATCCGCGCTGGTCGATGGGGGCGAGCCCTGCCTTTTGTGTGCTCTGCTGCGCCTACGCGGTGCCGGGTGGAGCCTGACGTGCCCGGTCGCCTGCCCGGTCGCCACGACGTTCGGACGTGATGTGACCTCGACCAGCGATCCCGTGGATGCCCACCACAGCGGTGACGACGCAGCGGAAGTCAACCCGGGCGGCGTTCTCGACGGGCTACGGGCGAACGGCGGCAGCGACCTCTTGACCCACGACAGCTTGACCCACGACAGCTTGACCCACGACAGCGCTGGGGTGTGCGCCGACGACCCGGTCAGCCATGCAGGCGATCCGGACCGCGAGGTCAGCGACGCCGGTCCGGCTCACGCGGCGAGGGCTCCGCGCTGGCGCAAGCCTGCCCTCATCGCAGCTGCGGCATTGCTGTGTGTGCTCGCGGTCGCCGGCGGCACGTACGCCGCGACGCACAAGACGGTCACCATCACCCTTGACGGAACAGCGCAGGAGGTCAGTACATTTTCTGGTTCCGTCGCCGGCGCGCTGAATGCCGCCGGTCTGACGGTTTCCGAGCACGACTCACTCGCCCCGGGTGCGGACGATCCCATCTCCGACGGGTCACAGATCGCACTGCAACGCGGCCGGCTGCTGACGTTGACTGTCGACGGCCAGACCAGGCAGGTCTGGACGACTGCGACAACGGTGGAACAGGCGCTGGCCGATCTGGGCCAAAACCCGTCGGCGTTCAAGTTGTCGGCCGATCGGGCGCGCGCCATCCCGATCGACGGTCTGAGCGTGACCGCGCTGACCCTGCGCACCGTCACGCTCACCAACCGGGGCGCAGCGGCGGCCACCATCAAGACGACGGCCGCCACCGTCGGCGCGCTGCTGGCGGAGCAGGGCATCACGATCGGGGCAGCCGATAGGGTGACCCCGTCAGCGGATGCCCCGCTCACCGATGGCGCGGCGATCTCCGTGGTCACCCTGCCGACGGTCAGCCTTGCGGTCGGCACCGACCCCGCCGTGCGCGCGGTGGTCGAGGGCGGAACCGTCGGCGACGCGCTCGCCGCCGCGGGCGTCACCATCGGTGCGGACGACACGGTGACCCCGGCGGTGGCAACACCGGTCACCGATGGCTTGCAGGTCGTCGTCACCCGGATCGGCTACCAGACCACCACCCAGACCCAGGAGGTCGGCCAACCCGCGGACGAGCGGCAGGACGACAGCTCGCTCGCCGCCGGCGCCACCACGGTGGTGCAGCAGGGCCAGCCGGGCTCGGTGGAGATCACCCTGCGGACCGCGGTGACCAACGGGCAGGCCGGCGCTCCGGAAGAGGTCTCTCGCCGCACTCTGACCGAGGCCATTCCGACCATCACCAAGGTGGGTACCAAGCAGGCGCCGGCGGTTCAGCCCGCAGCCGCCCAGCCCGCGCGGCAGACCGCTGCCGCCGCGCCGGCACAGCCCGTTGCCGCTCCGGCCGCGGCTCCGGAGCCCCCACCAGCACCCGCACCTGCCCCTGCACCGGCTCCCAGCAACTCCGGCGGCTGGAGTGTGAACTGGGATGCGATCGCCGCGTGCGAGTCGGGCAACAACTGGTCCATCAACACCGGCAACGGTTACTACGGGGGCCTGCAGTTCGACAGCGGTACCTGGCTGAGCAACGGCGGCGGCGCTTTCGCGCCGCGTGCGGACCTGGCCAGCAAGGACCAGCAGATCCAGATCGCCGAGCGCGTCTACGCGGCCCGTGGCTTGTCCCCGTGGGCGTGCGGGTACGCGGCCGGTTGATCAGGGTGGGGCCCGGGCCCGATTCCGTTCCGCGGGCGAGGAGCGAGTGATTCACTGCGACCCTGACGGGAGCCCGTGCTGCAGCAAGCTGCACGGGCTCCTGTCGTTACCCCGGAATCACCCCGGAGCGAGATGGGCATCGAGCTGTCATCGGCCGAGGTCGAGCGGGGCCGGCGAGGGCGTCGTGATGGGGCTCGTGGGTCGCGGGGGACCGTGTCGGCCCGTTGACGTCACCGTGATAGTCGCCGTGATAACGGTCGGGGAACGGCAAATCGGCTTCGCTGCCCCAATGCCGCGCAAACGAAACGTGATCCCCGTCACCCGAGAAACCGGGAAAAGGTGACCTCGGCCACCCGGACACACCTGACATGGGTGGCGGATTGTGGCGGGCGCCACAGAACGGCTGAGATTTCGGTGAGGCCTGCGCCACAATTCCCACACAGGGGTATCACAAACGTTTCGGGTCCGTTATTGTTTCGTGATAGCAGCTGGGATGGGAAATCATCAAGCGCAGCGGATGAGGTAGTGGCCGAGTGCCCCGAGCATGTCGGGAAACGAGCCGACTAGCTCGGCGGAAGCCGAAACTAAATCTACCTCCCGGGTATCCAAGAAATTGCGTGATACCACCGCCGCGCCTTGATCCCTGCTCGGACACTACCAAACAATCGGATTGAGACTTGGCCTCCAACGCTGACACACAGAACACCGACATTCTCGACGACAGCCTTTCGCACGACAACGTTGACGTTGCAACCCCTGCCGCCAAGACCGGCCGGAGCCTGCGCAAGCCGGTTCTGCTCGGCGTGGCAGCGTTGGTCGTTGCACTCGCGCTAGGTGGTGGCGTCTATGCCGCCACCGGCAAGACCGTCACCATCACCGTTGACGGACAGCAGCAGGAAGTGAGCACCCACGCCGGATCGGTCGAGGGCGCGCTCGAATCGGCCGGACTCACGGTCTCCGAGCACGACGTCGTCGCCCCCGCCGCTGATACCGAGATTTCCGACGGTTCGCAGATCGCGCTGGAGCGCGGACGCCTGCTGACCCTGACCATTGACGGCCAACAGCGGCAGGTCTGGACCACCGCGACCACCGTCGAAGAGGCGCTGGCCGAACTCGGCCAGAACCCGGGCGCGTTCGCCCTGTCCGCCGACCGGTCACGCGACCTCCCGCTGGACGGCCTGGCCGTCACCGCGGAAACCATCTTCGCCACTTCGCTCGCCGACGGCGTCAACGCTGCCACCAATCTGCAGTCCTCCGCCAACACGGTCGGCGAGCTGCTGACCGAGCAGGGCCTCACGCTCGGCCCGCTGGACACGTTGAGCCCGGCCGCGGAGACCCCGCTGAGCGCGGGCCTCGCAGTTGCGATCACCCGGGTCGGCCAGACCACAGTGACCGAGCAGGTTCCGGTTGCGCAGCCTGCCGACCAGCAGGTCGAGGACGCGAACCTGGAAGAGGGTTCGTCCAACGTGACCCAGGAGGGTTCTGCCGGCACCGATCAGGTGACCTACCAGCTGACCACCAGCAACGGCGCCCAGACCGCGAAGACCGAGGTGTCCCGCACCACGGTCACCCCGGGCCAGCCGAAGATCATTGCTGTTGGTACCAAGCCGGTGTCCACCGCCTCCAGCACCAGCGCGGGTTCCTCCAGCGCAGATTCCTCCAGCGCGGGTTCCTCCAGCGCAGATTCCTCCAGCAGTGCGGGTTCGTCCAGCAGTGCGGGTTCCTCGAGCAGCAGCTCCGCCAGCTCGGCGGCGCCGGTCTCCTCGGGCTCCAGCGGCATCAACTGGGACGGCATCGCCTCGTGCGAGTCGACCAACAACTGGTCCATCAACACGGGTAACGGCTACTACGGTGGCCTGCAATTCGACCTTGGCACCTGGGCCAGCGGTGGCGGCACCGCCTACGCCTCGCGCCCGGACCTTGCCAGCCGTGAGCAGCAGATCGCGGTCGCCGAGAGCGTCGCCGCTTCCCGCGGCACCGAGCCATGGGCCTGCGGTTCCGCCGGCTGATCGCCCAAGCACTGACGTTCGGGCGTAGCACGGTCCTGATCGACATGTACTGATCGGGTCGCCTGCGCGCGAGCTGAGCAAGTCGAAGCCCCGAACCGCGATGCGGTTCGGGGCTTCGGCGCGTCTCAGGCTTGCTCGGCGGGCCCTGCCGTGGCCCGGCGGGACACGCCAGGGCCGACCCAGGTCGCACCGTCGGCCAGTGTGCCGTCGTGCGGACGTCCACCCCTTGTCATTCGGCCAGGGAACCGCCCCCGGGTGCTTCCGGCGAGGGCGCGCCTTTACCGCAATCGCGGGCACCGCGCAAAGGAGGTGCCGATCGGCTTTCCGGCACCTGCCCGCCGGCACCTGCCCGCCGGCAACGATGCCGCGGCATCTTTCGAGTGAACGTTCATGCGCGAGCATCAAGACCGGCGTCGCCGCCGGGACCGCGAGAGTGGTGCACGTCGCACCTGGTCAGCTGCCGCATCGCCGCCGCATCGCCCAGGGATCGACCGGCAGCTCCCCGTCGGTCACCGGGGTAATACGTGACCCTTCTAACATCGGCAATTCGCAAGAGATAACGTTGTCGGCATCCATGTGAGACAACCAACGTTGCTATCAGATGGCTGAACCGTCTATCTTTCGTGATAGAAGCCGGGATGGAAGATCACCGCCCGGGGTTTACCGGGCGGACGCCCGATTTGAATTCTCGCTGAATGTATGAGCGGAGTTCGCGTCTGTCTGAGTGTCATGGCCGCAATGCCTCACACGAATTCGGTGAATCCCTTCCCCTGCCCGGAAATCACCGACCCATCGGATGTGACGTGAACGGACGCGACGACAACCCCGGCCATGACGGCCCCGAGCTGGCGACCGCCCAGAACGACGTGAATGACACGAATGCGCTGGATGCATTGAACAACCAGAATGATATGAACCCTTCGGCCGACAGCGACGCTGCTGACGGCACCGATAGTGCCGGCACCCAGGACGTCGTCACGCAGAGCGGCCGGACCGCTCATCGGGCCGGCGCCACGACCAGCACTCGGCCTTCCGTGCTGCGCCGCAAGGCGATCCTGGTGGGCGCCGCGGCGACCATCGGACTGCTCGCGCTGGGTGGCGCAACGGCGGCCTCGCTGGCCAAGACCGTGACCATCACCGTCGACGGCCAGCAGCGTCAGGTCACGACGCTGGCCGGTTCGGTCGACGGTGCGCTGTCCTCGGCCGGCCTGCAGGCCGGCGAACACGATGTGCTGGCGCCGGCGGCAGGTATCGATATCACTGACGGCGCGCAGATCGCGCTCGTGCACGGCCGCCTGCTGACCCTGACCATCGACGGTCAGCAACGGCAGGTGTGGACCACCGCCAAGACCGTCGACGAGGCCCTGAGCCAGCTCGGCCAGGACCCGAGCGCGTACCAACTGTCCGCCGACCGATCCCGGGAGATCCCGCTGGACGGGCTGGCCGTGACGGCCGAGCCCTTGCGCACCGTGTCGCTGTCCGACGCCGGCGCGGCGGCAACCCCGGTCAAGACCGGGGCGCGCACCGTGGCTGACGTGCTCACCGGACTGAACTCCCCGCTCGGCCCGACCGACACCGTCGTCCCGGCCGCGTCCACCCCGGTGACGGACGGCGTGCAGATCGCCGTGTCCAGGGTGTCGGTCACCACCAGCACCGACTCGGTCGACATCGCGCCCGCCAACCAGCAGGTGGATGACCCCAACCTGAACAAGGGCAGTACGGCGGTCGCGCAACAGGGCGTGCCCGGCAAGGCGCAGGTGGTGACCCAGGTGACCACCGTGAACGGCGTCGAGACCGAGCGCAAGGAACTGTCCCGGACCACTGTCGCCGAGCCCATCCCGTCGATCACCCACGTCGGCAGCAAGTCCACGCTGGACTGGCAGGGCAGCCGTGTTTTCTTCCACGACACCGAGTTCGGCGTCAACTGGGACGGCATGGCCTACTGCGAGTCGACGAACAACCCCAAGGCCGTGAACAACCCCGCCGGTTACCTCTCGACCTACGGGCTGTTCCAGTTCGATGTGCCGACCTGGGCGTCCGTGGGCGGCAGCGGTAACCCGCTGGATGCCTCTCCGGAAGAGCAGTTGATCAGGGCCAAGCTGCTGTACCAGAGCCGCGGCCTCGAGCCTTGGCTGTGTGGGTACGCGGCCTCCGGCCCGCCGGCCGGCTGATCTTCTCCGAGACACCGGTGCACCAACCCAACGAGAGCCACAGAGACGGACCCCGACCATGTGTCGGGGTCCGTTTCTGCATCGGCAGGGGCGTTCGAGGGCGAGTGGTTGATCGGCGCGGCCCCGCGCGTGTGAGGATGTCCGTGTGACCGATCGTGTGCGCCTGCTCGGCCCTGTCGAAATCCGCAGGCTGGCCGAAGAGCTGGACCTGCACCCGACCAAGACGCTGGGTCAGAACTTCGTGCATGACGGCAACACCGTCCGGCGCATCGTGGCCGCCGCCGATCTGCGATCCACCGACCACGTGCTCGAGGTCGGCCCGGGTCTTGGCTCGCTCACCCTCGGATTGCTCGACGCCGTCGCCGAGGTCACCGCGGTGGAGATCGACCCGCGGTTGGCCGAGTTGCTGCCGCGGACCGTTGCCGAGCACGCACCGGGAAGGGTCAGGGCACTCCGGGTGATCACCGCGGACGCGCTGGACGTCACCGCCGACCGGTTGGCCGTGCTCGACGACGTGCCGGCGCCGCCTGACCCGACCGCGCTGGTGGCGAACCTGCCGTACAACGTCGCCGTGCCGGTACTGCTGCACCTGCTGGCCGAGGTGGCGACCCTGAGACGGGTGCTGGTGATGGTCCAATCCGAAGTGGCCGATCGGCTGGTGGCGCCGCCCGGGTCCCGGACCTACGGCGTGCCCAGCGCCAAGGCAGCCTGGTACGGCACCGCCCGGCGGGCCGGCTCGGTCAGCCGATCCGTGTTCTGGCCCGTGCCCGGAGTGGATTCGGCGCTGGTCGCCATCGACCTGCATCCCCACCCCCGCACCGATGACCGGGCGGCGGTGTTCGGGGTCATCGACGCGGCGTTCGCCCAGCGTCGCAAGACACTCCGGTCCGCGCTCGCCGATTGGGCGGGCTCGGCGGTGTTCGCCGAAGGCGTGCTGACCAGGGCCGGCATCGATCCGACCGCACGTGGTGAGGTTCTTGCCGTCGACGATTTCGCCCGCATCGCGCGTGCCCTGGACGAGCTGGACGCGGTCGAACACGAATGAGCTCGGCGACAGCCATGTTCGTCGGCAAGATCCGGGTACAGGCCCCGGCGAAGATCAATTTGCACCTCTCGGTCGGGGCGGCGCGGCCGGACGGGTACCACGAGCTGGTCACCGTGTTCCATGCCGTCGATCTGGTCGACGAACTCACCATCTCCCGCGCCGAACGGCACTCCGTCCACACCCAGCCCTCGGACGGCGTACCCAGCGGGGCCAGGAATCTCGCCGGTGCCGCGGCAAGGCTGCTGGCGCGGCGCAGCGGCGGCGGGGGACCGGTGGCCATCGAGATCACCAAGAACATCCCGGTGGCGGGCGGTATGGCCGGCGGGAGTGCCGACGCGGCAGCCGCGCTGGTCGGGTGTGCGGCGTTGTGGCGTCTTGACATTGCCCGCGGTGACCTGGCGCAGATCGCCGCCGAGGTCGGCTCCGATGTTCCGTTCGCCCTGACCGGTGGAACCGCTGTCGGCACCGGCCGGGGAGAGTTGCTGTCGCCCGTACTGGCCCGCACGCCCCTGAACTGGGTGCTGGCGCTGGCCGCCGAGGGTCTGTCCACTCCGGCGGTGTTCGCCGAGCTCGACCGGCTGCGCGCCGCCGGCGACCCGCCGCGAGTGGGTCCGGTCCGGGACATCCTGGCCGCGCTGGCCAGCGGTGATGCCGCAGCCGTTGCCGCGGCACTCGGCAACGATCTGCAGGCGGCCGCGATCTCGTTGCAGCCTGGGTTGCGCCGCACGCTGCGCGCGGGAATCGCGGCGGGAGCGCTGGCCGGGATCGTCTCCGGCTCCGGCCCGACGGTCGCGCTGCTGTGTGGCGACGCCGAGTCCGCCGGAGGTATCGCGGCCGAACTGGCCGGGTCCGGGACCTGCCGCGCGGTGCGGGTCGCCACCGGCCCCGCCCAGGGCGCCCGTGTCCTCGGGACGCACTGATGGCCAACCTGGTCAACATCGAGGCCGCCACCGTCGTGCACGGCATGCGCCCGGTGCTGGACGGGGTGTCCATCGGCGTGCAAACCGGCGACCGGGTCGGCGTTCTCGGGCTGAACGGCTCCGGTAAGACAACGCTGCTCAAGCTCTTGGCCGGTATCGAACGCCCGGATTCCGGCCGGGTGGCGACCTTGCGGAACACCGCCGTGGCGTTCGTGCCGCAGACCTCGAATCTGCCGGACGACCGGACGGTGCGCGAGGCCGTGCTGCACACCTTCGGTGAGGCCGAACATGTCTGGGCCTCCGACGCGGCGGTGCGGGAGGTGCTCTCCGGCCTGGGACTGCCCGGCATCGGGCTGGACACCGCGCTGCGTACGCTGTCCGGCGGCGAACGCCGGCGGGTGGCGTTGGCCGCGGCACTGGTGACCGACGCCGATCTGTTGGCGCTGGACGAGCCCACCAACCACCTGGACATCGAGGCCGTGGCCTGGCTGGCCGGGCACCTGCAGACCAGGCGGGGAGCCTCGGTCGTGGTGACCCACGACCGCTGGTTCCTCGACGCGATCGCGACCACCACCTGGGAAGTGGTGGACGGCGCGGTGCTGGTTCGCGAAGGCGGTTACTCCGACTGGGTTTTCGCCAGGGCCGAGCGATTGCGGCTGGACCGGGCCGCCGAGGAACGACGAAAGAACCTGGCGCGCAAGGAGTTGGCTTGGTTGCGGCGGGGTCCGCCGGCCCGCACCTCCAAACCCCGCTACCGCATCGAGGCCGCCGAGGCCATCATCGCCGGGGAGCCGGAGCCGCGAAACACCGTGGAGCTGCACGCTTTCGCCCGCCGTAGGCTGGGGGCGGTCGTACTGGAGCTCGAGGATGTGTGGGCATCGGTACCCAGCTCGGTCGGTTCGACCGATGGCTCCACTCGCGGGCCTGCGGTCGCTTCGCGCAATGATTCGGCGCCGGAATCATCGGGGGACGGCGAGCGGGTGTTGCTGGCCGATGTCACCTGGCGGATCGGCCCGGGTGACCGGATCGGTGTGGTGGGGGTCAACGGGTCGGGCAAGTCCACCCTGCTCCGCATCCTGGTCGGCGAGCTTCCGCTGACCGGCGGCCGGCTCAAGACCGGCAGCACGGTGCACCTCGGGTACCTCTCCCAGGAAGTCGCTGAGCTGCCTGGTCGGTCCCGGTTGATCGAGGCGATCACTGAGATCGCCGCGGTGGTGCAGCTGGGCGACAAGGACGTCTCGGCGTCGGCTCTGGCGGAACGTTTCGGCTTCACCCCGGCGCAGCAGTGGACACGGGTGGCCGAACTGTCCGGGGGCGAGCAGCGGCGGCTGCAGTTGCTGCGCATCCTGATGGCCGAGCCCAACGTGCTGATCCTGGACGAGCCGACCAACGACCTGGACACCGATACGCTGTCCGCGCTGGAGGATCTGCTCGACTCGTGGCCGGGCACCTTGATCGTGGTCAGCCACGACCGCTATCTCGTCGAGCGGGTGACCGACGACGTGTACGCGCTGATGGGTGACGGAGCGATCACCCACTTGCCGGGTGGGGTCGACGAGTACCTCCGACGGCGCCGCGAATCGGTGGCCGCGGAACTCGCCGAGCCGCCCAGGGCGGGTGCGGGCACGCCGAACGGCGGGACCTCGACCGCGGGGTCAACCGGTTCGGGCGGGTCGTCCGCGGCCCAGGACGCCGCAACGGTGCGTGTGTTGCGCAAGGACCTCCAGCGCCTGGAGCGCCGATTGGAATCGTTGCAGCGCAAGGAGTCCGAGCTACACGGCAAGCTGGCGGAGGTCGGTGCCGACTACGTCGCCGCCGCGGAACTGAACGCGTCGCTGCTGCAATTGCACGCCGAGGTCTCCGCTGCCGAGGCCGAGTGGCTGGCCGCAGCCGAGGCGCTGGAGAACAGCTGATCCGCGGACGCCCGGGCTCCGCGCCTCTGCGGGTTCCTTGAGTCGCCACTTTCGGCCGTTCCCCCGCCGGCGAAGGGGCCGAAAGTGGCCACTCGACCGCCGGCTCGTCAGCGGGTCAGGAATGTTGGAATAGATGCGAACGTCCCGCTCGTCGATCGTCAGGTCGTAGATCGCGCTTAAGGCCATTCCCGCATCGTCTCCCTTGCCGTTGCCGCCCGCCGCCCGCGGCGCACCGGCGTCGGCCGGTTCAGTATGACGAGGGCTCCGGTGGCGCCGTTGCGCCGTGGTAGGTGGTCGCCTTCGCCCCCGCGATGCAGGCCAGCCGGACCGCCTCGGCGGGCGGCAATCCTCTCGCCCAGGCCACGGCCAGCGTACCGGTGAAGGCGTCCCCGGCTCCGGTGGTGTCCACCGCGACGACCGCCGGCGCGGGAACCTCGCAGCGATCACCGTCGGGTCCCGCGTACCGCGCCCCGGACGCTCCCAGCGTGGTCACCACGTGCGGTACCCGGTTGAGGGCGGCCGGCCCCAGTGCACCGGCCTCGCCCTCGTTCAGCACGAGAACGGTGACCAGGTCGAGCAACTCGGGCGTCAGTTGGGCGACCGGCGACGGATTCAACAGCACCGGCACGGCCGCCCCGGCCGCCGCTCGCGCGCCGGCGAGCACCGTCGGGAACGGCAGTTCCAGCTGGAGCAGCAATATGTCCGCGGCGGCGATGAGCTCGGTGTCGCGTGCAGTGACCGTCACCTGCGCGTTCGCCCCGGGAACCACGACGATCGTGTTCTCCGCGGCGTCGTCCACGGTGATCAGTGCGATTCCGCTCGACCCCGGCAGCTGACCGAGTCGAGCGGTGGACACTCCGGCAGCAACGAGTCCGCCGGCCAGTCGGCGTCCGTAGTCGTCGTCGCCGATCGCGCCCACGAAGGACACCCGGCCGCCGGCCCCGGCCGCGGCGATCGCCTGGTTCGCGCCCTTCCCACCCGGGATCGTGACGAAGTCCGTTCCGGCGGTGGTTTCGCCGGGGACGGGGAGGTGTCCGGTGCGGACCACCAGGTCCATGTTGACGCTGCCGAGCACGACCAGCCGGGGATCCGCGGGGCTGCCAGCCGATGGCACCGATCCCGCTGAGCGGGATCCGGCCGGCCCGTCCAGCGCTGGCCCGAATACCGCCGGCCCTGACGGGGCCGGCCCTGACGCAGCTGGCCCTGACGCGGCTGGCCCTGACGCGGCGGGCACTGACTCGGCCGGCCCTGACGCGGCCGGCCGGTACAGCGCTGGCCCGGACATCTGAACTCCCATCACCCACTGCGATCTTCGGCGCGACGATATCGGATCCGCCCGTGGCTGTCCGATCGCCTGCAACCCCCTTCGACTCGCCACGACCCGGTGACGACCCGCCCCAGTCAGGCAGCGTGCCTTACCGTGTCGGCTATGAGCGCGTTCACCGATGCACTGCGCAGCGCCGCCGCATCCGAAGCCGGGATGGTCACGGGCGAGCCGCACGACCCGATCCGGACCACCTGGGCGCAGGTCCACGCCGCGGCGATGACCGGCGCCCGCCGCATGGAGGTCAGCGGGATCGGGCCGGGGGACTCGGTTGCGGTGCTGGCCGCAGGTCCGGCCGAGGTTGCCCCGGTCGCCCAGGCCGCCTGGCTGGCCGGCGGGTCCGTGACGATGCTGCATCAGCCGACCGCGCGCACCAACCTGGCCACCTATGCGGAGGAAACCGCCGGTGTGCTCGCGTTGATCAACGCCAAGGCGATGGTGCTGGGCGACCCGTTCACCGAATTCGCCGAGTTGCTCGAGGGGTCCGGCATTCACGCCTTCACCGTGGCGGATCTGCTGGGAGGCGCGACCCCCGACAATCAGATCCCCGAGGGGATCGCCGAGGTGTCCGATGTCGAGATCGGCGAGGACCTGCCTGCGCTGCTGCAGCTGACCTCGGGTTCGACCGCCCGGCCGAAGGCCGTCCAGATCACCCACCGAAGCCTGTGGGCCAACGTGCAGGCCATGTGTGCCAGCGCAGGCATCCACCCCGGCGAGGTGATGGTGTCCTGGCTGCCGCTGTTCCACGACATGGGGATGGTCGGCTTCCTCACCCTGCCGATGTGTCAGGGCGTGGAACTGATCACCGTCACCCCCCGGGAGTTCCTGTCGGCGCCGCTGCTTTGGCCGACCTTGATCAGCAAGTACCGCGGAACCATCACTGCTGCACCGAATTTCGCCTATGCGCTCACCGCCAGAGTGCTGGCACGGGCAGATGGTCTTGATCTGTCCAGCATGCGGTTCGCGCTCAACGGCGCCGAGCCGATCGATGTTGGCGCGGTGCGCGCCTTCCTGGCGGCCGGTGCCCGCTTCGGTTTGTCGGACAACGCAGTCGTTCCCGCCTACGGCATGGCCGAGGCGACGCTGGCCATTTCCTTTCACCCGTGGGGGACACCATTGAAGGTCGACACGGTGGACGCATTGGCGCTGGAGGAGCAGCACATCGCGGTGCCGGTCGACGGTTCAGCACCGTCGGAGGCCGAGGCCAGGCCTGGGGAGACCAGCACTGGTGTGACCGGCACTGGGGAGACCAGCACTGGTGTGACCGGCACTGGGGAGACCAGGACGTTCCCGGTGCTGGGCCCGCCGTTGAACGGGATCGATGTCATGGTCCTGGGACCGGACGGTGAGAAATGCGCCGACCGGGAGGTGGGCGTGCTGCATTTGCGGGGCGACTCCGTCACGGATCTGTATCTGACAGTGGAAGGTCCGGTGCCCACCCGCGACCCCGACGGTTGGCTGGACACCGGTGATCTCGGGTACCTGGTGGACGGCGAGGTGGTGGTCTGTGGGCGGGTCAAGGACGTGATCATCATGGGCGGCCGGAACATCTACCCGACGGACATCGAGCGGATCGCCGAGCAGGTTCAGGGCGTGCGCGCGGGCAACGCGGTGGCGGTGCGCTGGAAGACCTCCAGTGGCCGTGAGTCGTTCGCCCTCGCGGTGGAGTCGCGGGAAGCGGGAGACGACGCCAAGGCCAAGAGTATCGCCGCCGAGGTGCGGACCGCGGTCACGTCGGCGATCGGCGCGCGGCCCGCGGCCGTCACCGTGCTGCCCGTGGGTAGCCTGCCGAAAACCCCGTCCGGCAAGCTGAGGCGTTCCGCCGCACGCTCGCTGATCCGCTGATCCGCTGATCCCGCTGATCCCTGATTCGGCCGTGACGCGGGCATACCTGCTCGACGCAGGCACAACGCCGGCGAGGCCCTTCGAGTCGAGATCCCCCGCGCCGCGACCACTCGGCGCCGCTTTGTTGGACTCGGCGCCGGGATATCTTGGCGCCCTGTCATGAAAAGCGGTGCCCTGTCATGAAAAGCGGTGCCCTGTCATGAAAGGCGACGCCGAGTGGCGCGACGCCTCGCACCGACTCAGGAAATCGGCGCCGAGTGGCAGCAATCAGTCCCGAAGCCGAGGAGACGCGGTCTCGCCCATCAGTGCAGGGCGTTCTGGGTGACCAGCAACCCGGACTCCATCAGCATCGTCGCCGCATCCGCGGCGTGCTCGAGGTCGACGGCCAGGTCCTTGCGCTCGGCGGCCGAAAAGTCCCGCAGCACATAATCCGCCGGGTCCATCCGGCCGGGCGGCCGGCCGATGCCGAAGCGCACCCGGAGGTAGTCCTTGGTGCCCAGCGCGGCGGAGATCGACCGCAGGCCGTTGTGACCGCCCTCGCCACCGCCGAACTTGACCCGAATGGTGCCGTAGGGCAGGTCGAGCTCGTCGTGCAGCGCGACGACCCGAGCGGGTTCGACAGAGAAGAACCGGGACAGTGCCGCGACCGGTCCGCCCGAAAGGTTCATGTAGGAGCGCGGTTTGGCCAGCACGATCCGGGTACCGGCCAGCCGGCCGTCCAGCACATCCGCTCCGGACTTGTGGCTCTTGAAGCCGGCGCCCATGCGGGTGGCGAGCACGTCGGCGATCATCGCGCCGACATTGTGCCGGTTCCCGGTGTAATTCTTGCCTGGGTTGCCGAGGCCGACGACAACGAAAGGCTCGTCGGCCACGGCACATCCCGTCTGTGTGACGCCCCCAATGAGACGTGCGTCGGTGGCTGGGGCGGCGTGCCCCGCATGCAAAGAGGTGACGCCGCCGTTCGGTCAGTCCTCCGGAGTCTGCGGCTGATCCCGCTCGACGCCGGCCTCGGCCTCGGCCTGCTCTGTCTCGGCCTCGACCTCTTCGGCCGTCGGTGCGTTCTGCACGGACACGACGAGCGCTTCGGGGTCGGTGACCAGCGTGGCACCGGAGGGCAGGGCAACGTCGCCGGCCAGGAACTGGGTTCCCGCCTCGGCGCCTTCGATGTCCACGGTCAGGCTCTCCGGAATGCTCATCGCCTCGACCTCGATGGACAGCGAGTTCGCGTCGGTGAGTACCAGGGTGCCGGACGCGGCTTCGCCGGTGACGACGACCTGGATGTCGACCGTGACCTTCTCGCCGCGGCGGATCACCAGCAGGTCGACGTGCTCGACGTAGTCGCGCAGCGGGTGCCGGACAACGGATTTCGGCAGCGCGAGCTGGTCGCCGTCGGGGAATTCCAGGGTGAGCACTGTGTTGGCGCCACCCTTGAGTGCATGGGCGAAGTCACGAGCCGGGAGGGACAGGTGCCGCGGTTCGAGGCCGTGGCCGTACAGCACGGCGGGGATCTTGCCGGCCCGGCGGGTGCGGCGGGCGCCGCCCTTGCCGAACTCGGTGCGGGTTTCGGCGATCAGTCGTACCTCGGCCACTGCAAACTCCTGACAAGGTGAAGAAATGGATGTGCTCCGGTCTGATCCGGGTGATAGCTGCGCGGTGAATCTGCATCACCCCGGGTCAGGACACGGGGGCAGGACCCACCGCGCCGATTGCGGCTGACCCGCTGACGGCACGCCAGCAAGTCGCCCTCGCCGAGGCAACGGGCTCCATAGTACGGGGCCGCTCCGCGTGACCCAAACCCGCTGCGGGTCACGCCGCGCAAGGCCCGCGGACTCTTGACCCGGCCCTGTGCCGGTGGCGAGCGCGCCGGCACCCGCCATCGCCTGCACGATGCTCACGCAGCCTGTGCCGACCCATTGCTGCAGCACGGGCATGGCACCCACGCCGTGAGCAACGTTCCTACGCTGCTTCGTTGACGTCGAGCACGGTGACGGAGAGGCCGTCGGCGGCCAGCCGCTCGGCGATCTTGGCGCCGAGGCCCTGGGCACCGCCGGTCACCACGGCCTTGGACACGCTGAACGTTCGGACACATGCTCCCCTTCAGAACCCTCTAGTGACCCTTTGCTCACAGCATGTTGATGTTGATCTTGAGTTTTGGAGCTGACTTTGGTTGCGAGGAAAGGGTCACTAGGCCTTGACCAAGCGTGTCGGCGTGTCGTTTCGACGGGTTTGAAGGGCAAAGGCCTTACCCTGCCTGGGTTTGCGACTCCAACGCAGCCCTGGCGGGAAGGCCTTTGTGGTGAAGAAGATATCGCATGAGCAGAGTC
>JBBQGJ010000028.1:0-33865 GCA_038322925.1 Mycobacteriales bacterium
CACCCTCCGAAGCCCGCCCCCCCTCCCAAGCCCTCCCACCCTCCCATGCCCGCCCACCCTCCCACGCCCGCCCACCCTCCCAAGCCCGCCGTCCCTCCCCTGCCCGCCCGCGCCCCCGGACCCACCCACCCTCCCCGACCCACCCACCCTCCCCGGGGCCGGAGAGCTGGTGATCGCCGCCGGGGTGGGCGTCACCGGCCTGCCGGTCGTCCGGTACCTGGCCGCGGTCGGGGCTCGGGTGGTGGTCACCTCGAATCGGCCGGCCCCGGCGGCGCTGGGCGACAGCGCGGGTGACGTGCGCTTCGCCGGTGACCTGGCCGATCCGCCGGAGGCGACGGGCCTGGTCGTCACCTCCGCGGGGCTGCCCCCCAACCACCCGCTGCTGGCGGCCGCCGCAGCCCGCGGCATCCCGGTCATCGGCGAGGTCGAGCTGGCCTGGTGGATCGATCAGCGGGACCCGGACGGGCCGCGGCCCTGGCTGGTCGGGACCGGCACCACCGGCAAGACCACCACCACGGGCATGCTCGAGGCGATCCTGCAGCGGACCGGCCGCCGGGTCAGGGCCTGTGGCAACATCGGCTGGCCGGTCATCGAGGCGGTGACGGCCGTCCCCCGGCAGGAGGCCATCGCCGTCGAGCTCTCGAGCTTCCAGCTGCACTGGGCGCCGAGCGTACGACCGGTGGCCGGGGTGGTGCTCAACGTGGCCGAGGATCACCTGGACTGGCATGGCTCGATGGCGGCGTACAAGGCGGACAAGGCGCGTGCGCTACGCGGGCAGATCGCACTCGCGGTGGTCGACGATCCGGGAGCCGCGGAGCTGCTGCACGCCGCCCCCGCCAGGAGAACCGTTGCGATCACCGCGGGCGAACCGGCGCCGGGTGGCCTGGGTGTGCGTGCCGGGCAGCTCGTCGACTCCGCGTTCGGGTCGGGCCTCGGGTCCGGCCTCGGGTCCGGCCTCGGATCGGGCTCGACGCAGGATGCTCTTGTGACGATGGCCGCCGCCGACGTCCGCCCCGCGGGCCGGCACAACGTCACCAACGCGCTGGCAGCGGCCGGGCTGGCCCTCGCGGCGGGTGCCACTGCGGCCCACGTCCGGGACGGCCTGCTGGCGTTCGAACCCGGCGGTCACCGGAATGTGGTCATCGGCCGCCTCGAGCTCGGCACCGCCGGGGTGCTGTTCGTGGACGATTCCAAGGCCACCAACCCACACGCCGCGCTGGCCTCACTGCTGGCCTACCCCCGGGTGGTGTGGGTGGCAGGTGGGCAGCTGAAGGGCGCCGCCGTCGACGATCTGGTCACCAGGGTGGCGGATCGGCTGGCCGGAGTGGTGCTGCTCGGCGTCGACGCACCCATGATCGAGAGCGCTCTTTCCCGACACGCGCCGGATGTCCCCCGGCAGGTGGTGGCCGGCAAGGACGATGACGTGATGCTCAAGGTGGTCCGTGCTGCCGTGGCGATGGCCGCGCCAGGTGACGTCGTGTTGCTGGCGCCCGCCGCCGCGTCCCTGGACATGTACTCCTCGTATGCCGCCAGGGGCAACGCCTTTGCCGACGCAGCCCTGGCGCTCGGGGCCGTCACCGCCGGGCAGCCGACGTGACCACGACATCGTCGCCTCCCGGATCGGCTCCCGCTGGATCAGCGGACGCGGTCGAACCGGACGACCCCGACTCGGCACCGCCGACTGCGCGCACGATGAAATCGGCGCGCGCCAGGACGAAGCAGCGCCGCCAGGAATCCGAGCTGCGGCCGTGGCTCCGGCAATCGCGCCGGTCGGTCTCCCGGCTGGCCGCCGACTGGCTCGACCGTCCGATGACCTCCCTGCACCTGGTACTGGCGATCTTCGCGCTGATGCTCGGGTTCGGCCTGCTGATGGTGCTCTCGTCGTCGTCGGTGTCGGCGTTCCGCATCGGCGGTTCGTCGTTCTCGGTGTTCGCCAATCAGGCGACGTACGCCATCGTCGGGTTGATCTGTTTCTGCGCTGCGCAATACATCCCGGTCCGGGTGATGCGCTCGCTCTCCACCGCGGCCGTGATCATCTCGCTGGCCCTGCTGATCGCGGTGCTGCTCCCTGGAGTCGGCGCGCTGGTGAACGGCGCGCGGAGCTGGATCCGGTTGGGCGGCCTGCAGTTCCAGCCCAGCGAGGTCGCCAAGCTGGCCTTGCTGCTCTGGATGGCGCACGTCCTGGCGGCCCGCCGGTCGACGCTGCGCTCGCCCAAGGCCCTGCTGGTCCCGGTGCTCCCGGTCTTCGCCCTGATGGCGGCGCTGATCATGATGCAGCCCGACCTCGGCACCACCGTGGCGCTGACGATCGTGTTCATGGCCGTGATGTTCTTCGCGGGTGCGCCCTGGTGGATGTTCGCAGGGCTCGCCACCGCGGGGGCGGTCGGGTTCTTCGCGCTGGCGTTCTCGGCCAGCTACCGGATGGCCCGGCTGCTGTCCTTCATCAATCCCGAGGCCCACCCCGAGGTCAGCTACCAGTTGCTGCAGAGCCTGTACGGAATGGGCAACGGCGGCTGGTTCGGGGTCGGGCTCGGGCAGTCGCGCGCCAAGTGGAGCTACCTCCCCAACGCCGACTCCGACTTCATCTTCGCCGTCATCGGGGAGGAACTCGGGCTGATCGGCGCCGGGATCCTGCTGCTGCTGTTCGCGTTGCTGGCCTATACCGGTCTGCGGATCGCCCGCCGCAATGTCGACCCGTTCGTCAAGATCGTCGCCTCGGCCGGCACCGTCTGGCTGGTCGGCCAGGCCGCGATCAACATCGGGTACGTGGTGGGTCTGCTGCCCGTCACCGGGATCCCGCTGCCGATGATCTCTGCCGGCGGCACCTCGCTGCTGATCACCATGGTGGTGTTCGGGCTGCTGGCGAACTTCGCCAGACGCGAACCACAGGCCGCCGCGGCCCTGCACGCCGGCGGCGGACACCCGCTGGCCCGGTTCCTGGGCATGCACCCGACGTCCAGGTCGCAGCGCGTGCCCCGGCGTCGTCGGGTGCCGCGGCTCAAGCGTGCTCCGAAGTCCCCGCCCGCGGCGGGCGCACCCCGCACCGGGCGTGCCGCGGTGCCGCCGCAGCGCTGGTCCAGCGACAAACGATCCTCGGCCGACCGGGAGCGGCAGAGCGCCCGGTCGGGCGGCGACCCGCGGATGACCGATCCCCGATCACGGGGCCCGCGAGCGGGCGATCAGCGGGATCCCCGGGCGAGGGGAGCACGGAAGCGGGACCCAGGGTCGACCGGTGACCCGCGCCGCGGCGACCCGCGATCGGGTGCCGATGGTAGGCGCCGCACGGACGGCCGTCAGGGCTCTCCGCCGGCACAGGACCAAGCGCGGCGAACGGCAACGCCTTCGCGCGGTCGGGAAGCGCCCGGTTCCACCGGCACGGGCCCGGCCGAGGGCCGCAGGGGCTCGCCGCCGCCGGCAACCGGGAAGGGCCGCGGCTGGTTGGGCAGACGGGGCGGCGGGTGAGCAGTGTGCTGATCGCCGGTGGTGGCACCGCCGGCCACATCGAGCCGGCGTTGGCGGTCGCGGACGCGCTGACCGCCGCAGACCCGACCATCCGGATCACCGCGCTCGGCACCGAACGCGGTCTGGAGGCGACGCTCGTCCCGGAGCGCGGTTACGACTTGCGATTGATCCCCGCGGTGCCGCTGCCGCGCAAGCCAACGGCGGACATCCTCACCCTGCCAACCCGGATGCGTGCCGCGGTGAAGGCCACCCGGGCGATCATGAAGGAACGCGACGTGGACGTCGTTGTCGGTTTCGGCGGCTATGTCGCGCTACCCGCCTATCTCGCGGCCAGGGGCCGGGTGCCGATCGTCATCCACGAGGCCAACGCCAGGGCAGGGCTGGCCAACAAGATCGGCGCCAGGTTCGCCACCTCGGTCGCTGCAGCTGTCGAGGGGTCCGGCCTGAAGCATGCGACCGTGGTCGGAAACCCGGTGCGGCGCAGCCTCTCCCAGCTCGACCGGGGCGCACTGCGGGCCGAGGCCAGGGACTTCTTCGGGCTGGATCAGGCCGCACCCACGCTGCTGGTTTTCGGCGGATCGCAAGGCGCGCAGCGCATCAACGACGCGGTGTCGCAGGCAGCGCCCGATCTCGCAGAGATCGGCATCGGGGTGCTGCATGCCTACGGTCGCCGGAACGAGATCACCGTGCCGGAGCCGACTCCCGGGTCCCCGCCCTACGTCGCCGTGCCGTACCTGGACCGGATGGACCTGGCCTACGCCGCCGCCGATCTGGTGCTGGCCAGGTCGGGGGCGATGACGGTGGCGGAGATCGCCGCGGTCGGCCTGCCCGCGGTGTACGTGCCGTTGCCGCACGGCAACGGCGAGCAGCGGCTCAACGCCTCCGCCCAGCTGGCGAGCGGGGCGGCGATCATCATCGAGGACGCCGCGCTTGACCGGCGGACGGTGGCCGAACAGGTTGCGCCGTTGGTCATCGAAGGGATCGTCCGGGACGGCATGACGGCGGCCGCGGCGGCCGCCGCGTCCCATCCGGTCGACGAGGTGCTGGCGCAGATGGTGCTGGATGCCGCGGCCACCGGGCGGTCGGCCGGTGGCCGTCGCGGGGGTCGGCGGGTGTGATCGCCGCAGCGGCGGGACCGGTGACGGCGGAGGGGATCTCGCTCGAACGTGCGCACCTGGTCGGCATCGGCGGCGCCGGAATGAGCGGCATCGCCAGGATTCTCGCCGACCGGGGGCTGGCGGTCTCCGGCTCGGACTCCCGGGATTCGGCTCTGCTGACCGCGCTGGCGGCCGGCGGGGTGCTCACCGCCGTCGGTCACGACGCGGCGCACCTGGACCTGCTGGCCGGCGGCCCGACGGCGGTGGTGGTCTCCACCGCGGTGCGCCCGGACAACCCGGAGGTGCGCGCGGCTCGCGAGCGCGGCATCCCGGTGGTGCGGCGCGCTGATGCGTTGGCCGCGTTGATGTCCGGCCGCCGCGGGGTCTGCGTCGCCGGCACCCACGGTAAGACTTCGACCACGTCGATGCTGACCATGGCGCTGCAGCACGCCGGGCTCGACCCGTCGTTCGCGATCGGCGGCGAGCTCACCGGGTCCGGGCTGAATGCGCACCACGGCAGCGGCGACATCTTCGTCGCAGAGGCGGACGAGTCCGACGGCTCGTTCCTGTCGTTCACCCCGCACGGCGCGGTGATCACCAACCTGGAGCCCGACCACCTTGATCATCACGGCACCGCCGAGGCGTACACCGCGGTGTTCGACCAGTTCGTCGACCGCATCGAGCCGGGCGGATTCCTGGTCATCTGCGCCGACGACCCCGGCACCGCCGCGCTGGCCGGCCGGGTGGCGCTGCGGAGAGTGATCACCTACGGCACGGACCCTGCCGCGACGGTGCGGGTCGTACCGGCCGACGTCGATGAACGCGGGTTTCCCGGTGCGGAACCCGGCGCTGCCGACCAAGCCGGCCCGAGTGTCGCGATGGCGACCAGCGGTGTCCGGATGGTCGAGAACACCGCCACCGTGGTACTTCCCGGGCACCGATCGGTGGTGCTGCGGTTGTCCGTCCCCGGTGAACACATGATCCTCAACGCCGCGGCGGCGCTGGCCGCCGGTGTGGAGCTGGGTGTCGACCCCCAGGAATTGGCGGCGGGCCTGAAGTCCTTCACCGGGGTGCGCCGACGATTCGAACTCAAGGGCGTGGCCCGCGGAGTCACCGTGTATGACGACTACGCACACCACCCGACCGAGGTCGCGGCGCAGATCCACGCCGCCAGAGGCATTCTCCCCTCGCGAGCGCTCACATCGCCGACAGCGCAGGCGGTGTCGGCGGTGGCCGGCGTGGAGTCGGCGACCGGTCCGGCGTCCGGGACGAGCCGGCTGGTGGTCGTCTTCCAGCCGCATCTGTACTCCCGCACCGAGACGTTCGCCGCGGAGTTCGGTGCCGCCCTTGGCGGCGCGGATGTCGTTGTGGTGCTGGACGTTTACGGCGCGCGGGAGGATCCGCTGCCGGGGGTCACCGGTGAGCTGGTAGCTCGCGCGGTGCCCGAGGGCGCCGCGGCCGACGTGCGGTACCACCCGGAACGATCCTCCGCGGCGTCGTTCGTCGCCGGTCTGGTTCGAGGTGGTGACGTGGTGATCACCATGGGAGCCGGCGACGTCACCACGGTCGGACCGGAGTTGTTGATCCTGCTGGAGGCACAATGAGCACCACGACAACGGACAACGATCCCCGGACGGCTCCGCAGCCGGGAGCCGCGCCCGCGAAGCGTGGATTCATCGCCCGGCTCCGGCGACCCTTCTCCAGGGGCCCGTCGGCGTCCGGCGAAACGTCGGGCAAACCCACCGATCACTACTCGGGGCGGCGCCGGTGGCCGTGGATCCTGGCACTGCTGCTGGTCGTCCTGCTGTTGGCCGGTGCGGTGTACGGGGTGTTCTTCAGCCCGCTGTTGGGCGTGCGATCGGTGAGCATCTCCGGCGCGCCGGACTCGGTCAGCGTCAAAGTCCGTGCCGTCGTTGACATTCCGGACGGCACGCCGCTGGCCCGGGTGGACCTGGACAGCGTCGCGGAACGGGTCAATGCCGTTCCGGAGGTTGCCGAGGTCGAGGTCGCCCGCAACTGGCCGGATACCTTGGCCGTCACTGTGACTCCTCGGCTGCCGATCGCGGTGACCTCCGCCAACGGCCGCTCCTGGCTCATGGACAGCACCGGCGACCCCTATCTTGCGGTCGATGCTCCGCCGGCGGGGGTGGTGCCGGTGAAGCTCGCCACGCCGGGCGTCGGCGACCCCGCCACCGCTGCGGCGCTGACGGTGGTCAACTCCCTGACCCCGGGCTTCCGCGCGCAGGTCGCCGACCTCGCGGCGCGCACGGCCTACGACATCAAGCTGACCCTGACCGACGGCCGTTCGGTGATCTGGGGTGAGGCGACGGATTCGGCGGAGAAGATGGAAATCCTGCCGGCCGTCCTCGCCCAACAGGGCACCGTCTACAACATCTCCGACCCCACCCTGGTCAGCGTGCGCTGACCCGCCTCCCTTCAGGCGCTGCCCCCCTTTCGGCGCGGATCAACTTGCTCGGCGCGGATCATCGTCTCGGTTATGGGACGGGTGAGGCTGCTGAGCACGACTTCGTGCGCGCAAGTTCCCGGCGGCTTGTTCGTCAGCAGTTCCACGGCCCAGCAATGACTCGACCGGGGATTGTGGATAACTCCCGGGGCCGCCGAACGGATCGGCAAGGATGCTGGCGTGACGGGAAGGAGTCGGGAACCATGGTGCCCATGGCAGCGGAGGTACGGGAGGCCGGGCGGTGGCACCCGGATCTCCTCGACGGTGAGTGGACCGTCGAGTTGTTGGAGACGTTGCCCGACGACGGGCTCCGGTACGAACTCATCGACGGGACACTGCTGGTGAGCCCCGCGCCGTCGGCCTTGCATCAGATTGTGGCGGCCAACATGTTTCGCCTGCTTGACGGTGCCGCACCGGTTGATCGTGCGGTGCTGTTCGCGCCGGTGGCCTGGCAGCCCGATGGCCGAACGTCTGTCGAGCCGGACCTCCTCGTCATCGCCAAGGACCGAATCGCTCCCCACCGGATCACCGGCGCACCGGAAGTTGTTGTGGAGATTCTCTCTCCCAGTTCGGGCAGGTTCGACCGCACGGTCAAATTCTCCCGCTACGCGGAAGACTGCGCGGCCCACTACTGGATCGTTGATCCTGCGACCCAATCGGTCGAGATCTATGTTCTGCGCGACGGTGAGTACCTGCTCGTAGCGGGCGGCGCGCAAGACGACACGGTCTCTGTCACAGCACCTTTCGCCTTTTCGGTGACGCCCAGCCAGCTGGTTCGGATCTAGCGATTCCGCCGACCGCGGGCCAGCGGGTCACCGAAAAGGCGCGGATCAACTTCCTCGTCGCGGATCATCGTGTCGGTTATGGGACGGGTGAGGCCGCTGAGCACGATTTCGTGCGCGCAAGTTCCCGGCCGGCTTGTTCGGCAGCAGTTCCGCGGCCCAGCAGTGACTCGACCGGGGATTGTGGATAGCTTTCGTGGAACACCGACACGGCGGGGCTCTCATTCCGGAGCCGCCGGACGAATCGGCAAGAATGCTGGCGTGACGGGAAGGAGTCGGGAACCATGGTGCCCATGGCAGCGAAAGTACAAGAGGCGGGGCGGTGGCACCCGGATCTCCTCGACGGTGAGTGGACCGTTGAGTTGTTGGAGGCGCTGCCCGACGACGGGCTCCGGTACGAACTCATCGACGGGACACTGCTGGTGAGCCCGGCACCGACTCCCCGGCACCAGGCGGCGATCGGCGAGTTGCACCTGCTGCTGAGGGCCACCTGCCCGGAAGATCATTTCGTCTTTCTCTCGCCGCTCGATTGGCAGCCCGACGGACGCACGTCTCTGGAACCGGATTTGCTGGTGGTCCGTCGGGACAGGATCGGCGCGAAGAACATCACGCAGACCCCGACCCTGGTGATCGAGGTCATCTCGCCGAGTTCGAGGCGCATCGACCGCACCCTGAAGCTGTCCCGGTACGCTGAGGGCGGCATCTCGCATTACTGGGTGGTCGACCCGATGACGCCCTCTGTCGACATCTACGAGTTCCACCAGGGCGAGTACCGACTGGTGGCGAGTGCCGTCGGTGACGAAAGTGTCGTCGTCACAGCGCCTTTCCCCGTGACCGTGACACCGAACAATCTCGTACCGATCTGAACCCCGCGCGGGCACCCCGCTGGAAACAGCCCGCACACCAACAGCATTCGCTCGCGCTGAACTCGGAGGGTCGTCCTCCCGACTCCCTCGAGCCGATGTACCTCAGGCGGCCAGGAACAACGCCAGCACCGCGGTGTCCGCGTCGTCGTTGACGTTGATGCCGGCCCTGCTGATCATGCTGGTGATGTTGCCCCGGTGATCAGCCTCGACCCAGGCTGCACGATGGTCGAGTCCCAGATGGGGAAGCCCGGGCAACAGCACACAACCGGACGCGACCTCGTCGTACTCGGGGAGGGAGGGACGGATCTCGGTGGGCGGATGCAGCACGATGAGCCCGGGAGGTTGGTGGGCGGCGAATTGCCCGGGAATGACGGCGTTCTCCCCGACGATCGGCCCCTCTGCGATGACCAGGCCGACGGTTCCGGGAGCCGGTTCGTCCGGAAGCTCCTCGCGGACGCGGAACACGGTGCTGGTGTGCAGCATGCCGGGCACGCTGGCGACCCGGACGGCGAGCAGCAGGAAGCGGGCCCATTCTGTCGTGGACGCGGGCCACCGCCCGGACACCAGGAAGCCGCTGAGCAGACCGTCGGCGTGAAACGGTGACACCTCGACGGACGATGCTGCCTCGGGATCGTTCATGGTCAACCTCCATCGCGGGCCGGCCGGATGGTTCATGGTGAATCACATTGGTGTTGGCACACAAGACCCAAAGAGTGCTAACGATTTTCGTTCGTATCGGTAGGGTCACGGGCAGGTTACGGCGTGTACCGTCCACGACGAACCAGGCTGCTCCGGGCTTGATCAACGGCGAAACAATTCGGCCGAGATGTGCTGCGCTTCACCCTTTCCAGTATTTCGGTTGCCGTCCGATCATTCTGCGACCGAAATTCCCAGTTCGATGCAGGAGAATCGAACCGCGAACAGCCAGTACTGTTCGGACGTCGATGGCCGGCACCCTCGGTGGTGAACGCACCAACGGAGTCCGGGCCGTCCGACGGGCGGCTGACCGCCCGACTGCTGTCCGCCGGCCAGGCCGTGCTACTCGGGATGCTGTCCGCACACCCGAGAAAGTCCCACCGACGCCTTGTCGCCGGGGTTACCCAGGCTGGGCACCTCCGGAATACTCGCCGGCGTCGGCCTAGCGTAGGCCTGCTAGCCGGGGTCGGTGCGACCTCACTCGCCCGTGACCAACTGAAGGCGGCGATGACCCACGCCGCACGTTCGGCCCATCGTTCACCGACTTCCGCACCGCGGCGATTGTCGTACCGACAGACCACCGACAGACCACCGGGCCCGATGTGGCGGTATTGCGGCCCGGACACTCCGGACCCT
This sequence comes from Mycobacteriales bacterium, assembly GCA_038322925.1. Lineage (GTDB taxonomy): Bacteria > Actinomycetota > Actinomycetes > Mycobacteriales > Nakamurellaceae > Nakamurella. The sequence continues at coordinate 10,004 of JBBQGJ010000028.1, forward strand.
CCCTGGACGCCGCGATCGGGCCTACCTTGGCGTCATGACGGCGCGGTCAGATCCCCAACAGAAGGGCGTTCCGGGCTGTGCCAGCACGGGCGAGCCGGTCACCCCGCCGGGCTGCGCGATTCAAGAGTGCGGATGAAAGGCGATCGGCCCGGGCTGGAGCTGGACCGGGTCGCCGCCGAGATCTACTCCGACGTGCGGCTCGCGCCGTTCCTGCGACGCCTGCTCGCCCGCAGCAGCGACCTCTTGGGGGCCGTCGCCGGGAGTATCTCGCTGGTCGACCCACCGAGCCAGCGGTACACGAAGGTGGCCGAACGCGGGGCGTCGTGCCGGTTGGGCCAGACCTTCGCGCTCGACGAGGGCGTGACCGGGCAGGTTGTCGCCCGCCGCCGACCGGTGGTGTTGAACACCTATCAGCAGATCTCGGCCGGCCACCTTCCGGCAGGCCACCCCGCCGGCAGCGGCGCCGTGGTGGCTGTCCCGATCTGGTGGCGTGGGGACGTCATCGGGGTGAACGTCAGTTTCGCCGGGCGCAGTCGGCGCTTCGCCGCCCGAGAGGTCGATGGCCTGGAAATGCTCACCCAGCTCGCGGCTCCCGGCATCGTCCAAGCGGGCGCGAGCGACCCCTCACTGGCCACCATGATCAGGGAATACCAACGATGTGAAGACGTCGCAGACGGAGTCGATGGAGCCGATGGAGTTCGCGGAATGCGGACGGTGGTCACCGAGGTGGGCCGCGCCCGCCCGGTGGCACCGTCGGTGGCGGGGGTGGCATTGGACTTGGTCACTTTGGCCGGGCAAGCCGCCGCCTTGCGAGAACCGGCCGCCCGGTTGCATGTTGCCGTCGTGCACGGCGCGGATCGTCTGCGGTTGCTCCTGTATGACGCAGCCGATTCACCAGTCGACCGTGCGACCCATTTGCCGTCCCGGCGGCAGGCCGCGGGTGAGCGGGGCTGGCAGGAACTCGTCGACGGCGCAGGCGGCGGCGTGAGCGTCGAGCACGTCGCGGGCTGGGGAACGCTGGTGCGCGCGGACCTGCCCTACGAACAGGCACCGCAACGAGAGGGGTCGACTCGCGGCGAGACGGCACGGCAGGCAAACCCAGCCGCGTCGCCGTTCACCCCCCGGGAACAGCAGGTTGCCGGCCTGCTGGCGGACGGCCTGAGCGATCGCTCGGTCGCCAAGGCGCTGGAGATCTCGCCGAAGACGGTGGAGAAACACGTCGGTGCCCTGCTGCGCAAAACCGGCACCAACAGCCGGACGGCCGCCGTGATGCGCGCCCTCGAGCGCGGCTGGTTGCCGTCCTGACAGCGGCCCGTGGGGGATTTCCCCCATTCATTCCCCGGTCGAAGTGTATTTGACTGATCTTGCGTGGTCCGGCGGTCCCTCGCCGGACGTACACCCGGGAGGTCACGTGCCGATCGTCTCGCTGACGGAAACGCTGGACCGAGCATTCGCGGAGCGCTACGGGGTTCCCGCGATCAACATCATCAATGACCTGACGATCGACGCGGTGCTTGCCGCCGCCGTCGAGGAGTCCTCACCCGTCATCCTGCAGACGTCGGTCAAGACGGTGGTGATGTACGGCCGCGATCAGCTCTACGGGATCTTTGCGGCGCTGACCCGCGACTGCCCCGTGCCGGTCACCTTGCACCTGGACCACTGCCCGCAGCGCTCGGTCATCACCGACTGCCTGGACGGCGGTTGGAACTCGGTGCTGTTCGACGCGCACGAGCTCGATGTTGCCGAGAACCTTGTCCAGACAACAGAAGTCGTCAAAGAAGCGGCCGCGCACGGCGCGCACGTGGAGGGCGAGATCGAGGGTATCCAGGGCGTCGAGGACGGCGTCGGTTCGGACCGCGCCTCGGTGCAGCAGAGCCTGGACGTCGCGGTGGATTTCATCAAGCGCACCGGGGTGCACTGCTTCGCTCCGGCCATCGGCAACGCGCACGGGCATTACAAGGCCGCGCCCGTCCTGGACCACCAACGGGTCACCGACCTGGTGCAGGCGACCGGAATCCCGATGGCGCTGCACGGCGGAACCGGGATGAGCGCCGAACAATTCACCGACCTGATCGCCAGGGGCTGCGCGAAGGTCAACATCTCCACGGCGCTGAAGGAGTGCTACATGAAATCCGGCCTGGAATTCCTCCGCGGCGCGGAGGGGAAAGACAAATGGGATCCGCCGTCGTTGTTCAAGGTCCAGACCGCGGCCGTGAAAGAAATGGCGCGCGAGCACATGCGCACCTTCGGCAGTTCCGGGCGTGCCTGGTGACGGCCCTGATCTTCGATTGCGATGGCGTCCTTGCGGACACCGAAAGGTACGGGCACCTGCCGGCGTTCAACGCGACGTTCGACGAATACGGCCTGCCCGCCCACTGGGACGAGGCCGAGTACGGGCGCCGACTGAAGATCGGCGGCGGCAAGGAACGGATGGCCAGCCTCTTCACCGACCCGGGTTTCGTCGAGGCGGCCGCGATCCCCGACGATGCGAAGGCACGCGCCGCCCTGTTGGACACCTGGCACAAGAGCAAGACAGCCCATTTCCGCAATCTCGTCGGCGACGGAAAGCTCCCGGCACGGCCCGGAATCGCGCGGATCGTCCCGGCCGCACTGGACGCCGGATGGACGGTCGCGGTTGCCTCCACCTCGGCCGAAGAATCGGTGCGCGCCGTGCTGGAGCACGCAGTCGGGCCCGAAACCGCTGGAAAGATCAGCGTTTTCACCGGGGATATCGTCCCCGCGAAGAAACCCGACCCGGCGATCTACCTGTTGACCATGGACCGGCTCGGTCTCGACGCGACCGACACCCTCGTCGTCGAGGATTCCCGTAACGGACTGCTGGCCGCCGACCGGGCCGGCTTGGCATGCCTGGTCACGGTCAGCGGCTACACCCGCGAGGAGGCCTTCGACGAGGCCGTCCTCGTGGTGTCCGAACTCGGCGATCCCGGCCGGCCGCCGATCGAGGTGCTCGCCAACCGTGGGCCCGCCCGGCCGGGTGACTACCTCACTCTCGACGACCTCGGGGTGTGCGCCGGCGTCCGGACCCCGAACGCCACACCGGCCGGGCAATCATGGAGCGAACCAGCACAGGGAGGTACTGGGTGAGCGACACTCAACAGCGGGTGGACCTCGTTGTGCGGACGATTGCGCAAACGGCGATCGACAACGAAACCTATTTCGGTGACCTCGATTCCGTCGTGGGCGACGGGGATTTCGGGTATTCCTTGGCGCGCGGATTCGAGAAGGTGATCGAGGGCTGGGACGACATCGACCGCACGAATCCCGGGACCTTCCTCAAGAAGGTGGGGATGATCGTCAGTTCGCGGATCGGCGGCACCTCAGGGCCCATCTGGGGCACCGCGTTCATGAAGGCGGGCATCACCGCGGGCACTGCCGACCAACTCACCGGTGACGACGTCGTCGCCATGCTGCGCGCAGCGACCGACGGCATCAAGATGCGCGGCCAATCCGACGTCGGCGACAAGACGCTGCTGGACGCGCTGGTCCCGATGACCGAGCGCATCGACGCCGAATTGACGGCAGGCACCGACCCGGCAGGGCTGCTGGCAGCCGCGGCCGCCACCGCCAGACAGGCCGCCGAGGCCACCTCCGACATGATCGCGAAACGCGGGCGGGCGTCCTACACGGGGGAGCGGAGCAGGGGTTCGGTCGACGCCGGCGCGATGGCGGTCGCCGTACTCGTGGAACACATCAACCAGGCGTGGCCGACCGAGGGAGAGTCATGAAGAAATTCGTCAACGACCCGAAGCAGTTCGTCCCCGAAATGCTGGAGGGCATCGCGCTGGCCAACCCCGGCACGCTGACCTACGTCCCCGAGTACAACCTGATCATGCGTGCGGACGCGCCCCGCGCCGACAAGGTATCGATCGTCCAGGGTTCCGGGTCCGGGCACGAACCCGCCCATGTGATGGTGGTCGGCAAGGGCATGCTGGACGCCGCCTGTCCCGGTGACGTGTTCGCGGCGCCGCCGATGGACTACGTGTACGAGACGACGAAGCGGCTCGCCTCGGACAAGGGCGTGCTGTTGCTGGTGAACAACTACACCGGCGATCGAATGGCCTTCGACATGGGCAAGGAAATGGCCGAATCCGAGGGCATCAAGGTCGAGATCCTCACCATCAACGACGATGTCGCCGTCAAGGATTCCACGTACACCATCGGCCGGCGCGGCGTGGCCGGGAATTTCTTCGTCATCAAGGCCGTCGGTGCGGCGTCCGAGAATGGCGCCGATCTGGACGAATGCATCCGCATCGGTCGCAAGGTGAACGACGTGACGCGCACCATGGGGGTGGCGCTGACGGCGTGCACCCCGCCGGCCAAGGGCTCCCCGCTGTTCGAACTCGGTGGCGACGAAATCGAAATGGGGGTCGGCATTCACGGCGAGCCGGGCCGCGAGCGGAAGAAGCTGGTCGAGGCAGACGCCATCGTCGACGAGGTGCTCGACGCCGTGGTGAGCGACCTGCCGTACAGCTCGGGCGACAACGTGGCGCTGATGATCAACGGGCTCGGCGGCACCCCGATCAGCGAGCTGTACATCCTGTACCGCCGTGCGCACCAGCGGCTCGCCGACCAGGGCATCACCGTCAAGCGCAGCTACGTCGGCGAGTACTGCACGTCCCTGGACATGGCCGGCGCCTCGATCACCCTGGTCAAGCTCGACGACGAGATCGAAGCGCTGCTCGCCGAACCGGCCGAAGTCGCCATCCGGGTCTTCTGAATCATGACCCGACCCGGGTGGCGAACCTGTCCGCCGGGACGATCGCGGCCCAGGGCAACTGGCCCTGCTGGCCGGATTGCGGGAATGCCTTCTCGATCCTGACAGTCACCCGCTGAGCGCCGCGGTTCGGTCAGCCGGCCGTGGTGAAGGTGACCACGACGGCACGGTTGGCCGGATCCGACGCCGGTTCGACCAGCGGCTCGGTGTCTCCGTACCCGACCACCTGGGCGACGTTCTCGGCCGGCACCCCGAGCTCGCGCAGCAGCGCGGCGACCTCGGTGGCGCGCTGGGTCGACAGGTCCGTCGCTGACGCCTCGTCGCCACCGGCGACCGCCGCGGTGTGGCCCTCGACGGTGATCCTGGTCGTCGGGTCGAGGGTGCCCACGCACTCGCCCAGCGCCGTCAGGGTCGCGTTCTTGTCGATCAGGTTCGGGGTGTCGGGCACGAAGAGCGCGGGCGACGGCAGGGTGCAGGTCCGGGTCGGTCCCTGCTGCTCGGAATCGATCTTGGCGTTCGGATCCGGGATCGGCACCGGTGCGATGGTTCCGGTGCCGGGCGTCGTGCCGGTGCCGTCGAAGAAGGTGACGTTGCCGGCGCCGGCGGCGGTGGCGATGCCCTCCCAGACCGCATGCTGATAGCCGACCTGAAGGTCCGAGAGCTTCTGCTGCTGGCCGGCGACCGGCGTCACCACGAAGGTCACGTCCCGCCCTTTGAGGTCCGGCAGCGCGCCGACGGCGGTGGTCGCCGCGACGACGGTCGGCGGCGACTCGTCGAAGGCGAGCTGGTTGAAGTCAAGGGCCCCGGTGGTCTCCAGTAGCGGTGAGAAGACCCAGACCGGAGAACCCGCCGGGGACTTGATCGCCGCAAGCCCGGCCAACGCGGACCGGGCGCCGGGAGCCTGGGATTGCAGTGCGTTCATTTTCTCGGTCAGCCCGGTGATCGCCGCGCCGGTATCCCCGGTCAACCCGACGGGTTCGGTGTCAATGGTCTTGCCGTCCCCCGAGACGGACACCCATTCCACTCCCGATCCGGAGCCACCGAGACCGGTCAGGCTCGCAGTGATCGGCGCCGGGAGCACGATATCGGTCTCGTTGGAAGAGCCGGCGGTGCTCACGACGCTGCCCGCTACCGTCACCGGCGCGCTCGATGTCGTGGTCTCTGCGGGCGTCCTACTGCCGGAGCAGGCCGCCAGTGCTATCAGCGCCGTCAGTGAGACGGCGATCACGACAGCTCTTCGGGGCACGGTCGGCTGGGTTGATGATCTCCGGCGCATGCATCAGGTTAGAACAGAACAGTTTTCCGAACTTCACGCTCGGCGTCGGGTGGCTGACGAAACGTGGCGGGTGATCCGCGCCGGCATTCTCTGCTGCGGCCGTTGGTGTCCCGCAGCGCTGATCAGGATCCGCACCCTCGAGCGGCTGAGTCACCCCGGGCACGCGACAGGGTCGACGAGCCTGCCCGAAAGGACCTTGTCCGGGGTCCGCGGCCGCGGTTCAGTGAAATCATGCAGCGCGAGGTGCTGCCCGTCCGAACCGCCGCCGCACGCCAAGCAGAGGGCGTCCGGACGGGCCGGTCGGTCGGTCGAGCCCGCGTACCGACAGTGCTGCGTCTGCAGCGGAACGCCGGAAATCGGGCGGTCAGCCGGTTGCTCACCGGGCAGGCGGTGGTGCAGCGGGTGGTCGAGTTGTACGTCCATGGGGGTGGGCGGGTCACCGACGTCAACGGTCCCGGTACCAACGAACGCAAACCGGTGCTGTTCGTCCAGAAACGGCTGATCGCGGTGGGAGCATTGTCCGAGGAGGAAGCAGCGGCCGATCGGGCGAAAATGGATGCGCAGACCGGCCGGATCATGGCGGGCGACATCCCGAACACCATCGCCGCGATCACCAAGTGCGCGGCGCCGAACCTGTCCGAGCCGGCCGCCAGGAAGGCGCTCAAGGCCGATCTGGTGGCCGGTGTCGGCACCGGCGAGACCAATGATGCGGCCGACGTGGAATTGGTGCTGAATCTGCTGCACGAGGAATCGCACGTCTCCAACGCGGACTACGACGCCGGCATCGTCGTCCTGGAAGGCATCGGTCGAACGGTCGATCCGGCCGCGCTCCCCGGATTCCTTCCCGGCCTGACCAAGTTGAAGAAGTCCTACGCCTCCGGCTATCCCTTTCGTGGCAGCACCAAGCGGCGCAAGGGTCTGCTCGTCACCGAGGGGACCGCGGCCTATCAGAAGGCGGTCGACTACCACCTCGCCGGCCGAGCGCAGATGCAGACATGGCTGGACCAGGCCATCGGGCAGACGAAGGACCTAGTGCTCCGCAATTCCGCGCAGTGGTTCCGGTCGGGTCGGGCCAAGATCTTCTGCCAGACCAAGACTCACGACTCGGCCGCACGGGTCAAGGCCGAACACCAGCCACGGCGTTTCTACGCGATCTTCGGCTACCCGCAGGGTTCGCTCTCCGAGGCGCCGGTGCCCTACCTGCGCAAGCTCAAGGGCGAGACCACCTTTGACAACGCCAATGTCGCGATCGAGGCGCCGTCCGGCGGGTTCCAGTCGACCGGCGAGATCGGCATCGTGGACCCGGTGTCGATGGGACGCAAGTACTTCATGAGATCCATCAAGCACGAGGCACAGCACGGTGCCGACCACACCCCGGAGACCGACGAGGGGCACTTCAAGTCGGAGGTCAACGCGCGCTGGACCGAGGGCAAGTTCGACTACCTGTCGCCCCGGCGGCGCATCAATCGGATGGGGAACACCTGGACGCAACGGCAATTTGCCGTCTTCCAGGACCTGTGGTCGTACCCGGACCTGTACTCGTACATGCGGAAGAATTGGAACGACACGGACCGCGCCAAACGCGCTGCCTGGCGGACGATGGTCGTCAACTACCGGACACCGGAGAGTTTCAACCCGATCAATTCGGTGCGCATCGAGACGCTCAGTGAAAAGATCAATGCCTGCACCACGGCCGACTGCCTCGCCGACGACAAGTTCCTGGACGGCGCCGGGCCGGCCAACGCCAAGGCAGGGGCGGTGCGAGCGGCGATCGCCTCCCTGGACGAACTCGACCGAAAGACGTTGGTGCACAACATCGAGCTCAACCGATTGGCGCTGACGAACTTGGCCGGAAAGCTTCGCGCGGAATACTTCGCGATCCGATGACGATCACCCCGGCCCGCGCCCGCGGCCTTGTCGATTCCTCCACCGGCGACCTGGTGGTCATCACCCAGCAGCGCGTCAGCTGGCACCGGCGGGGTGCGACGATGATGGACATCACCCCCGGATTCGACTGGACGTGCGTCGCGGTCGGCGGTGGAGCGGTCGCGATGGCCGGCGCCGATTCGGTGGTGTGGACGGGCCCGGATGGATCCTCCCAGCAGGGTGCGGCACCCGGGTCAGGGCAGTACCGGCTGGCGGTGGCGGGGCGACTGGTGGTCGGCGCGAGGCGCGAGGGGCTGGTGACCGTGTGGGAGTCGCTCGAGGCGGATCCGCTGTCGATGGATTTCGCGGATTTCGCGGATTTCGCGGATTTCGCGGATATCGCCTTCGAGCCCGAAGAGGTGGGCATCGACGGGCGCCGGCGTCTGGTCACCGTCTGGGGATGGCAGGACCAGCGCGCGACTCTGGCGGCCTTCGATTGGCGGCCCGAGGTTCTGCTGCCCGTCCTCCCGTCCGGCGGGTGGCCGGCGCCGGCATCGGGGGTCGTGCTCGGGTTGACCGGCGGCGTGCTCGGCATCGGCGGGACCGACGCGCTGACGCTGGTGTCGACCGGCGGCGACGTCCTGGGCAGGGTCGAGCTTCCGGGCCTGGAACGGGTGGTGGGGTCGGCTGAAGGGGTTGGCTGGGTTCGATCGTCGGCCACCGATGACGTCGTCCTCGTCGGATGGGGAATCGTGACCGGCTCGGGCGACAGGCGTGCCGTCGACCTCGTCGCGGAGCAGCCGATGCCGGGTTCGGACCCGTTCCCCGAGCTGGCGGTGTCCGGCGGCGCGCTCGTCGTCGCCGAGGGCGTCGACGCCCACCGGCTCCTCGTGCACAGGCTGACGAGCCGGGGCTGGCTCGATCCCGAGGCTGTCGGACCGTAGGCCCGATGCGCCCGAGTGACATGCGCCCGAGTGACATGAGCCGGAGTGACGATGAGCCGGAGTGAGGATGAGCCGGAGTGACGACGGGAAACCCACCGGGACAGCCGTCGACCGGCGCGATGGACGTCTCTGCGCGACGATCGTCCAGGCGATCATGCGCTTCCACTGAACGGTAGGTATCGCCGGGGAACAGTGTCCGCCTTGCCATACTGCAGCGACGACGGCGCGACCTGCCGGGTGTCGGATTCCAGCGCATCGCGGGATGATGGCCACCCTCCCACGACTTGTATGCCCCAATCTGGACAGGAAGGCAACTGATGGCGAGCGAGCAGCATCGCGTAGTGGTGGTGGGCGGCGGCTTCGGCGGCCTGAATGCCACCCGCGCTCTGGCGGGAGCCGACGTGACGGTGACGATGGTGGATCGGACCAATCACCATCTGTTCCAGCCGCTGCTGTACCAGGTGGCGACGGGGATCCTGCCGCCCGGTCTCATCGCCCCGGCGTTGCGCAGCGTGATCAAGAAACAGCGAAATGCCCGCGCGCTGCTCGCCGAGGTCTACGACCTGGATCTGGACAACAAGGTGGTCCGGGCCAACGGCCCGGACGGCCGCGGCCTCGAATTGCCGTACGACACCCTGGTGGTGGCCGCCGGCGCGTCGCACTCCTACTTCGGCAACGCCCATTTCGCCGAATTCGCTCCTGGCATGAAGACGGTCGAGGACGCCCGCTATCTGCGGGACGGCATCTTGTCGAAGTTCGAAATGGCGGAGATGTCGACCGATCCGGCGGAGCGGGCGGAGTATCTGACGTTCGTGGTGATCGGTGCCGGACCCACCGGCGTGGAGTTGGCCGGCCAGCTGGGCGAACTGGCCCACAAGGTGTTGCCGCTGGACTACCGCTCGATCAACACCCGCGAGGCGCGGATTCTGCTGCTGGAAGGCGCCAAGTCCGTGCTCCCGCCGTTCGACCCGAAGCTGCAGCGATACACCCACAAGCACCTGGAGAAGCTGGGCGTCGAGATCCGGTTGAACACCATGGCCGTCGACATGGACCACGAGTCGATTTCCATCAAGGGTCCCGACGGTCCGGAGACGATCCGTACGCGCACCCGCATCTGGGCCGCGGGTGTACAGGCGTCTCCGCTGGCAAGGATGCTGGCCGAGAAGACCGGCGCGGAGACGGACCGCGCGGGCCGCATCCCGGTGAACGGAGACTGCACGCTACCCGGCCACCCGGAGGTGTTCGCACTCGGCGACATGGTCTCGCTGAACAAGCTGCCCGGTGTCGCGCAGCCGGCCATGCAGGAGGGCACCTACGTCGGCAAGGTGATCAGGGCCAGGGTGTCCGGCGAGCCCGCGCCCGAGCCGTTCAAGTACTTCGACAAGGGCAGCATGGCCACCGTCGGCCACAAGGCGGCGGTGGCGGACGCCTTCGGTCTGAAGTTCACCGGCCTCATCGGCTACGTCATGTGGGGCTTCATCCACTGCCTGTACCTGATCGGTTGGGGAAATCGGCTGGGCACCCTGTACACCTGGGCGCGCGCGATGTGGTTCTCCAACAACCGCGGCCACCGGGTGATCACCTTCGAGCAGGCCGGTGACGAGCTCAGTTCGGACCTACCGCCCAGCGGCCGGCCCGCACACATCCTGCCGGCCAAGCAACCCACCGCCGAGCCGAACTCGGTCGCCCCTGCCCAGTTGGCCGACCGGACCGGCTGACCCCGAAGGAACCGGGTGCCCCGCAACGGCGCGGATCAACTTCCACCGCGCGGATGAACGGGTTGACTCCTGCCACACCATTCCCTCAACCGTAACGTTCGTCCGCGCGGGCGGATAGCACCCGGGGCCGGGCGGGGGTGGACCCTTACCATCACCCAGGTTGGGTCGGAGGTCATGAACGAACTGCTCGCCGAAACGGTCGGCGTCGGCGTCGGCGGTGAAACGCCGTACCGTACCGGCAATTCGCCGCCGCCGCCGCCACGTGCGCACACCATCACCTGTTTCCGCGGGATGCCACCGGAGACCTGGTCGACGCGCAGAGCCCCGGGCGCCGGCGCGTTGGTCGGCGCGATCAACGAGGCCTACGACCTCGGGACCGGCATCGCCAGTCAGCGGAACATCAAGGAGAGCGCCGCCGTAGTGCCGGTGCCCGGCTCGGCCCCGCCTTCGACGATTTCCCCCTTGCTGAACTCCGGAACGCCGGTGCCGACCCGGCCCCGGCCGCGGTTGGGCCGCGCCGAAACCCGTTGGCGCGCTGGTAGTCCCGGCTGCTGGCCTGGTGGCGTCGACGATTTCGATGAGCGGCCGTTGGTAGCGGGCGATCGACGAGCGCAGGAACGGCCGATTTCCGTTGTGAGGGAATGGATCTCAGGCTTTGCTCCCGGTCAGTAGCAGGTACTCCCACTCCATCACCGCGGCGCCGTCGCCGAGCTGGAACCGCCGGACCAACGCGTCGATGTCGGCATCCAGGGCGGCGACCCGATGCGGATCGTCCGCGATCGAGCGGTACACCGCGATGGTCGGGCCGTAGTGGGACTTGAAGTACTCGCGGAAATCCGCCGGCCTGCGAAAGTGATCGACGGTGACGGCATCGGTGCGGGCGGAGATGTCGGTCACCCGATCACCGAACAGTTCCCGGACGTGATCCTCGTTGCCCCACAACGGCGGCGGCTGCGCACCGGGTGGCGGCGGCGGTGCGTACGGCTTCATCGTCGCGAACAGTTGCCCGACGAAGCCGCCAGGAGTCCAGCTCAGCAACCCGATGGTTCCGCCGGTCCGGCAGACCCTGGTCAACTCGTCGGCGGCGCGCTGGTGATGCGGTGCGAACATCACCCCGACACATGACATCACGATGTCGAAATCGCCGTCGGGGAATCGCATCGCCTCCGCGTCGGCTGTTTCCCAGGTCAGCGCTGCACCGCGCGCGGCGGCCTGGGAGCGCCCGGCGTCGAAGAGTTCCGGTGTCAGGTCGGAGGCCACGACGGTGGCGCCGACCAGCGCCGCAGGAATTGCCGCGTTGCCCGAACCGGCCGCGATATCCAGGACCCGATCTCCGCGCCGGATCTTGCTCGCGTTCACCAGCACGGGACCCAGGCTGGAGATGAGATCCGTTGCCAGTTCCGGGTAGTTGCCGAGCGCCCACATGGCGCGGTGCTTCGCCTTGAGCTGCCGGTCGGCATCCAGGGCGTCGATGGTTGTCGTCATGCGAGCCGTCCTTCTCTGCGGGCCGGCGAGTTCTTGGCCGGCGTCGGGTCGTTGATGCCCTCGACGGTAGGTACCACGCGGTACCCGCCGACACCGCGCCGACGCGTAAGTAGCGCCGGCCCGCACCGGTGACGAAGGCGGCGCACGCGTAGTCGTCGCCGGCCAGCAGCGCTCGGCGCCACCGCGGTACCTCGAAAGGACCGACACCTTGGTCCAGCTTCCGCCCGGCCAGCGGGCGAGCCATAGCGCAGCCCGCATCGGGTCGGGCAAGAGCCTCCGGGTATCAGGAGGGCAGGGGGAGTCATCCGATCCAGAGGGGGAACCGACATGCCAATGACATCGAACACCAGAGAGCGGCAGTACTTGCCTGCCCTTCGGAACCGGTCGGCCGTCCCTCGCACGCGGTTCCCGGCGGTGTGCGATGGCACGTGATACGGCCCGCGTCGAGGCGGCCTACAGCCTCATCAAACGGCACGGCACCGCGCGGGAGACAAGAGCAGCGGCTCACTATCTCGCCTACGGCCGGCCCGCCGACCTGTTCGCCCTGGCCGCCGTGGTGGCGGCACGCACTTCCGCACCGATCCGCCTCGCGGCCTGAGGTCCACGCCGGGAACCTGAGCGCCCCTTGTATGCCGGCTACTGGCGCCGGTTGGTGCGGGCCAACCGGTCGCCGTCGCCCGCGAGCAACAGCGCTGCCGCGGCGGTCCGCTGCGCCGAACCGGCGAGATCCAGCTTGCGGTAGATGGTTTGCAGGTGACGTTCCACGGTCCGCACGCTCAGTGTCAATGTCGAAGCGATCTCGCGATTGTCCTGACCGGCAGCGACCAGTCGCAGCACATCGCGCTCCCGTGCCGTCAACGACTCCAGCGCCTCCAGTGACGGCGCGCCGGAGCGGCCATTCCCGCTGTTGCCGGGCCGCGACTGGCGCTGCGGACCGAGCGCCCGATCGGCCCGGCGGTCGGGTTCCAGGAACTTATCGATCTCCGCGAGAAACACCGGCCACGCAGGCTCGTCGGCCAGCAGCACATGGTTGTCCGACTCCAGGGTGACCAGCCGCGCGCCGGGGATCTCCGCGGCCAGCCTCCTGCCCTCGGAGAAGTCGTTGCACTGATCACCTCTCGCGTGCAGCACCAGGGTCGGCAGATCGACGTGCGGAAGCAGGTCGCCCACGTCGACATCCCGGCGCTGCTGACGGAAGGCAACGGCGTTGGCCGTGGACGTGGACATGCGCATCAGGTCGTCCACCCAGGTCATCTGTTCCGGCGTGGCCCCTGGCATCAGCATGTCGGTGAAGACCCGACGGAAACGGCCCTCGGGGCGCGCCCAGCCGACCTCGATCATCCGGGTGAAGGCGTCCTCGAGTTCAGTGGATTCCGGGGTGGGTCCAAGGGTGGCGGTGTAGCTGCCGTGCAGGATGAGCCGGGTGACCCGCTCAGGGTGGCGGAGGGCGTAGGCGATGGCGACCGGTCCGCCCTGGGACATCCCCAGCAGCGCAAAGGATTCCAGACCGGCCGCGTCGATCACGGCCTCGAGGTCCTTGATCCGCGACTCAAGGGCGAAATCCGGCACATGCCAGTCTGAAAGGCCGAAACCCCTTTCGTCGTAACGGATGGTGGTCGCGATTCCGGCCATCCCGGTCACCCAGTGCCGCCAGACCGGGCTTTCCAGGTCGTACTCCAGGTGGCTGAGCCAGCAGGTCGCGATGACCAGCGGCGGGCCCTGCCCGACACGCGCGAACGCGATCCGTACACCGTCGGCCGAACGGGCGAAACGGATCGTCTGCGGCGGCACCTCGAGCGCCATGCTCAAACGGTAACCCACTCAGCCCGCCATCCGGCCGGCTTCCTGCCGATCGAGCGCGCCACGCCGACCGAGCGTGGCCGGCACCGCAACCAGCCCGGGTATGTGGCGCCGGCCCATCGGTATCCGCCCGCAGTGTGGGCTCGGGCCATAGTCCCGTGCCGCGCCTGGGCCTACGCTGCCGGTATGACGACGGGGTCCGAACAGCAGAGCAGACCAATCGCCGGCCGCACCGCACTGGTCACCGGTGCGGCCAGCGGCATCGGCCGGGCGATCGCGACCCGGTTCGCCGCCGAGGGCGCCACCGTGATCGCGGTCGACCGGGACGCGGAGGCGGTGGGCGAACTCGCCCAGCAGATCGGCGTGACGCCGTTGGTCATCGATCTGTCCGACATCGACAACCTGCCGGCCGCCATCGAGAGTGTGGCCGGGAGCGTGGACATCCTGGTCAACAACGCCGGGATCCAGCACGTCGAGCGCCTCGAGGATTTCCCGATCGCCGATTTCGAGAAGATCCTGCGGATCATGCTCACCGCACCGTTCGTGCTGTCCAGGGCCGTGCTGCCCGGAATGTACGACCGCGGCTGGGGGCGGATGGTGCACGTCTCGTCCGCGCACGGCCGGCGGGCCAGTCCGTTCAAGGTCGCCTACGTGACGGCCAAACACGGCCTGGAAGGGCTGTCGAAGGTGATCGCGCTGGAGGGTGCCGAGCGTGGCGTCACCAGCAATTGCATCAATCCCGGGTATGTCCGTACTCCGCTGGTGGAGGCGCAGATCGCCGATCAGGCTGTGGCGCATGGTTTGTCGGAAGATGAGGTGCTCAGCAAGGTGATTCTGGCGTCCTCGCCGGTGAAGCGGCTGATCGATCCCGCCGAGATCGCCGCGGCGGCGGTGTATCTGTGCTCGCCGGGCAGCGACTCGATCACCGGGTCGGACCTGGTGCTCGATGGCGGCTGGGGCGCCCGCTGATCGCCGGCACCGCCCGGCCGGCCGACGGCACAGCCCAGCACCCCGACGCCACGGCCCAGCGGCACCCACCCACCGCCCACCGACGGGGGAGCGGTAGTGGACGCCGGTGACAGCATCGCACCCAGGGGATGGCGGTAGGGGTGTGTCACCTGCTCGAGTTGCTGGCCCGAGACGCCTCCACGGTCGAATTCGAGCGGCCGGTCGTCGAGGCCCGCACGGCCGGGCTGCCGGCCGCCGAGATTGAGGCCTTGAGCGGGCCAAGTGGCAGGCGCCGGGTGTCCGGGACCAGCTCGACACGCACCGCCGCCGGGAGGCGCACTCGCGGCGACGTTCCAGACCGCGTCCGACCTGGCCGCGCTGACCAGCGTCGATGACGTCCTGGCGGCCATCGTCCGACGCGCCCGCGCCCTGCTGAGCCGGAACATCGCCTACCTGTGCCTCCATGACGACGAGCGCGGGGCACCTACATGCGGATCACCGACGGGTCGGTCTCCGCCGAGTTCCAGGCCGTCCGGCTGCCGCTCGGGGGCGGACCTCGGCGGTTTCGTCGCGCAGCAGGGCGTGCCGATCGACTCCGCCGACTACTTTCATGACGACAGGTTCCGGCACACGGCGACGATCGATTCCGCCGTGCACGCCGAGGGTCTCGTCTCGATCCTGGGCGTGCCACTCAAGCGCGGCGCGCAGGTGATCGGGGTGCTGTTCGCCGCGGACCGCCGACAGCGGGCCTTTTCCCGGGACGAAGTCGCGCTGCTGTCCTCGCTGGCCGTGCACGCCGCGGTCGCGGTGGACAACGCCCGGCTGCTCGCCGAGACCAGGGCCGCGCTGATCGGGCTCGAGCGGGCCAACGCCGCGCTCCGCGACCAGAGCCGGACACCGAGCGAGCCGTCCTCGCCCACGATCGGCTGGCCGAATTGATCCTGCGGGGCGGTGGGGTGGCCGACGTCGCCGCGGAACTGGCGGCCGTGCTCGGCGGTGCCGTCGAACTGCAGAGCCCGGCTCAACGCGGAGGCCATCGGGCCGAGCCAGTCGGCGGTCCCGGTGGTCGCCGGCACGCAGGCGCTCGGCCGCCTCGTGCTCACCCGGGGGGCCGGCGGATCTGCGTGTGCTGGAACGCGGCGCCGTGGTGACGGCGCTACTGCTGCTGTTCAACCGGCACTGGCGGAAGTTGCCAACCGGGGACGGCAGGATCTGCTGTCTGGTTCCGCCGCTGACGAGGACGAGATCGCTGCCAGGGTAGCGGATCTGGACGCCGAGCTGAGCGGCGATCGGGTAATCGTGGTGTGCGCGCTGCCCCGGCACCGGGTCGATGCCGAGCAGGTGGCCTCGTTCTACGCCGGGCAGCGGCACGGGCTCTGGGCCGGATGGACGGGTACCTGGTCCTCCTGGGCCCCGCGGCTGACGCCGTAGACACTGCTGACGCCGTAGACACTGTTGACGCCGTAGACATGTGGACGCCGGCGCGGCACGGCGTTGCAGATCCAGCTGGCCCTGCAGCTGCGGGCCGTGTTCGGCCCGCAACCCACCCCAGGCTCAGAACGGTGTGGGGATGTGCCGCAACGACAGGTGGGGGTCCGCGTAGTCGCCGCGCTTCTGCCGCTTCGGCAGGGTGACCTTCTTTTTCGGCAGTGGCTCGTACGGGACCTGGCTGAGCAGGTGGCTGATGATATTCAGCCGGCCTCGCTTCTTGTCGTCGGTATGGGCGATAAACCATGGCGCCCAAGCGGTATCGGTGGCCTTGAACATGTCGTCCCTGGCCCGCGCGTAGTCGTACCAGCGGCTGTAGGACTTGAGGTCGAGGTCCGAGAGTTTCCAGATCTTGCGGGGGTCGTCGATGCGGCTCTCCAGCCGCTTGGTCTGCTCGTCGGGGCCGACCTCGAGCCAGTACTTCAGCAGGATGATGCCGGAGTCGACCATGGCTTTCTCCACGCCGGGCGTCAGCGCGAGAAACTGGGTGACCTGCTCGGAAGTGCAGAAACCCATCACGCGCTCCACCCCGGCGCGGTTGTACCAGCTGCGGTCGAAGATCATCACCTCGCCGGCCGCCGGGAGGTGCGACATGTAGCGCTGGGCGTACATCTGGGACTGCTCGCGCGGGGTGGGCGCGGACAGCGCGACGACGTGGAAGACCCGGGGGCTGACCCGCTCCACGATCCGCTTGATCGTGCCGCCCTTGCCGGCGGTATCCCGTCCCTCGAACACGATGCAGATCTTCGCGCCGGTGGCTTTCACCCATTCCTGCATGGCCACCAGCTCGCCCTGGAGCGTGGACAGCTCGGCCTCGTACTCCTTGCGGCTCAGATTCGTCCCCGCCTGCCCGGCCTTCTTCTCGTTCTTGCCCATCTGGTCATCTCCCGTTGATCTCCGCTCGGGCACAGCTTCGCTCCGTCATGATCATCGGCCGCCATCGACTCGGGCGCACCCTGAGTTCCTCCACATGGCCGCATCGGCCGTCCGGATCGGCGGTCCAGGATCTCCAAATGGGGAACGGGCAGCCGGCGGAGGCGCGGTGGTGCCCACCACGGAACAGCCACCAGAAGCCGCCGACGGTGACCAGGAACCCGGTCGCGCTCAGCATGACGCCGGCAATCAACAACCACTGCGCGGCGATCCCACCCACCACCACCAGAACCAGGCCGAGCAGGATGGTCGCGACGGGCGCAATGATCCGACGACGCCGAGCCTGGCCGAAATCCAGGTGGCGGCGAAATTCGGGTCGTCCTCGCGGAGTGCGCGCTCGATCTCGTCGAGCGCGCTGTTCGTCGTGGACAGCATGCTGGCTACTCCCCGGATTGACCGTTCGGATCCTGGTCGCGGTGTCTCTGACCACCTCTGGCCATTCGAGCCGCTGGGTTGCCGCGGCGCATCCTGCTTTCGGAGTGATTCGATTCCGCTGGCCCGGCGAGCACGGTCGCGGCGGGAGAACTGCGCCCGTCATGTCCGATCGGCGGGGGCGTCCGGCGTATCGTCCACCTGCTCCTGTGGCCCGGTCCCGGTGAACCCCCGGGCCCGCTGGATCGCCTTGATGCTCCCGGTGAAAAGCCCCTGGCTGTGCGTCGATTCGGACTCGCTCTCGCCTGACGAGCCCCGAGCCCGGGGACGCGACACCGGCAACGTGTCGTCGGCCGGGCCGTCGGCCAAGTCGGTCGGACCCGCATGCTCCGGGATACCCGGCGCGAAGCTCTCCACCCGGATCCGGGGAAGCGCGTCGGGATGGCGGCGCTGCAGGTATCCGACCAGCGCCTCGCGCACCTCACAACGCAGGTCGAACACTGTCGGCCCGTCCACACCGGAAACCAGTACCCGGACCCGGACCACGCTGCCGACCGCATCGGTGACCTGCAGGATGCCGACCCGTTCGTCCCAGATCTCGGAGGACTGCAGGGCCCTGTCCAGCTCGACCCGGAGGTCGTCGAGCGGCACCCGCCAGTCGACGTCCAGCTCGACGGCGCCCAGCACCGCGGATTCCTTGCGGGTCCAGTTCTGGAACGGGGTGGTGGTGAAGTAGGTCGAGGGCATGATGAGCCGCCGGTCGTCCCAGATGTGCACCACCACATAGGTCAGGGTGATCTCCTCGATGCGGCCCCATTCGCCCTCCACCACCACGACGTCGTCTACCCGGATCGCGTCGGTGAACGCGAGTTGCAGGCCCGCGAACAGATTCGACAGCGAGGACTGCGCGGCGAGGCCGGCGACGATGCCGATGACCCCGGCGGAGGCGAGGATCGTCGCGCCGGCCTCCTTGGCGCCGGGCAGGGTCAGCAGCATCGAGGCGATGACCAGCGTGATGATCGCGGCCACCGCCAGCCGGCGGAACAGCGTCACCTGGGTGCGTACCCGCCTGGCCTTGCGATTGTCGGCCACGTCGATCCGGAACCTGGCCAGCGTCAGGTCCTCCAACACGAACGCGAGCACGGCCAGCAACCACCCGCAGACCGCCAGGATCGCCAGCTGCACGACGGTGACCAGGGTGTCCTGCCAGCCGCCCAGCACCGTGGTCGAGGCGATCACCTGACGGATCGCGATCAGCACCAGCAGCAGCCGGAACGGTAAGCGGCCGCGCCGTGATGCCTCGACAACCACCGGCCACCGCCGCCCGAGCCGGCGGAGCAGGGCGCCGAGCAGCACGGCGAGGATCAGCGCCCCCACGGCGGCGACGACGATCGTCAGGGCCAGCCACGCGATGGGCGCGTCACCGGAATCGGTCGGTAGGTCAGCCAGGTACATGCGGACAAGGTTCCCCCATGCCGCGCAACCCCGGTGCCTCGCCTGTCCAGCGCGGATCAACTTCGCCGGCGCGCCCGAACGTCGCGGTTGTGGGGATGCTGTGACGCGAGTCAACCAGGTGATGCGCGCGAATCGCTGTGGGCCGCCGACTGTCGTCCGGCGCGCTGCGGCCGCCACCCTCCCGCCCTGCCGCGATGACGTGATGACGTGATGACGTGATGCCGCCGCCGCGAAGTACACCCAGGATGAACAGCGACCTCGGCACGAACAGCGGCTGGCGGAGCGGCACACGCAGCACGGCGGGCAGGTCCGCAACGGTAGGGAGGTGGACAGCTCCAACCGGTAACGACCACACCCACATCCACGAGGTCACGATATAGTCCCTTTGGGACAAACAATTCGACGATCATCCGGAGACCGATGACGAGCAACGGCGCGCTGACACCGACCTCGTAATGCCCTCCTCGGTCTGCTGGCCATCAAGCCATGGACGACCTATGAGCTGGCGACGCTGACGGATCGCACGCTGAGCCGCTTCCGGCCGCGTGCGCGCAGCAAACTCTATGAGGAACCGAAGAAGCTGGTGGCCCAGGGCCTGGCAGTTGCCGAGCCCGGAAGCCACGGGCGCCGTCCGAGAACGGTGTATGCGATCACACCAAGGGGACGGCGAGCGCTGGGTGCCTGGCTCGGCGCTGACAGCGCTGAGCCGGTCTTCGAATCCGAACACATCCTCAAGGCCTTCTACGCCGAGAACGGATTGACAGCCGACCTTCTCGCGACGCTCGATCACCTGCGCGGATGGGTCCACGGGCTGACCCTGCGCAACGTGGAGGTCGGCGGCATTTATGTCGACGGGGACGGGCAGTATCTGGAGCGGCTCGCTGTGCTCGGCCTCACGGGGCGCTTCCTGGACGACTACTTGGAGATGATCGACCGCTGGGCGATGTGGGCCGAGGGGGTCGTCGCCGAGTGGCCGCCCGACCCTCGCGATGCCGTACCCGACATCGCCGGTCTCCGAGCCACCGTCCGCCAGGCGAAAGCCAGGGCTGCGCGCTGGAACTCGGCGCCGCGGGCCGGTGCCGGCACGGCCGGCGTATCCCTGGCGGCCCCGCCACATACCCCACGACCCACCTGACGGGTCAGGCGCTGACCCGTACCGGTTCCTCGCCGACGAAGGCCCCGGCATGATCGCGGGCGAAGGCCGCGAACGGGTGGGCGTCTCGCCCGGTGAGCGCGCCCACCGAACCCGTGGTCGTGGACTGGGCGCCCTTCCGTAGCGGGTCGAAGACCCGGACCACCTGCTCGGCGGCGAAGGGATCCGGCAGCACTGGTTGCGGGAAACCGCCAAACGATGGGCCGCAGACCAGTTGCCCCGGCACCGGGGGCACGGGGTTGCCGGATACCTGCAGAACCGCGTCAACTCCATCGTAGAACTCTCCGACAGCCTGCACCCGCAACGCCGCGACCACGGGCATGCCCCATCCCTGTTGGGGCCGGCGGACATGGAGAATTTCCTGAATCGGGTGGCCCACCTGGAGAGCACCGGCGCGCTGAGCGCCAAGCGGCGGCCGCTGATCTGCCAACACGTCGCGAAGGTCCTGCGCGATGCCCGCGACCTGGGCTGACCCGCCACAGTGAACCTGCCGCTGGGCTGCTCGACATGTTCGCGTTGCGCAGCGCCGACATTCCAGCTGTGATGAAGCTGGACGGTCCGGGCCGGGCGTTGCCGCAGGCGGTGCTCCGGCAACTGTATGAGAACCTGCCCGCCCTGACATCAGCACCAGCACCCAGCATGCCCGCCCGGCGATCGGCCGCGGTGGTCCTGTACGCCTACCGGCACAGCTATGCGCAGCGGCTGCTGATGTCGGCACCCCACCTGATGTGCTTCGAGAACTAATGGGGCACAAGGCATTGGGCACCACACAGACCTACCATCGGGTCACCGAACACCGCATCCGGGGTGCGGTGGACAAGATCGTGCAGTTCCAGTTCGACGGGCACGGCGCCCAGATCTGGAAGGACGCGAAGGCGCTGCTGGACCATGAGCATGCCCGGATGCGGGTCGGTGCTGTCGCGGTCCCGTTCGGCACCTGCACCGAACCGTCCAACGTCTCCGCCGGCGGTCACGCGTGCCCGTTCCGGTTCCGCTGCCTGGGGTGCGGTCACTTCCGCACCGACCCGTCCTACCTGCCCGAGATGCGTGACTACTTGCAGACCCTGCTCCGCAACCGGGAACGGATCCTGGCCACGACCGCCCTCGACGACTGGGCCGCCACCGAGGCCACCCGGACCTTGGCGATGAATCGGGCACGGTTTCGTCTCCGGCAGTGGGCAATAACGGCGGCATCCGCTGCTGCGGCGGAGAGGAGCTTTAGGGAATGAACTGCATTTCCGGGAAGTGTGGTGAGGGGCGGTCAAGCAGGTGGCCGTCGCGGTGTCGAAGGTGTGTGTTGAAGAACGCGGTGAGGTAGGCGCGTTGATTCGTGATGGACCGGTGGGGGTCGATAGTGCCGATCAACTGCTGCACGGCGTCGGGCGGGAGGCCGAGCACGCCGGCCGTCTGGGGAACCAGGGCCTGGAAGTCGGTGAAGGAGCCGTGCGCCGAACCGGTCAGTTGCAGGTTCAGTCGCCAGCCGCGCTGGTTGGCCCAAAACTTCGCCCATGTTTCGTCGGCATCTCGGCCCTGGCTGCTGTTGGCAACCAGCAGGAAGGGGCGATCCAGGCCGGCGTTGACGACGGGCCCGACCAGGCTGCCGTCCAGGTTGACGCCGCTGTTGATCCGCTGATCCTCGAGCATGGCCGCGGCAGCGGTCGCGCCGCCGAGGGAGTGACCGAACATTGCCACGCTGGACATTCGCAGCGCGCCGCGGAGTCCGGAGGGGAGTCTGCGGTGTTCGGCGTCCGGGTTGGTGCCGGCGTTCAGTTCAGTCAGTGCGTCGAGGACGAAGCGGGTGTCGGCGACGCGGACCGCGACCGCTTGTTCGATGATCTCGTCTGTGACCTGCGGGATAGCGAACGTCTCGACGCGCCCGTCGGGGAACTCGACAGCGTTGGCGTCGTGGGTGTGATCGATGGTGACCACGATGTATCCGCGGCTGACCAATTCCTCGACCAGGACGGTGCCGCTGTCGCGGTTGCTGCCGAAGCCGGGTGAGTAGAGCACCACCGGCCTACCATCGCGGTCACGGTCGACCGGTGCACCGGCGGCGCCATGGGTGAGGGGCACCTGGAGAACACCCGGCGGTATCCCGTTGTCCTGTTCGAAGCGGGACCACGCGGCTGGTGGCAGCCACGGCGCGAGTGGGTAGCAGTGGGTGC
The DNA here is from genome assembly GCA_038322925.1 of Mycobacteriales bacterium. Classification (GTDB taxonomy): domain Bacteria; phylum Actinomycetota; class Actinomycetes; order Mycobacteriales; family Nakamurellaceae; genus Nakamurella. The sequence goes on from JBBQGJ010000028.1 coordinate 32,342, forward strand.
GCTGGGCCGGGTACCACAGGCTGACCATGAGTTCCCGAGCTGTCTGCGCGGGCACCCAGGGATCTGGCCGTGTTTCGTCCACCAGATGCAGTTGGACGACCCCGATGCGGTGGTGGCCGGTCGGCGCCGGCAGGGTGGGCTGCAGCGGCTGTTCGGTTATCGCGAGCGGCTCCACCGGCTGGGCATGGGCGGCCGGTGCCCAGAGACCGGCCACGACCATCAGACTGATGCCCAGCAGCAGGACACGTCTGAGGAACGAGCGAACGGAATGGTTGTCGGTTGGTCGGAGTTTCATGGTTCCCCCACTTTCGTCAGGCCTCGGCGGTCAACGCCGACGAGGATCCGAGACCTCGGTAGATTCCGAAAGCCGTGCTTCAATTCCAGGCCGTGAAGTCCGGTTCCTCATGGTTGGTTGTGGGCTTATCGCGGCGGTAACTCTCTCGATCTATTGGACGCCTTTCGGGTGCCTCCAGCCGAGCGGATCTCCATCCCAAGACCGAATCAAGGAAAGACTAACCGCCGCACCGATCTAGTCGAGATGACATTCGTCATCAGTTCAGTGTGGGTTTTTCATTTCCGACCAGACGGCGACCCGGCAGGGAACTGTGTCCATCGCGGAGTTGCAGCAACACCACATGACCAGGCATATAGCGGGCAGCTTCACGCCTTTCGACGGAGTCGCCCTGGTCGAGATCCACGAATCATCTCGATGGATCAGTCGCCAAGATCAGGCTTGAAGTTCTGGTTGGTTGAGCAGCCTGACTGGGAGAAGCCGCATTCGGTGGGGGCCGCTCGATCTTCCTGATTGGATCGATTCTTATCGCCGTGTAAACCCCGACAGAAGGTGCTGCCATGGACATGAAACACGGGTTCCGGTCACTGCCGGAAGCGGAGCGAGCCCTTCCTTCCGTTCACACGGCCCAGGTCCCGGATGGACCGGTGGAGTACATCAGTGCGGGCAGCCGGTCGCCCACCATCGTGCTGGTGAACGGTTTGCGGGTGCAACTCGGGACCTGGGCGCTTCCCCGAGCTCGCCACGATCAGCTCGGTCTTCGCTTACGACCGGCTCGGCGCGGGCGGCAGTGCGAAGCCTGGGGTGCCGCAGACCGGGGTGGTGATCGTCGATCAGTTGCGTGCCGTGCTCGCCGCGGCCGGACTGCCACCGCCTTATGTTCCGGTGAGAACCTCGATTGGCGGGTGTACGTGAATCTTTACGCGCAGAGGTTCCCGCAAGGAGGTGGCCGGGGTTGTCCTACTCGCGTCGAACCACCCCGATGACGATGTGCTGGAACGGGTTCTCCGGTTCATACCGCGATCGGTTGCGCGGGCCGGCATGGGCCTGTCGTCCGGGTGTCTCGACGGAACGCCGAGGAGCGGTTCCTCCCCAGGGGCTCGGCAAGGTCGGTGTTCAGGGCCGGTGACCAGCGGTTACGTGTGTGACGGATGTGACAAGTGTTGCTGATGGGACGACAGGGGACGCCCCGTGACGATCGAGTTCCTACACAATCCCGTCACGGAAGTCCC